>JAMPHV010000063.1 GCA_023663265.1 Bacteroides sp.
CTATTGTTGTTATCGTTCTCTGATTTGCCTCGGCTGAATTTTGGGGAAACTTAAAAAAATTTTTCTTTTTAAGTTGCGTCTTTTTAAGTTGCGTAAACAGCATTACATTAAGCGCAATCGTTAAAAACAGCACCTATGGCTGAGATTTTACGGAATCCTAAGCTAAACATTAAAAAATATTTCCAAATCGTCGGCCGATACTCTCCATATCCTCACCTGCTCCTCTCCCAAAATAAACGGAATATACTCGAAGCTCTCGTACAGCGGTTCTATCCCTTGAATATCCAGACCCGCGCTTCTTGAAACATAGTAAATACCGTCATACTCGGCGGCAAGACCGCAAAATTCGGAGTAGCCGCACATTCCCTCGGGCTCCTTGTGAAAATTAAAGGAATAAAACTCGTCAAAGGCTATCGAATAAAATTTTCTTTGGGGAAGATAGGCTATGATCTGAGCGGCGTCGTCGTAGTAGGTCACCACCAGGTCGTTGTCCCCGACGTTGGCTTTAAGATAGTCCGCCGCGCTTTTTGAGGGAACGAACTGCGTTTTTATATCCTGTATATAATATTTTGCTCCCGAGGGGATCGTAAAAGCAAGCAGCAGCGAAAGCAAAACGGTAACCGTTTTTTTCGGATCGGAATCTATCCGCTTCAGCTTTTCCGCCAAGCCGCCATTATCTTTTCTTTCCTTCGGCTGCCCGATACCCGCGGATTTTTCGCCGTGTCCCATAACAAATATTGCCGCAAGGGTAAAGACGAAAACGTTTCCTCTGTTGGGGCTTCCGTGCCAAATAACCTCGCATACCGCAATATAAAAAAGCGTGAAAACAAGTGTAATGATAAACGTACGTCTTTTATGCCGAATAACGATCAGCGAAGCCAACGCACAAAGCTGCGCAGCGGCAAGCATAATATCCGCATGTATTCCCCACAAATTAGGCGCAATACAGCTTGTCAGCGTGTTTAAAGGCGCGTTAAGCGCGCTTCTTATCATACCCTCCGCCGTCAGCACCTTATTTGCTGCAAAGTTGTTGGACGAAAGAGCGCCCAGTAAGGGCAGTATAAGAACAGCTGCCCCCGCCCCCACAACAGCGGCGGAAAGCAAATTGAATATATTTTGTTTTTTTGTATTGGTTTTTCGATCCTTTATCAGATCGACAAGCATATATACTCCCAATATGCCCGCCAACCCGCTCATACACAGGTGGGTATTGGCAATAAGAGCCACAAGCAGACCGAACAGCAGAGGGTGAGCCTTTCGCTTTGGGTATACGACTGCGATCATACAAAGCAAAAAATTTATCAGGCAGTACGACCTTGCTATTACGGAATTAACAAACAGCATTCCCGAGCAGAATATCATTGCCGCCTTAAAATAAGGCTTTACGGGAAAACAAAACAGTATCAGCGCCGCGGAAAGCACCGACATTCCCCAGCACAAAAAGCCCATTGACTCGCAGGGCAGACCGAGGGAGGTCAGAATATGAAGCAAAAGGAACCACAAGGGCGGATGACCCTCGTATTTCAGCATGGAAAAGATACCCGATATACTGTTGTCGCGCGCTATATTCCACGCCTGCGCTTCATCGAACCAATATTCATGGTTAAGTACGCCGATAAATATTATGACCGCGTATATTATCAGCGCGGCAGCTCCCGCAAAGAGCCTTTTATTTTTTGCGGAGAGTAATCCTCCCCTTATTCCCTTAGCTGTTATTGATAGCTCTTTCATTTATCCCCCCGCCGTATTTTCGGAAATCTCGTGGTATTCCTTTTCCGTATTTACGTTCCAAATTCCGCTTTTGTCCGCGATCCCCTCCGTAATGCTTTTAGCGGCGGCAATTGCCGTCATCATGGAGTGATCCATATTATTATAGCGGTGCTGCCCGTTTCTGCCGATACAGAATAGATTTGAAAATGAGTCTAAGTATTCCCTGATTTTGTCAAATTCCGAATAGCTCCCGAAATAAGCGGGATATGCCTTTTTTACTCTTGAAATATAGCTGTCGGCAACATTTTCTTTTTTTATTATCCCTATTTTTTCAAGCTCGCCTATGGCGAAGGAAATGAAATCCTCGTCCGAGGCGTTCCACATATCGTCCCCCTCGTTGCAGAAGTATTCGAGCCCGACCCAAATATGACCGTACATATCGTCCACCATATAGGGCGACCAGTTGTTGAATATCTGAAGCCTCCCTAACCTTACGTCTCTGTCCTGTATATATATCCAACAGTCGGGAACGTTATTGTTTACGGTCTTTATTTTTGTTTTATTAGCTATTTCAAGCTTATCCAGCAGCAGTCCGACCGTTATGAAATCACGGTAAGGAAGCTGAGACGATATTCTTGCAATATGCTCGGGCGTGCCGTCAATAGCTGCGGTCAGGTCCTTTATCGGCATAGATGAAATAAGATAGTCGCAAGGCTCCTCGGAGCACTTTCCAAAATCCTCCGAGCTCCTGTCGGTGTTCTTAACGATTACCGAATATACTTTTCCGTCTCTTGCGTTTATTTTTTCGACCCTGCGGTTAGCTTCAAGCCCTGCCCCAAGCTCAGTATTGATCTCGGCAAGCCTTTCCCAAAGCTGACCGGGTCCGTATTTGGGGTAATAAAAGCTTTCGATAAGAGAGGTCTCCACCTTGTCCTCCGCTTTTTTAAAGGGAGACATCAGAGCGTTTTTTATCACCTTTCCCACCGATAAGCCCTTTATCCTCTGCGCGCCCCAATCCGCCGCGATCTCGGACGGGCGGACCCCCCAAACCTTTTCGGTGTAGTCCTCGAAAAACATTTGGTACAAAGGCTTTCCGAAGCGGTTTATATAAAAATTCTCCAGCGACGTTTCGGGCAGCTTGCGAAAAACGCTCCCAAGATACCCAAAGCCCGCTTTTACGGTATTTACAAAGCCCATATTTATGAAAGTTCGCGGCTTAAGCGAAATGGGATAATCAAAAAAACGCCGGCGGTAATATATCCGCGAGACTCTGCTGCGGGTAAGAAGCACGTTGTCGGTTTTTTCGGGATCGTTTTCCGCACCGCCCGAATATAAACGCTCCCGTCCCAGGGCTATATCGTCCTTTGCGGGCGCGCCCTGCGGCGGAAGTATCTCGCGCCACATATCCATGATCTCCCGACTTTTGGAAAAAAATCTGTGACCGCCTATGTCTATGCGGTTGCCCTTGTATTGCTCCGTTCTGGAAATACCGCCGATAAGCTCGCTTTCTTCAAATATCCGCACATTGTATTCACCCTGCCCGCCGTCGGTTTTCAAAAGCCGATAGGCGGCGGTAAGTCCTGCGGGTCCCGCTCCGATTATAACGATGTTTTTCAACTGGAAGCTCTCCTCACTTTTTTATTTCATTATCCAAATACGCTTTTGATCCCGTTGCTCCCTTTTGTCCCTGATATTTACCGCAGTAAGGCTTCCGCGCCGACGCGTCCATTTTGGCAAAAACAAGCTGACCCACTCTTCTCCCCGCTATGAGCTCAATGGCGCAGCGATTGGCGTTATACAGTTCAAGCGTTATCTCTCCCTTAAAGCCGGGATCGACCCAGCCCGCATTCTGAATAAACAAGCCCATTCTTCCCAACGAGCTCCGACCCTCCACAAAGGCGGTAAGATCGTCGGGAAGCTCGAAATATTCCTTTGTGGTCGCAAGAACAAATTGATTGGGAAGCAGTACATATGTATCGCTTTCGATCGTTTTGTATTTTATGGCGCTGTCCATGGTTATAATACCCGCAGGAGAATCCTCCACAATACCGAATGTATTTCCAAGCCTTATGTCAACGCTGGCAGGCTGTATCTGCTCTTCCGCAAGAGGGGTTATTTTAAGCTCGCCGTCGGTCAGCATTCGGGATATCGTTTTATCGGATAAGATCATACTCCAAACCTCACTCTCATAAACTCACAGCAATTTTTTTATTCTTTTATACAGCTCCGAGCCGCTTTCTTGCCCGTATTTAGATACAAGTATTTTGTAAACCGTATTCTTTTTATCCTCGGCGTCGATGTTTTTTATTACATTGGAGGTCACAAAGCCCATCACCTCGGCGGAAACCTTAGCTTTTTTCAATTCCTGCTGCAGCTCGACGTTTAGTTTATTCCTTTTTTTCGCGTCGCTTGTTTGGTTATTGATTTTCTTGTTATTCGCCTTTATATTTTGCGCTTGAGCTTGCGAATCTGAGCTTTGCTTTTTAACAACGGAGGTTTTATTGTTAACGTTCTTTTTCTTGATATCCGAAATTTTTCCAATACGCATTATATCCGCTTTTTTCTTTTCCCGCCAAAATTGTATTACATTATCATAATCGTTATCCTTGCTGATAATAACATAGCGATTTTCACCGATCTTATTTATTCCTATCAAATATCCAAGAAACGATACCAAGTGCATATCGGTAGATTGCTTTCGCACGGGCACCTTGAGCACATAAAACTTTGCTCCGCCATGGTTTCCTACAATATTAACATCAATGCTTTTTACGTTTTCCGTGTAAAAAAGATATATGCAATCATCGGGGGTCAAGCTTTCGCAGCCTTTCATGCCCTCGTTGCCGACATTTTCAAAATCCACAAGATAAAATGTATTCATGTATCCGTCCTTCTTGAAATTATTTTCCTTTCATCTTCCTTTTATTTTCATACATCATTTTATCGGCTGTATCAACAAAGCCCTCTTCGGACAGTCTACAGTAACCGACAGCATAGCTTATGGGAACGCTGCGCAAATCGTTATGGGTGCCGCAAAGCTCCGACAGCCTTTGCAAAAACGGTTCGACAGCTTGATCGTATAAGACCGCAAATTCGTCTCCGCCCTGTCTGTATACTCTTCCGCTGCTGCCCGCCGCCTCGGATAGAATTTCCGCAAAGCTTTGCAGCATTTCGTCTCCCGCCGAATGACCCACAGTGTCGTTGACGATCTTTAAGTCGTTCAGATCGGCTATCACATAATATCCCTTTTTCTCGGAGTCCGCCTTTGGCATGTCCCTTTCCAGCGCATTGCGGTTATAAATGTGAGTAAGATAGTCAAAAAAAGCAAAACGGCTTCCGGTAACACGGCAAAATCCGATAATGATCCTCATTAACCCGGGCTTGTCCGAAAACTCGTTTTTTGTGATGACCTTGGTCTCGACTATCACATTGTTTTTCCCGTACTTACCGAGGATATTTTCCTTGATCCTGTTTAAAACACAATTTGCTCTTTCCTCAAAGCCGCTGAGAAAAACAACCCCGTTTTCGCAGACTCGGTAGCCTTGAAGACGGTTCAGCTTGATTTCCTTGTAAATATCCTGCAATATCTGTCCGTCCTGGTTAAAATCAATATTATTTGATACTCTGCAAAAGCATAAAAGACCCGCTATATTTTTATGCTTTGAAAAATCGTAATCGTCGAGAACGATCTCAAAGGAGTATTGATTAAACAGCCCCGTCTTTTCGTCCATATACTTTTCGGTATTTTCGTTGCTGAGGATAAGTCCCATTGTGATCAAGGATGTACATATAACGGAAACCAAAAATTCGGGTATAAAAAATTGAACTGCCGCGGAAGCAATATAGATCGGTACCGCAAGAATAATGGACAATCTTTTTTCCGAATCCAGCATATTCCAATAGCGCAGGCAATAATACAAAATCAGTATAAGATAAATAACAACGCTTATGTACACGGCGTAAACCTTAGGTCCCGATGAATAATCGGTCATTTCTCCGTGAACATAGGTGATCGGGAGAATCAAAATACACAAAGCACTGAGCAACACAGGTATGCTTTGCAAGACTTGATGAGTTTTGCTTATTTTAACATTGTTGGGTATACAGCTTCTCATATATAAAAACAAAACATATGAAAACGTCAATATAGATAATAAATATATAATATGCGCAATCAAATTTACTGCCTCGGGTATAGTATCCCTATGGTTCACAGTATACAACGTGATCAGATCAAATGCGGAAGCGGCAACTGCCGTATAGGTCACAAATTTAAATATTGCGGTAGATTTTATTCCTATATGGGGCTTTCGGTAATAAAACATACACATATACATAATAAACAATAAGCATATTATAGATGTCTTAAAAATCATAGCTTTACCTCTTTTTTCATATTCCCGTTAAATCAAACAGGACAACATCTACATTTTTTTGTTTCTGAAACAAATCTCCGATATACTCCCGACAAAGACCGCCGCCAAATAAACACAGGTCCAAATGATCCAAAGACTGTTCAGGCCGATACCGTAATCGAATTGAAACAGATACCCCAAAACAAACCCGACGGTATATCCGATAAGAGTTGAAAGCGGAAGGATTTTTTTGCCGAAAACAAGACCGGATACGGCGATAACAATGCCGCCGAACGCAAAAAGAATAAAGGGCCATTGCTTCATACCGTGGAGAAAAAACAAAGGATATCTTAATATCAGATACGCGCCTATCAGCCCTGCCAAGGATAACGCTCCGTTCAAACGCTTTTTCATATAAACACACCTCCGTGGGTCTTATTATAAACAGCACATTGGAACTCGCCCGAAAGCGGAAACCATACTTTAACGCCTTGTCAGCAGCGCCACGCACTCAACATGTCCCGTTCTTGAAAACAGGTCAACTCCTGCGACCCTTTCGCAGCGGTATCCCAATTCGCTTAACGCCTTACAGTCCCTTGCCGCCGTAGCGGGATTACAGCTTATCATAACTATCCTTTCGGCGTCCAATGCGGCAATGCTCCCCAAAGTATTCAATTCGCACCCTTTACGGGCAGGGTCGAGAATTACGGCATCGGGCTTTGAGCCGCTTTTTTTTATGAGCTCCGCCGCGCTGCCCGCGTCGGCGCAGTAAAATTCGGTGTTGCCGTATCCGTTAAGCTCGGCGTTTTTCCTTGCGTTTTCCACGGCGCTTTCCACTATTTCAACACCGATGACCTTTTTCGCTTCCTTAGCCATTGACAACCCTATTGTTCCGATACCGCAGTAAATATCCGCAATGACCTTTCCCTCGGGCTCCGCAAATTCCTTGGCGATACCGTAAAGCCTTTCCGCCATGGGAGTATTTACCTGATAAAACGATCTCGGAGAAACTGAAACGGCATTACCGCACATCGTGTCTAAAATTTCACCGGTACCCGAAAGCAGAATTTCCTCGCTGCCCATTATAACGTTAGTGTCCTGCTTATTTATGTTCAGCGCTACGCCTTTGATATCGGGGAATTTTGACATAAGCTCCTTAGAAAGCCTTTGCAGCTCGGGTATCCTGCGCCTTGCTACCAAGGTAACGTTTATCTCGCCGCTGTAATGTCCCCTTCTGAGACAAATATGGCGCATTACGCCTTTGTTTTCGGCTTCGTTGTACACGCTTATCCTGTTTTTTTGAATATGATCCCTTATATGACCGACTATTTCCGAAAAAATCTCGGGCTGCAAAACGCAGTCGGCGCAGGAGACTATTCTGTGGCTGTTTACGGCATAAAATCCACAGATAACATTGCCCTCCCTGTCCTTGCCTATGGGGTACTGCGCCTTGTTGCGGTATCGAATTATATTATCGTTTTTAACAAACGGCAAAAATTCGGGCTCAAGCCCGCCTATCTTTGTAAAAGCGTCCCTTACAAAGCCTTCCTTTGCCCCTGCCTCCGCCTCGTAGCTGATATGACGCAGGGTACAGCCGCCGCATCTTCCGAAAACAGGACAGTCGTTTTCCGTTCTGTCGGGGGAGGGTGTCAGTATTTCCTCGAGCTTGCCGTATGAGTAGCTGCTTTTGACTTTAAGTATTTTTACCCTGCAAGCGTCCCCGACGGCGGTCATGGGTACAAATACCACCTTGCCCTCGTTGTCTCTGCCGACTCCCGAGCCGTCGTTTGAAACCGAGGTTATTTCCAATGTACATATATCGTTTTTTTTCATATGCTTTCTCCTATTGATATACTACCCGAAATTCCTCGCAAACCAACCGCATTTCCTCGGAAAATTCCGTTCCTGCCTCCGCCAGCTCCCTTGTGAAGAAATCCTCATGCACCTTTCTCCAATATTCAAGACTTCTGTCGCCCTCGCCCTCTTTATAGGCATGCTCCTCGGAAATATTTTTAAACCGTTCGATATATACCTTGACGGTTTTTGTTACGCACACCGCCTCGTCCTTTGAATTTAATATTACGCTGTACTCCCCCGCCTTGGGCAGCTTTTCTTCTCCGCGCTCATACCAATAATAAGCGGAGCAGGTAGCCGTTTTTATGCCTTTCGCGGTCAGCTCCGCTAATTTGTCGGCGTCGTCTCCGTAAGCCCACGCCTCGTATTTCTCTTTTTCAAGACTGTGTTCTTTGCAAAATTCGCTCCACATTTCCTCTGCCGTCATTTTAACACCTCGTTTATTTCTTCCACGGACGTTTTTTCTCCGTCCAGCCCTTTTCTCTCCAATAATTCATGTCCGCCTCGTTCCAACCGTGCTTCTGCGCTATGCGCATAACGGAGAAAAAGACCTTGGTTTTCAGACTCGGCTTGACCTTGCCCTGTCTTGCCTTGATTTTTTCGGCAATGACGGAAAGCTTTTTATCGACCGCAAGCTTTTTCTTATCCTTCACCCGCTCCCACGAGGTTTCATTGACGGCAATGCCAAGCCTGTAGGCTTTGCCCGCGCCCCACCAAAAAATACTGTCCGCCATATCCTTATTTGTGCTTTTCATTCCCGCGCCCGCAGCGGTGGAAATACAGACCGCCTGCTTTGAAAACATTTTCTCCTCGGGACGGTGCACCATCCAACGCCAGCCGTAATGATCGAGCAGGGCTTTCATGGCTCCGCTTGCATGATAAACATAAACGGGGCTCGCCAATATTATAACGTCAGCCTCGTCTATGGCTTGTGTTATGGGAAACAGCTTTTCATAGTGAGGGCATTTTGTTTCCGAATCCGTAAAGCAGTTGGTGCAGCCGACGCAAAACTCGTTGAAATCCCTCGGAAGAAAAAACTCCGCGATCTCTCCGCCCGTCTTTTCGGCAAGGGAGTGCGCCAAATGATATGTAGAGCCTTTATGACTTTGACCGTGTATTATTGTTGTTTTCATTAAGTTCCTTTCAAAAATATCTTTTTACTGTATCCACCATTCGGGGGTAAGCTCGCCGAGGGTAATTACCCTCCCCTTTTCATAATCTAACATTATCTTCACATTTTTATAATCCTCGGGCATAAGCTGAACCATAAGCTCGCGGCATGCGCCGCAGGGAGCGCCTGTTTTTCCGCTCCCCATAACACACAGGACCTTTGCTATCCTGTCCTCGCCGTTGGTTATCATATTAAAGATCGCGTTTCTTTCGGCGCAGATACCGAGAGTGCAGCAGGCGTCTATACATACTCCCGTGTATATTTTTCCGCTTTCGGACAAAATTGCGGCCGCCACTCCGCCCGCATCGGCGTAATCGGAGATTTTTCGCTCGTTTTGCACTGCCTTTGCCGCTTCATACATTTTTTTCCATATCATTTCCATCTATTATTCGTCCCACTGTTCTAATAATTTTTTTGCCATGGCTTTGGTTGTATCCGGATCGATCCCGAGCTTATTTCTTTTCAAATTCTCCGAGTTCATTACCAACACTTGTTCAAGCCAATATTTATGATAATTTCTGCTATTGTTGTAGTTTGCGAAACGAGAGCTGACATTTTTCCAATTATTATGATTTCCGTCAATTTTCTCATAGTAAGCATATGATACAAACCAAGTCGCACCTATTTTAGACAAAATCTCCCCGCCGTCAAATGAAAAACTATGTGACGCCATACAATTTCCTCCTCAAAGCTCGTTCCTGCTCTTAGCTGTAAGATAAGCGTTAATAAACCCGTCTATATCCCCGTCCATTACCGCCTGAATATTTCCCGTTTCAAAGCCCGTGCGGTGATCCTTTGCCAAGGTATAGGGCATAAACACGTAAGAGCGTATCTGACTGCCCCACTCTATTTTAAGCTGCTCGCCCTTGATATCGCTTACCTTTTCCAAATGCTCCCGCTCTTTTATCTCAATGAGCTTTGATTTCAGCATACGCATTGCGTATTCTCTGTTTTGAAGCTGGCTTCTTTGAGTCTGACAGGCGCATACGATACCCGTGGGCTTGTGGATAAGGCGCACCGCGGAGCTGGTCTTGTTCACTTTCTGTCCGCCCGCGCCGCTGGAGCGGTACACCTCCATTTCAATATCCTCGGGACGTATATCGACGTTTGTGTCCTCGTCTATCTCGGGCATTACCTCTAAGCTTGCAAAGCTGGTGTGCCTTCTTCCCGAGCTGTCAAAGGGGCTTACCCGCACAAGGCGGTGAACTCCGTTTTCGGATTTGAGAAAGCCGTAGCTGTTTTCTCCCTTTATAAGCAGAGACGCGCTTTTTATACCCGCCTCCTCGCCGTCGAGATAGTCCAGCAGCTCTACCTTAAAGCTGTGCCGCTCCGCCCACCTGTTGTACATTCTGTAAAGCATTTCCACCCAGTCCTGCGCCTCGGTGCCTCCTGCGCCCGCGTGGAAGGTCAGTATGGCGTTTTTGCTGTCATATTCTCCCGAAAGAAGCGTGATAAGCTTCTGCTCCTCCAAGCCCGACCTTGCCGCCGCCGCAAGCTCCTTTATTTCGGGCAGCATTGAAGCGTCCTCCTCCTCGTTGGCGAGCTCTATCATGGTGAGCACGTCCTCGAAGCTTTCCTTAAGCTTGTTAAAGCTGCTTATCTTGTTTTTAAGAGCGCCTATTTTCTGCATTATCTTCTGGGAGTTTTCCGCGTCGTTCCAAAAATCGGGCTGAGCGGACTGTTCCTCCAGCTCGCTTACCTCCTTTTTGAGCCGTTCCATATTCATAGCCGCTTCCAGCTCCTTCAGCTGAGGCTCGAGGCTCTCTGTCTCAAGTCTTATCTCGTCGTATTCCAGCATAGCTTTTTATTCCTTTCTGTTACGGTAAAATTACTTTTCTGTTATTCTTTTTCTTTTTTTACATATAAGTACTCCTTTATATCCTCGGCGAATTGACCTCCGCAGCGTGCAAGCTCGCCCAATACCCTGTCCGTTCCCTGCTCAAAGGTAAACCAGTTGTCTTTTGTTATATTAAAAACGTCTATGGGACAGACTGCGAGCTTTGCGTCGGGAAAGGCAAGCTGATACAGCATAAGACAGCGTCTCGCATGAAAGGATTTACATACTATTATACCGCTTTTTATATTAAGCCCCGCTTCGTCCGCGGTCTTTCTCGATAAAAAGGCATTATC
Source organism: Bacteroides sp. (assembly GCA_023663265.1). Lineage (GTDB taxonomy): Bacteria > Bacillota > Clostridia > Oscillospirales > Ruminococcaceae > Ruminiclostridium_E. Next base: position 11,221 of record JAMPHV010000063.1, read on the forward strand.
GCGGGTATGTCCCGATTTGTTTTCCTCTATTATCGCCGACTTGGGAACGCCGTTTTTTAACAGCACGTCGGTAAAAAACTCGCAGTCGGTGTGATAATCGCCGCTGTAAATATCCGCTTTTTCCTTTACCCCCTGCCATCTGTCGAATTTTACGCTTAATCCGCCCGAGGGCATCAAAAGCGGCGCATATCCGCATTTATAAAGCCTTGCGCCGTATTCGGGCACAGCGGGGTGCGAACCGCCGGGCAGAAAAATAATATCCGATTTTACGAGATCATCGCTTACAAAAATGAAGTCCGTTATATCATCGACTATTCTGCCGCAAAGCATTTCTTCTTTCCCTCCGAAAGCATATATATTTATATTATACCTCAAACGGAAAAATTTGTAAACCCCCTTGAAAACGTTTTCTTGTTATGTTATAATATTTGAGTATTCAATTATGCCCCTACGGCAAAAACGGAGGACAAAATGGAGGAGCAAATTAAAAAAATTCACATGGGTCCCGCGAAATGCGCGGTTGATTTGGGCGACGGAAGCGAAAGAGGCGAATATGTAAACCAGGACTATATCTTGCACGCCTTGGGCAGACCTCACCGCGCCATAAACCTTATGTACTGCTACTATCCCTTGGACAAGGAATGGCCGGGAAGAATTTCCGAGGTAATGAAGGACGCGGACGTGTCCTTTCAGTGGGATTATCCCTACGACGACTATTTCCCCTATAAGGGAGGCTTAAACGGAAGCACCGAGGGCGAGCCCTTTACTTGTATGAGAGACGTGCGCCGTCACGGACAGGACGTCTGCCTTACTCTTACTATCGACCCCAACGTTTCAGACGAGCACCTTATCGCTATCGCAAAGGACCTGCGCAGCTTCGGCAGAGTAATGCTCAGAATAAACCACGAAGCCACGGGCAACTGGTTCAGCTTCACCAAGCGCGCTACCTATCAAGGCGTTGCCGATTTCTTTATTCGGTTTCATAAAATAATCAAGGAGCACGCTCCCAACGTTTCTACCATACTGTGCGCAGGCTGCTGCGACGATCCTAACAGCGAAGAAATACAAATGGAAAAGGAATTTAAGGAAGCGTACCTTACCACCGACTTTTGGTCGATAGACAAATATATTTCTCTGCACTGGGGTTGGCCCTTCGACGTAGCGGAAAGAGGCGGAAAAAGCCATAAGCGCGACTACCCCGATAACGTCTTTGCGACCGCAAAAAAAACCTATGAAAGGTTAAAGCTCTTAAACGGCGGAAAGGTAAAGCCAATGGTGCTGAGCGAGCTCAACGCAGACGGCGACGTAGTGGGACCCTACGAGCAGGCGGAGATCATCACCGAGTTCTGCGGCATGATAAAGAACGAAAAAGCGGAGTGGCTCTCGGGCTTCACCCTTTATCAGTTCCGCGACAGAGGTCGTTTAGGTCTTGAGATCGAAGACCCCAACAACCCCGAGGTAGGTATCCCCCAGCCCGAAATGGCGGCTTACAAGGAAATAATCCACGACGAATATTTTTATCCCGTTATCACCGAGGAAACGGAAGCACAATTTCCCGCAAGGCTTCGCTGGGGTGGCGCCGAAGACGCGGACGGCATTGGTATTCCCCTGCGCTTTGAATGCAGTCCCACCTTCTGCGAGATAACCTTTGAGGAAGAATTGAACCTCATGATGGAGATAAACGGAAAATGGTTCTATAAATCCCCTAAGGCTAAGACTATAGACCTTATGAGTGCCTTTTACGAAAAGCCCTTAGACGAAGCCTGCGAGCTTACACTGAAAATATTTGCGCCCCCCGCAAGCGGCGAAAACGACCCCGCGCAGGGCGAAGACTGGGATATCAATTACTATTCCACCATTAACAAAATGCCCGATATAAGAATCAGATTCGAGCCTACGGAGCTTAATAAGAAATAATAAAAGAAATGGTAAAAAAAACGACCTGTCGAAAACGGGTCGTTTTTTTGTTATAATAATTGACAATTGATAATTGACAATTAAGGTGTCGGCTTCGCCGACAAATTTTGATTTTCGAGGTACAAATTTATTGGTTTGATGTTAGGTCTTGTCTGAAAAATAAAAGTTGCACAAAAAGACAAAATATGATATAATAA
>JAMPHV010000064.1 GCA_023663265.1 Bacteroides sp.
CTTACGGCAAAATTGCTGCGTCATACGGCACTTCTCCAGTTTCCGAGGAGGTCTAGTGAATACTTATCGGCATAACAAAAAAATGCTATACTTCAAGTCTTAATAAAGCAAGGATCGATGAAAACGTTTACCTTTGCTTTATAACTTAAATTATAGCATATTGTCTTTTAAAAATCTATCATAAAAACGCCAAAAATACTAAAAAAATTAGTACAAATTTGACATATAAGAAATATAACGGTATCAAGATGAGACCATATTTTTTCGGTACACGGTAGGGGTCATCTTCATTTGATTCTTAAAGGTCCTGGTAAAGAAATTGCTGTCGTTGAAGCCGCAGCTTGCGGCGATCTCGGTTATGGACTTGTCCGTTTGGGCAAGCAGCATACAGGCGTGCTTCATTCTGATGTTTTGAAGATACTTATGGGGAGAGGTCTTGTAGCATTCCGAAAAAAGCCTTATGAAATGCCTTTGGGAATAGTGGGAAATGTCCAGCAGCTTTTCCGCGGTGATGCTTTCGCCGAAATGTCTTTCCATATACGCCGCGGCGGCGGCTATCCCCGCCGTCTCCTTCTGCATGGGAGCGGTGCCGTAAAGTCGGGAAAGGGTCACGACGATCTGCATAAAATAAGCGAAAAGCATTGACTTTTTGGCGGGAGAATCGCTTTCGTATTCCTCCAGCGCCGCCATCACCGTTTTCTTCATCTCCCTGAATTTTTCGGGAGAAAGCTTGAGCCTGCTCCTAAAGCTGTCAGAGGCTGCGGGATCGATGAGAAAAAGCGCGTGAAAGCCCTCCAGCTCCTTAACGTCATAGCCCGCGTCAAGAAAATAGTCAAAATCGAACATTATATTGCATATCCTAAAATCCCGCGCTTCAAGATAACCGTGAGAGGAGCCCTTGCCCATTACGAAAACGTCTCCCTTTTCCACGGGGAACTGTTCCTCGCCGACCACGTTTATAGCCTGTCCCTCCAGCACTATTACCAGCTCGGAAAAATCGATATGGGTATGAAAGTACATTCCCCCCTGGTGCCCTCCGAACTGTATAAAAAAAGGAAAGCCGTCGGAGTGTGTAAAAAAATCAAGCTTCATTTCCATCATAGCATTTTTCCTTTTCGGCAAAGCCGCTTTCCGCGACCGCTTGCTTCAGCATCAAAACGTATTTTTCGCCGACCGAGCTCAAAGGCGCCTTATCGTTGGATATCCAGCCAACTCTCATGGTCTCGTCGGTCTCCAGTCTGACCGATACGATATTCTCGCCGTTCAGCGCGCTGTTCAGCTCCCCCGTACACACCGTGTAGCCGTTTAAGCCGATAAGAAGATTGAAAAGCGTGGCGCGGTCGCTTACGTGTATGGTTTTTCGGTGAGGCGCCGTGCTTAATATTTCCTCGGAAAAGTAAAAGGAATTATAGCTCCCCTGTTCAAAGCAAAGAAAGGGGTAATCGTCAAGCTCATCTATTGTGACCGAGCCGCGCCCCGAAAGGGGGTGGACCGAGCTGACAAAAACGTGAGGCTCGGCTTCAAAAAGCTGCTCAAACTTAAGATGATTTTCCTTAAGCAGCTTTTTCAGCACCTTTTCGTTAAATTCGCTGAAATAAACGATGCCTATCTCGCTTCGGAAGTTGGTCACATCGTCGATGATATCGTAGGTTCGGGTCTCGCGGAGCGTAAACTCATACTCGTCCGCGCCCAGCTCCTCTATAAGCTTCACAAAGGCGGTCACCGCAAAGGAGTAGTGCTGGGTGGAAACGGAGCAAAGCTGCTTCACGGGTCTGCGGTCCGAGTACCTCTGCTCCATAAGCTGCGTCTGCTCCACTATCTGCCTTGCGTAGGACAAAAACTCCCTGCCGTCCGCGGAAAGAGAGATACCGCGGGGAGTACGGTAAAATATCTCTATGCCGTACTCTTTTTCGATCTCCTTTAAGGCGGAGGAAAGGCTCGGCTGCGATATAAAAAGCTGCTTCGCCGCCTCGGTTATGGAGCCGCATTCCACTATTTTTATTATATATTTAAGCTGTTGAAGTGTCATGTCGTTATTATAAATAATTATAAAAAGGGACAGGAAAAATACCGTCCGTAAAGACCGTAAACCTGTCCTTGTTTTTTCCGATTATACCAAGTCCGAAAGCCAAAAGGAAAACAAATGCGGACAGCCCGAAATTAAAGCTGCTCCTCGCCCTCTCCCGCGGCTTCCTCATCATTCTCTCCGTCCTCGGAGCCGTCAACGTCCACCTCGGGCATTTCATCGTCGTCGGCAAAGAAATGCTCAAACTCCTCATCGTCAACAGGATCGTCGAAGGAATCAAAGTCGTCGAAATCCTCGTCGTCGTAATTTTTCGTAAGCTTATTCTTCAAAAGCATCGTAGCCACGAAGGCGCCGCCCAAAACCGCGATAAGTCCCAGTATAAAACCGACAAAGCCTTTATTCATTTGAATATTTCCTCCTTAGATAGATGAGTCTTTTTCTAACGGTAAATTTTTAAAACGAACATTACCTGCAAATATTATATAACATAATTTCCTTTTTTTCAAGAGTTATAAGAAATTTAGCAAATTATACAAAATTTTCACATATTTCCTGTTAAATTCATCAAAACAGAAAGCGCGGCGATCGGCGCGGTCTCGCACCGCAGTATCCTTTTCCCGAGAGAGGTCAAAACTACGCCCTTTTCCTCGGCGAACCGCGCTTCCTCGGGCTCGAAGCCGCCCTCGCTGCCGACGAATATCCCTATTTTGGAGGACTCTCTTATCGGGAGCTCGGAAAGGCTTCTGCCGCCGCATTCATAAAAAAGTATACCCAACCCGATTTTGGAATATTCCGAGATCGCCGCCCGATAATCCGACAGTCCTCCTATTTCGGGGATTTTTCCGCCGCCGCACTGCTTCGACGCCTCCTCGGCTATTTTTTCCCAACGCAGGAGCTTTTTGCTCATGCTTTTGCCGTCGGGTCTCGAAACGCACCTTTTGGAAAGCACGGGAACGATACCGACAGCGCCCAGCTCGGTCGCCTTCTGAACGATAAGGTCCATTTTATCGCCCTTGGGCAGGCACTGAAACAGGGTTATTTCCGTGTTGGGCGCGGTCTCGTTTTTTCTGTGCTCCAAAACGTCAAGCTCCACCGCGTCTCTCTGAACGGAAGCTATACTGCAAAGATAATCGTTGTATTCGTTGTCGCAAATCACCGCCTTATCTCCGCGGCTCATACGCAGCACCGCGCCTATATGTCTCGCGTCGTCGCCGACGATATAGGCCTTTTCTCCGCCGATTTTACCGAAAAAACGGGGATAGCGCCAGCGTTCGCTTTTTTCGTCCGCCGCCCCGTTATGCAATTCAGTTGATCCCAAATTTTTCACCGCCGTTAAATAAATTTTCCACAAGTCGGCTCAAGCCCTCGTTTTTCTCGGAGGAAAGACCCTCGTCCTCCTCTAAAATTTCCTTGGAGCAGCCCTGCGCAAGGTAAACGATATCTATATCCCTTGTCATATTCGCTATCTTAAGGGGAGGAAGCCCGTGCTGAGCGCTGCCGAAAAAGTCGCCCGGACCTCTCAGCTCCAAGTCCTTGTTGGCGATCTCAAAGCCGTCGTTTGTGGACTTCATTATATCTATCCTCGCCTTGGTGTATTCGCCCTTGCTGTCGGTTACGAGAATACAGTGAGATCGGGCGCTGCCCCGCCCCACGCGTCCGCGGAGCTGATGAAGCTGCGAAAGACCGAACTGCTCGGCGTTTTCGATGATCATAACAACGGCGTTGGGAACGTCTATGCCTACCTCTATCACGGTGGTGGCGATAAGCACGGAGATATGATTGAGCTTAAACTCGTTCATGACCTCGTCCTTTTCGCTCTGCTTCATTTTTCCGTGGAGCAGACCCAAAGAAACCTCGGACAGACAGCCGTTTTTAAGCTCCTCAAAATATTTCACCGCCGCCGCCTTATCCCCCGTCCCCTCTTCGATATGAGGACAGACGATATAGGCTTGATATCCCTCCTTGACATATTTTTCGATAAATCTGTACAGCCGCTGATGAAAGCTGCTGTCAACGCCGTAGGTCTTTACGGGAAGCCGACCCTTAGGCATCTCGTTCAGCACCGATATGTCAAGATCGGCGTATATCATAAGAGCAAGAGTGCGCGGTATAGGCGTGGCGGACATTACCAAATTATGCGGGTCCTCGCCCTTTTCCTGAAGCTCCGACCTTTGCGCAACGCCGAAGCGATGCTGCTCGTCGGTTACGGACAAGCCCAATTTGTCGAATATCACGTCCTTTTGGATCAGCGCGTGGGTCCCCACCACGATCTGCGCCTCGCCGCTTTTTATCCGTTCCTTTGCCTGTCTCTTTTCCTTGGCGGAAAGCGAGCCCGTCAAAAGCTCCACTCTTACGCCCAAGGGCTCCAAAAAACCGCGCAGTGTGTCCCTGTGCTGCTTGGCGAGAATTTCGGTGGGAGCCATAAGCGTGGCTTGACAGCCGTTTTTAACGGTAAAATACATTACCGCCGCCGCCACCAGCGTCTTGCCGCTTCCCACGTCGCCCTGCAAAAGCCTGTTCATCGGAAGCGGCTTCATCATATCGGAAACGCACTCCTTTATGGCTCTTTTCTGCGCGTCCGTGGGCTGAAACGGGAGCGAAGCAAAAAAGTCCCTTATATCCACCTTTTTCATGGGAATACCCGTCTGACGGCGTTTTTGTCTGCCCAACAGCGACAGCCCGAGCTGAAGCGTCAGCAGCTCCTCGAAAGCGAGCCGCTTTTTTGCTCTCTCCAGCATTTCCGCGCTTTCGGGAAAGTGAATGTTGAAAACCGCTTCCTTTAAAGACAGCAGCTCCTCCCGTTCCCTTATATACTCGGGGAGCAGATCGTCAAACTCCGCCGTCTCCAGCGCGTTTGCCATATTCGATATCACGATGCTGTTGGAAAGTCCCTTGGTCAACGGATATTTGGGCACTATCCTGCTCTCTGAATCCGCTAAGATAAAAAGAGGCGACAGCGCTTCCTTTTTCGCAAAGGTGCAGGTCACTCTGCCGCAGAAAAGATAGCTGTATCCCTCTACTATTTTGTTATAAGCGAACTGGTTGTTGAAAAAGGTGATCAGTATCTCATCGGTGCCGTCGCTTACGGCGAGGCGGTACACGGCGACCTTACCGAAATGGGGCTTAAGCTTTTGGGTCACCTCTCCCTTGAAAACGCAGGTCTCCCCGTTCTCTATGTCGCAGATTTTTTTCGGCTTCGTATAGTCGATATAATCTCTCGGATAAAGGCTTATTAAGTCCTCGGCCGTAAATATCCCCAATTTGCGGTACATTGCCGCTCTCTTTTCGCTTATCCCCTTTATTTTTGTTATTTCCGCGTTATTTTTGATCATTTAGCTGCGTTCACTCTACCGAAACAATATAGTAATAAATAGGCTGCCCGCCGTTGACCAGCACTATCTCCAGATCGTCGTCAAGCTTGGATCTAAGCAGCTCGTAAGCCTCCTGCGCGTCATCGTCGGTAACGTCCGAGCCGTAAATAACGGTAATGTAGGAGGAATCTCCCTTGACAAGTCTTTTCGTTATCTTGACAAGAGCTTTCTTGACGTCCCGCTCCACCAAAGCGAGCTTTCCGTTTTCCATGGCGAGAATATCGCCCTGTCTTATCTTCTTGTCGTCAAACTCGCTGTCCCGCACCGCAAAGGTAACCGAACCCGTAGCGACCTTGTCGAGCGCCCGAGTCATATTGACGCTGTTTTCCTTTACGCCGCAGGAGCCGTCAAAGGCTATCATTGCGGAAATGCCTTGGGGTATCGTCCTGGACTGGAGCACAATGACGTTTCTGTCCTTGACGAGCTTCACCGCCTGTTCAGCCGCCATAATTATATTTTTGTTATTGGGGAGCACAAAGACGTTTTTGGCGGGTGTAGCCATGACCGCCTCAACTATGTCCTCGGTGGAGGGGTTGGAGGTCTGACCGCCGCGCACGATGCTGTCCGCGCCCAGGTCGGTGAAAATGGCTTCAAGCCCCGCGCCGTTTACCACCGAAACAAAGCCGTATTCGTTTTCGGGCTTAACGGGCTGAGCCTTTTTCTTTTTCGCCATTTCTACCTTTTTTTCTTGGGTCTTGTGCTGCTCCTTCATATTTTCTATTTTAAGATTGACCAGCATACCGAACAAAAGACCCTGCTCCAAAGCCTTTCCGGGGTGCTCGGTGTGCACGTGCACCTTGATGATGTCGTCGTCGTCCACCACCACGACGCAGTCGCCGATAGTCTCAAGATAAGCTCTGAGCAGCTTTGCGTCCTTACAGTCGGGCTTTTTCCTCACCAAAAATTCGGTGCAGTAGGTGAACTCGATATCCGCCTCCACGCTTCCCGCGGCGTTGGTGATAACGGGCTCCCTAACGGTGTAGCCCGCTTCGTCGGAGCCTATGATAGCGCCGCCGTCAATAACGCTCTTCATGCCCTGCATAATTACCAAAAAGCCCATACCGCCCGCGTCCACAACGCCCGCCTTTTTCAGCACGGGCAGCAGCTCCGGGGTCTTGTCCAGCGCTTCCCTTGCGGCGGATACGATCGTTTCGAAAAGCTCTGCAAGGTCGCCCGATTCCGCGGCTTTTTTGGAAGCCGCCTCCGCGCTTTCCCTCGCAACGGTCAGAATGGTGCCCTCTGTGGGCTTCATTACCGACTTGTACGCCGCTTCAACGCCAAGGCTCAGCGACCTTGAAATATCCTGCGCGTCCGCCTCCGTTTTTCCCTTTAAGCCCTTTGAGAAGCCTCTGAACAACAGAGAGAGGATAACGCCCGAATTGCCTCTGGCGCCTCTCAGCATTGCTGAGGCGGCTGCCGCCGCCACCTCGCCCGCAGTAACTCCGTCGCTCATCATGGTAAGCTCGGGAAGAGCGTTTTTTATTGTCATTGACATATTCGTACCCGTGTCGCCGTCTGGAACGGGGAACACGTTAAGCTCGTCCACCGTGTTTTTATTGTTGACTATATTGTTTGCTCCGGATATTATAGCGTCACGGAGCGTTTTACCGCTGATACTCAAAGCCGTACTCCTTACATTTTAACATTTTGATTGAAAATCGAGACCGATCAGGTTTTGATTCCGTCGATGTATACGTTTACTCCTTCGACCCCGATATCCGTTTCCTCCTCGATAACATAGGCTATCTTATGCTGTATGCTTCTTACGACGGAGGAGATGTTGACGCCGTAGAGCACGGTTATATGCAGATCGACATGAAGTCTGCCTCTGACGGTCTTCACGGCAACGCCTTTATCTATGAACTTTTTCTTTTTGGTAAAGGGCAAGGTCTCCATAAGGCTTTGCTTAGGGGTGCAGGCGTTGGTGTCCGCCACTCCGAAGCAGTTGGTGAGCGTACCGCCTATAAGCTGCGCAAAAAATTGCTTGGAAACGTTTATCTCGCCCAAATGATTATGGATAAGCACCATTTCGGTTCCTCCTTTTTCAAGAGCGCTGTCTTATATACACTATTTTAACATATTTTTCTTTATTTTTCAAGAGAAAAAACAGGTTTTGTCACAAACACGAACGGATACTTCATCTCGCCTGCGGCAGAGCGGGCGGCTTTCTCGCTTTCAAACAGCCCGTACACCGCGCTCCCGCTTCCGCTCAGCGAAGCGCCGACGGCTCCGCGCAAAAGGAGAGCTTTTTTTATTTCCTCTATCCTGCCGTCCCCGTAAAGCTTTTCAAAGATGTTGTACAGTCCCTCGCCCGCCCGCGGGAGATCGTTTTGCTTTAAGGCGGACAGTAAAAGCCTCGGTTCGCCTGCGCTTTTTATCGGCGACTTGTCATATAAGCCGTAGGCTGCGCGGGTGTCGCAGGAAAAATCGGGCTTCACTATAAGCACTGAACAGTGTTCAAGACCTGCCGCATCGGTCATTTTATCGCCTATCCCACGGCATATGGCGGCATTTCCCCTAAGACAGAAAGGAACGTCCGCGCCGAGAGCCGCGCCCAATTTCTCTAATCTGTCCCGCGAAAGCGGCATACCGCACAGTGTATTAAGCGCCTTAAGCACAGCCGCTCCGTCGGTGCTGCTGCCGCCGAGCCCCGACATAAGGGGTATTCTCTTTTGAATTTTTATTTTTATCTCAGCCGAAAGCCCCGTTTCCTTAACAAAAAGCTCGGCGGCTCCGTAAGCGACGTTCCTTTTGTCCACAGGCAGCGCGGGATCGTCGCAGGAAACGGTTATACCCTCGCCCCGATCCCGAGACACGGTCACATCGTCATGAAGCTCGATCTGCTGCATAACGGTGTTTAAGGAATGATAGCCGCTCGGAAGAGCTCCGATTATATCAAGAAAAAGATTTATCTTAGCATAGGCGGGAACGGTTATGCTTTTGCGGTCAGACGCCAAGCTCATCTAAAAACTCCTTTATCCTCTCGAGGGCGGTATTCAGGTGAGCTAAGGAATAAGCATAGCTTACCCTCACGAACCCCTCCCCCGAAGCTCCGAAAGCGTCCCCGGGAACTATGGCTACCCTTTTTGCTTTTAAAAGCCGCGTGCAAAATTCCTCCGAGGTAAGCCCCGTTGACTTGATGCTCGGAAAGGCGTAAAAAGCGCCCTCGGGCTCAAAGCATTCCAGCCCCATATCGTTGAAGCCCTTTACCACGAACCGTCTTCTTGCGTCGTATTCCTCTTTCATGCGAAGCACCTCTTCGTCGCATTCCGAGAGCGCCGCCACAGCCGCGTACTGGCTGACGGTGGGGCTGCACATAATGGCGTATTGGTGCAGCTTCAGCATTTGCGTGGTTATGGGCTCGGGCGCGGCAAAATAGCCCATGCGCCAGCCCGTCATGGAAAAAGCCTTGGAAAAGCCGTTTATTAAAATAGTGCGCTCCCGCATACCCTCCATTTCGGCAATGGATACATGGCGTTCGCCGCCGTATGTAAGCTCGCCGTATATCTCATCGGATATTACCGCAATATCCGTGCCCCTTAGCGTCTCCGCTATTTTTTCCAGCTCTCCCCTGCGCATTACCGCGCCTGTGGGGTTGTTAGGATAAGGGAACACCAACGCCTTTGTTTTGGGGGTGATCTTTTCCTTAAGCTCCTCGGGGGTCAGCTTGAAGCTGTTCTCGAGCTTGGTCTCGATTATGACGGGAACGCCGCCCGCGATCTTCACAAGGGGAGCGTAGCAAACAAAGGAGGGCTCGGGAATAAGCACCTCGTCCCCCGGATCGCACAGCGCTCTGAAAGCGCAGTCGATAGCCTCGGAGCCGCCCACCGTCACGATTATTTCATGATCGGGATCATACCTCAAGCCGTTTTTTCGCTCGATATAATCGGCAATGGCGCGCCTGAGCTGTATCAGTCCCGCGTTTGCCGTATAAGGGGTCCTTCCCTTTTCGAGGACCTTTATCGCTTCTTTTCTTATAGCCCAGGGAGTTTTAAAATCGGGCTCTCCTACGGACAGGGAGATAACGTTTTCAACGGTCGCGGCAATATCGAAAAATTTTCTTATCCCCGAGAACTTGACCTCCCGTACCGTTTCGGAAAGCAGCTTATCATAATCCATCACGGTGAAACAAGGCTCCTTTCATCGGCTTCGTCTGCGGCAAAGTTAACGCCCTTTTCTTTGTATCTCTGAAGAATGAAATGGGTAGTGGTCGAAAGGACCCCGTCGAGAGTGGCGAGCCTTTCGTTTACGAACAGCGCCACCTCCCTTAAATTGTTCCCCCTCAAAGTGACCGAAAGGTCAAAGCTGCCGCTCATAAGCTGAACGGTATCCACCTCGTCAAATTGAGCGATAGCGCGGGCGATATCGTCGTAGCCGCATTCCACCTGGGGGGATACCTTTACCTCAATAAAGGCGGTCACGGCGTTTCTGTCCAGCTCCTCCTCGTTGATAATGGCGGAATATCCGATAATGGTGCCGTTTTCTTCAAGCTCTCTGATCTCCCTTGCGACTGCCTCCTCGGTGATCCCCAAAATGACCGCAAGCTGTTCGTTGGTGAGCCGCGCGTTCTCGCGGAGCAAGTCCACTAATTTTTTCATACTGTTTTTCCTTTCATATTTTTATTGGGACGGGTCTTCTGCGGTCGTAATAATATATTTTGTCAAACCCGCAGTTTTTTGCCGTGCGAATACATTGCTCAACGCCCTTGCCAATATCCTCCCTTCGGTGAGCGTCAGAGCCTACGGTTATTATCTCTCCGCCCAACTCCCCGTACATTTTCACGTACCTCTCATCTGGCAGTGTAACGCCGATCCTCTGCCTTAAGCCCGAGCCGTTTATTTCGATGCCCATACCGTTTCCGATAAGCGTTTTGAATATCTTTTTTATCACCGCCTCGTATCGGTCCATATCTATCTTTATTCCGAAATCCCCCTCGATATATCTGAGAGGATAGGTCAAATGCCCCAAAACGTCGAATTTTCCCCACTCCGCCATTTCCAGAAGCTCCTCGAAATATAAACCGAGCAGCTTGTGCGGATCTACCTGCCCGTAATCCAAATAATAAAAATCGTCCCAGCCTCTTATCATATGACAGGAGCCGATTATAAACTCGTAATCATAGCTGCTCAGCATACGCTCGGTAAGCTCGATATCGTGGAGCGGCTGCCCCAGCTCCACTCCGTAGTGCATATCCAGCCGATCCTTAAATTCCTCTATGAGAGGCGGCAGTATAAGCGAGGACTGTCTGACGGGCTCCTCGTATAAAAATTCCTCATCGTAAAATTTATTTATTTCAAGGTGATCGGTAACCGTATAGTGTCTTATCCCCAGCTCCGCAGCCCTTTCCGCCATCTCTCTCACCGTGTTTTCCCCGTCGGGGGACTGAGAGGAATGCGTGTGGCTGTCGGCGGGAACGCCGTACCTTAAGTCCATTTTTATGTCACGTCCTTTTCCGAATCAATAACAGTCTTATACTCTTTCCAAATACAAAGATAGACAAATGAATATGGAGTATTTGGAAAGAGTGTTTCCTATTATTTTACCATAAAACAAAAATTTTGTCTACTGCTATCTTTACATTTCGGAAAAAATTCGATATAATATATATGGAAATTTTTCAATAAGAAAGGAAAAACGATATGAAAGCGGTAGTAGCTGTTATAGGAAAAGACACGATAGGTATTTTGGCAAAGATAAGCGCGATCTGCGCCGACTGCAGCGCCAACGTTATGGACGTTACGCAGACCATTATGCAGGATATGTTCGCCATGACAATGCTTATAGATATATCCAAGTGCACCTCCGATTACGGTACTCTTGCGGAGCGCCTGAAAAAATCGGGCGAGGAGATGAATTTACAGGTCCATGTGATGCACGAGGACATTTTTAACTCGATGCACCGCATATGATCGGAAGGAGCTATTGAATAATGGTCAGCACAAACGATATACTTGAAACAATAAAGATGATCCAGGAGGAAAATCTTGACATACGCACCATAACCATGGGCATATCGCTGCTCGACTGTATCGACAGCGATATTGACAGGGCGTGCGAAAAAATTTACGAAAAAATGATGCGGGTTGCCGAAAACCACGTTAAAACGGGCGAGGAAATAGAAAAGCGCTACGGTATCCCCATAATCAACAAGCGCCTTTCCGTTACCCCCATTGCAATGCTGGCAGCCTCCGCCAAGGGCAGTCCCGTAAAATTCGCCAAGGTGCTCCAGCGCGTGGCGGAGGGCACGGGAGTAAACTATATAGGCGGCTACTCCGCCCTTGTGCACAAGGGCTTTGCGGCGGGAGATATGGAGCTGATAAGGTCTATTCCCGAAGCGCTTTCGGAAACCGCAAACGTCTGCTCCTCGGTAAACATAGGCTCCACCCGCGCGGGCATCAATATGGATGCTGTCCGACTTATGGGACAGATCATCACAGACAGCGCAAAAGCCACGGCGAACGATCACTGCTTCGGCGCGGCTAAAATAGTGGTATTCTGCAACGCGGTGGAGGATAACCCCTTTATGGCGGGAGCCTTTCACGGCGTGGGCGAGCCCGACACGGTCATAAACGTCGGCGTAAGCGGTCCCGGGGTCGTAAGAGCCGCCCTCGCCAAAATGCCCAACGCCAACATAAGCGAGATCGCGGAGGTCATCAAGAAAACCGCCTTTAAGATAACAAGAATGGGTCAGCTTGTGGGCACCGAGGCTTGCAAGATGCTGAACGTGCCTTTCGGTATAGTCGATCTGTCGCTGGCGCCGACCCCCGCGGTAGGCGACAGCGTGGCGCATATACTGGAGGAAATGGGGCTCGAAAAATGCGGCGCTTACGGTACAACGGCAGCGCTTGCTCTGCTTAACGACGCGGTCAAAAAAGGCGGCGTAATGGCTTCCTCTCACGTCGGCGGACTTTCGGGAGCCTTTATACCCGTTTCGGAGGACGCGGGTATGATCGAAGCGGCAAGCTGCGGCGCGCTGGGTCTGGAAAAGCTTGAAGCAATGACGGCGGTCTGCTCCGTGGGCTTGGATATGGTGGTGGTGCCCGGCGACACCTCTCCCGACGTTATTTCGGGAATGATAGCCGACGAAGCGGCTATCGGCATGGTAAACGGCAAAACCACCGCAGTAAGAGTTATCCCCGCTATCGGCATGAAGGAGGGAGAGACCTTGGAGTTCGGAGGACTGTTCGGAAGCGGTCCCGTTATGAAGATAAACCGCTTCGGCTGCTCCAAGTTCATTTCAAGAGGCGGAAGAATACCCGCTCCGCTGCAAAGTCTTAAAAATTGATAAGGGGCAATAAAAAACGACCTGTCGGAAATGGGTCGTTTTTTTGTTATAATTTAAGTTTCCCTAAAATTCAAAGCAAAAAAGAGAAATAGTTATGACAAAAGTAAAAGCGTACATCTTAAAATGAAAATAAGCATTGAATAAAAAGCAGAATGAGCTT
>JAMPHV010000065.1 GCA_023663265.1 Bacteroides sp.
ACGAAAGTTTTTCCCATGTCCGCTATTCCATAGGCGCCGCATATAAAGCAGTAGCTTGCACCGTCTATCGTATTTCCTCTTCCGCATGCGAAATTCCAACCGTTTAAAGAATTTCCTGTAATTATCTTATTATCGGAGCCCATAGCGGCAGAAGCATAAGTGCTGACTGTATTTCCGACACCTGCGATTACGGCGCTACTCCCCGAGGTCACGGTGTTGCCGTTGCCTCCGACGATCGCGCTGTATTGACCGATTACTTTATTAACATTACCTCCTGCCACGACGCTGCCAAGGTTTCCTGCGGTGTTAGCTATACCGCCTACTGCGGCACAGGAAGTGCCTCCCGCTTCATTGCTCGTTCCCCCTAAAACAGCACTGCTTTCACCGGAAACCTTGTTTCCATCACCGCCGCCAATAAAGCTTTTGCGTTTGGAAACACTGTTATTAAAACCGCCGACTATGCTTGAGAAAGCACCATCATTTTCGATCTTGCTATACATTCCTCCCAAGATCGCCGCCATTTCACTGCTCTTGATATTATTGAAAAATCCTGCGCCAATAAATGACCTAATTGCATTTTCCGCGCTGTTTCCAACGCCGCCAATTATCGCCGCCATGGTGCAGTTGTTCACAGCGTTGTTTTGCCCTGCGATGATCGCCGCAAACTGCGAACCGACTATTTTATTCTTAAAGCCTCCCAAGATCGATGCCATGGTGCTGAAATTCGCTTCTTCTCCCTCGTCGATCGAATTTTCGTTCCCCGAGACGTGAGCAAAGGCTGTTTTCGGATTTATATAATTTTTCTTTTGTCCGTCTCCGTCTTTGTATGAGTTGAAAATCTCCGAATTTTTCCCCTCGTTTGTGAACTCGCCTACGCCGCTGTCAGAGGTATTTATCGAATTTCCCGACCCCAACCTCTCCGCGCTTTCCTCCGAATTTTCCGCCTTTGAAATAATATGCTCCGTAAAGCCGCCGCCCGCCGAAAAACTAAGCTCCACCGTCTGCACGACAGCGTTTCTTTTGACGTGTTCTCCGTTGACCATTGCGCCCAAATCGTCCTCGGCTTTTATGATATCTCCCAGCTCAGTCCAGCCTCGTCCGCGGCGCGTAAACTCGCACGAATTGTAGGAAAAGCCGCCTAACTGCCCCCAAAGGCTTTCCGCGATCTCGACGGAACCGAAGGGACAGGAGCATTCCACTACGCCCTCGGAAATTTCCCCGTCATAGGCGGTTTTGGAATCGTCGTTTATAAAGATATTTGCGCTGCCCGTCGTGAGAACGTTCTGAACGTGCAGCAGCAGCCCATTGACGGTAAAGCTGTCGGCAAAGGTAAGAGCGAAGTCGATACAGTCGCTGCTGCTTACTTTCTCTCCCGTCTCGTTGATCCCGATAAAATCAAGATCACCGACGTTGTTCACGGCGGCGTTGGCTCCGTGAGCGGCGGCGATAAAACCGATGATCTCCTTGTAGGTATAATATTTTTCATAATCCGCGTTATCACGCGACTTGTCCTTGACGGGCATTTCGGCGACCGTGTAATCGAGGCACTGAAATTCGGTCTGTATATTCCTGCGCTTGCAGACGTATTCCAGCATCTCCTGCACCTTGCAGGGAAACGTCAGCTCCGCGTCTCCGACCTTTGCAAAGGTGCAGCGGGAATTAAAGCCCCCCGAGCCTAACTTGTCATAGCCTATGATCTCGACCTGCGCGGCTTTTCCGTTCGGCGAGGAGGCGTGACCGAAAAAGTGCCCGAGCTGAACATAATCGGAGGAATCGGCGGAGTCAAAGCCGAATTTGACAAAGACGTCCAGTATGATCTCGCCCGTATAGGGCAGCTTCATCACCGCCAACAGCCGTAAGCGCGAGGTCACTGCCCCGCCGATCCCGAAGCCGTTTTCTCCCGTGCTGCGGTAAATTTCAAGCTCGATGATATCGTCGTTGGTTATTGTCACCGTCCCGATGACCACCTTGACGGAAACCTCGCGGGTATCGCTTTCCGCCCTGCTTTTGTAGCTTTGCGGCACGCTCAGCATATCAGCCCACCTCCTTCAGCGCGATCTCCATACCCGAGCAGTGATCCACGCCGCTCTGAGTAAAGGTATACGGAGTGGGTATTTCACCGTCCACGATCATATTGTAAGTTCCCGCGTCGCTTGTCTGAGCGTCGATCTTCACCGTCACGGGCAGTTTTTTCAAGCTTTCCGATATCCTTTCCCAGCGGGAAAAGGGCACTGCGCCCACCGTAAACCTAAGCGCGGTTCTGAAACCGCCCAAGCGGTCGATCTGCCGCCGCCCCGAAAGAGTTATCGCTTCGCTTTCGGAAAGGCAGCCCTTGTTGAATTGCACATTGAAAATAATGTCGGAAATATTTTCGTTTTCGATTAGAATTTTCATTTAATCTAATTCCAAATAGAATTATGGACAAAATTTTACAGAGTCCATAATTCTATTTGGAATTACACCCGAAACACTCTTTCCAAATACTCCATATTCATTTGTCTATCTTTGTATTTGGAAAGAGTATAAAATACCTTTCGTCCCGTGGTTTTCTCTATCGCCGCCACGCCCTTTATGGTCTGCCGCGCCAAGGCTACGCTGTCGCAGTTCAGTATGGCGGTAACAACGCATTTCATCTCCGAGCTGGACTGCTCGAGCCCCTTTATTGCCTTTACAACGTCGCTTAAGGAAGCCTCGGCGCTGTCCGAAGTCCGAACCGCGGCGGCAGTGTTGGAGGTCAAGCCCGAAATCAGCTTGCCCGATTTGCTGTTGCCCACGAGGCTTGCCGCCACGCCGCCCGCTATAAGCTTTTGATTAGCCTTTTCCGCGTCGTCCCACATGGTGGGGATATAGCTTGTTATGCTGATGATCTGATCGTTGGAGCCTGTTTTTGATTGCGGCGAGGAAACGGAGCTCGACGAGCTGCCTTTTGACGATGATCCGTTTGATACCGTGCTGTTGTTTTTGGAATCGGCGTTCAAGGTGCTTAAGGTGCGCTCCCTAATTTTCGCAAAATCGGCTTGGAATAGATCCATTGACTGCTGTTCTCCCCAACTGTCAAGATCGTACATAGCGTCCTTGTATTGGTTTACAATATCCATTATTGCTTTCTGCGCGTCGCCTTTTAAATGCTGAAAATCGCTGCTCCAACCGTTTTCCTCGGTCCACCACGCTGAAACCCCGCCCGCTAAGTAGCTGTCAAAGGCTTCCTGTATCGCTTGCTTGCGTGAAATATAGTCCTTGTAATTCTTAAGGTCGAGCTTGTAGTTTTCCATGAAATAATCGGCGATAATATCGCTGCCGTCAAGGGCGGCGGTCACAAAGTCCTCGGCGTAGCCCGATTTTACAAGCAGGTATTTGTAATACTCCTGCTGATCCTCGTCGTAGGCGGCGGACAGCTCTTTCAGTAAATCCTGCTCGCTGATAAGTCCCGCAAGGTACTTGTCGATATGCTCTTGGAGCTGAGGATA
Source organism: Bacteroides sp. (assembly GCA_023663265.1). Taxonomy (GTDB): domain Bacteria; phylum Bacillota; class Clostridia; order Oscillospirales; family Ruminococcaceae; genus Ruminiclostridium_E. The sequence goes on from JAMPHV010000065.1 coordinate 3,468, forward strand.
GGCGGAGGCTATATTCTTTAGGGTCGCGACCGACAGAGCTCCCGCGCTGTTGACTTCCTCGGTGGCAGCAGTCAGTATGTCGTATTTGGATTTTGTCTGTTCGAGAGCGGATTGGACGTCGGTAAATTTGGTTTTGATTTGAGCTGTTACAGTTTCAGTGGTACTTATGATTTTTTCACCCGTCTCATCGGTCGTATTAACAAAATCCATACCGCTTGTGTGTATAAGGTCGAACAGCGATTCAGAATCGTTTTTTATTTGTTCTTTAATATTTGTAGTTTTTATCCATAATTCTTGAAGCTGATCACCATATGCGTTTACCTCGCTGTTAAAATCGGGTTTGTACAACCAATCGGGAACCAAAACACCAAAACCGGAATACCATTCGTTTGCTTGTCTGTCTGCTTCTGTCTGTGCAGCTTTTTTCTTTTCTTCGATTTCCTCTTGTAAAGCAATATATTCTTCGAGCTGCTTTTTATGGGCGTCAAGAGTAGCTGATATTACCTGCTGTTCGGAATAGTTTTTTAATGCTGCCGTCAAATCGTTGTACTTTCCCGTTAAGCTGTCCACAACGTCAACGCTGTTTCCGAACACACTTTGAAGCTCCTCAGCTAATCGTTTAAGTTCCTCTTCTTCCGTTGCCGTTCGGTCAGCTGATGTTCTTAATTCATCGTAACGCTTTACTTTATCGCTTAAAACTGCCATTTCATTTTGAGTATTTTTTATAACGTTTTCAGAAGCTTCACTTATCTCCTTAACGGTGTTGTTGTATTCTTCTGTTATTTGTGCCGCTTGCTTTACGGTCTCCGAATAATCCATATATGCGGCAATAGCCGTTGTTATCAAGGAAATAATAAGTCCAAGCGGATTTGCTTTTACTGCTGAATTAAAACCCAACTGCGCTATTTTTGCCGTATTTACTGCATTTTTAAAAATGTTGATAAGACTTGAAACAGCTAACGCCGCCTTATACGCCGCCATTGCCGAAACTATAGCCAAAATAACGTCTTTGTGCTCCCACGCGATCTTCAGAGCTTCAATCGTAATTTTCATAAGCTCGCTAAGCGCCTCGCCTACCTCTTCGATAATTTCCCCAAGCTCCTCGGAATTTTCGTCTATATAATTAAAAAATTTCTCGATAGAGGGAAGCAGCTTCTCGCCGATCTCTTCGACCGCGATCGTCAAATTGTTTTTCAGCTTGTTAAACCGCTCCTCGGTGGTGTTTGCCATGGTGCTGTAAGCCTTTTCGGTGGCTCCCGCGCTGTTTTTCATCTGCTCCAGCACATTGACAAAATCGGCGCCGCCGTCCTTAACAAGCGTAAGCGCCGCAGCTCCCGCCTCCACGCTGCCGAACATATCGGAGAGCTTTTGCCCGCTTTCTTCGGCGTGAGTTTTCAAAATATTAAGTATTTCCGCGGTGTTTTTCCCGCTGCTTTGCAAATCCGCAAAGCTTTTTCCCGTCAGCTCCTTGAGGGTATCGCTTACCGTTGTTCCCGAGGCGTTCAGCTCGTTCAGCATTGCCTTGATCTGAGTGCCCGACTCGGCGGTCGCCACGCCGTTTTTGGTCATAATGGCGTACTGGGCGGCTAAATCCTCTATCGCAGCGCCCGCGGAATTGGCTATGGGTATGGTTTGACCCATAGAGGACGCCAGTTCGCCGACGGTGGTTTTACCTAAATTTTGCGTAGTGATCAAAACGTCGGAAACCCGAACTGCGTCGTCTGCCTTTAAGCTGTAGGCGTTAATTGCGGTGGTAAGCACGTCCACCGCCGTCGCCGTTTCGGTAAAGCCGCCCTTTGCCAGCTTTACCGCGCTTTGGGTAAAATCCACCGCCGAGCTTTCGTCTACGGAAGCGGAAAGGGCGCTGTACACCGCCTCCGATAAGTCGGAGACCACAACGCCCGTGCTCCTTGACGCGTTCTTGATATCGCTGAAGTACGCCGCCTTGTCCGCATTTTCGGATAACAGCGTGTTTACCTTTGCAAAAGAGGTCTCGGCGGAAACCGCCTCTCCGATCGCAGCTTTCATTGTGCCGATAAGCGTTTTCACGCTTGCCGCCGCTGCCGCGACCTGTCCTATTTTGGAAATAAGGCTCGAAGCCATGCCCGACACCGAGCCTTCCACCTCCTCGGCGGCTTTCCTTCCGCTTTGGGACATTTCCTCGGCGTTATTTTTAAAATGAGCGGCGGCTTTTTCGCTTTCCCTTTTGACCGCGTCCGAAATATTCTTCTGCGCTTTTTCGGTATCGCTCGCCATTTCGCTGTTAGCCTGTTTTACGGTCTTTACTGTGCCTTTTTGTGCGTCCTCCTGCTTTTTGGCGGTCTTTTCAGCCGCCTGTGCGACCTTTCGGTCGGCGGCGGACAGATCGCCGTCGATCTTGGAGAGATCAGCCCGCACTTCATATAAGACCTTGCCGTCGGTTTCTGCCATTATTCCTTTGCCCTCCTTTCCAAAAAATCAAACAGCTTTTCCCAGCCGCCCTGCGCGTCCTCCTCCGACGTTTTTGTCGGCAGCGCGTACAGCGTTTTCAGCTCCGTTATCCTTTGTATCTCCTTTTGGTTATGTCCGTTCAAAGCGGGGATCGTCTGCGCCCTTATGCCCATAATTTGCTTTAAAAGGCAGTCCTCGGGAAGTCCCTCAAACAGCGCCAAAAATTTACACCAGTGCATTTTCGGCGCCTGTTCCCAAAGGTCGATGCCGTACGCTTCCATAAAAGCGGAATAAATAAACCCGCTGTCATGGCTGAAGCTGACGGCGGATTTTGAATTTTTGTTTTTTAAAAGCCGTCTTGCGGGAGGATTTATGTATTCCTTGAAGAGCTTTTCCAAAAGCTCCGCTTTTTTATGTAAGGGAAGCAGCTTCCCTCCGCCCACCAGCCACCCGAAGCCGATCTCGGTTATTTCCGAGAAGGTAAGTCCCTCGGGCTCGTCGCAAAGCTCTATATACCTAAGGACGTTGGCAACCGTGAGCCTGAGCCTGTACCGTTTCCCCTCAAATTCCGCTTTTTTGGGCAAAGGATAATAAAATCTAAGCTTCATTACCTTTTACCCGCTTTTTTCAGCTCGGCTTTTCTCTGCTTTATCGCTTCGCCCACAAGCGGAATAATTTCCTTTGTGATATACGGAACGAGCTCCACCGACATTTCCGTGTAGCGGTTTTCAAAGAAAGTAACTATCGCCTCCGTGTTTTCTTTGCCGAAGCACATTTCAAACATTTTTACCAGCGCCGCACCGTAATCGTAATACGCCTTGTCAAAATCCTTTTGCTGATTTAAGCTTTGTTTGTCGTGCAGCCCTTTTTCCGCTTTTTCAAGCCGAGCTAAAACCTCTCTGAACCCCGTGGCGACAGCGTCTATATCGACCTCTATTTTAAGCTCCTTTTGAGCATTGCCTTGTTCGTCGCAAAGCTGAAGCGTGTCGTAAAATTTTTTTGTGCGTTTTACCTTGTACATTTTGTTATCCTCCCAAACGATTTCTTTTCTACTCCTCGTCGGCGTAATTCTTCGTAAACGTCGGCTTGCCGTTAAACGCAAGCGTAACGCTTACGTTAGTGGGCTCGCTGCTTTCGCCGCCCGATATCGCTATCGAGGTTATCGTAACGGAGCAAGTCACTGTTCCCGAGCCTCTTGTCATCTTGATCCTGCTTATGCGCCTGTCGCCTATCTCGTACTGGTTTTCGTCAAGATATTCGCATACGGGATCGCCCTTGACATAGTACCCCGACAAGGCTAACGTCGGCGAAGCTCCCGTCACTATCGTGCTGTTAAAGCCGCCGTCGCAGAGGAACGCCGCCGTGAACGTGTTTTCGTTTATGGATTGGTTGATATTTTTGAACGCTTTCGTCATATCTCCCCATTTTTCCGTCCCGTTTCCTATGTCGAGCTCTACCTTTACTTGGTTGTTAAATTCGACGTGCTTAAGCTTTTCTACATCTGCCATTTTTTTTGCTTCCTTTCTAAAAGTAAATTCCTATTTGGGCTATCATACTGTAAATATAAAAGCCGTTTTCGTTTCCCACAAGCCCCGCTCCGCTTCTGACCCCCGCTCCCGTGACCTGTATCGTTTTTCCTTTTACTTCTCCGATTCGGTCAAGATAGTTTCCTATATCGTACAAGGTATCAAAAGCGGCGGCTTGTGTCTTGCTTTTGCATAAAAACAACACCGTCAAATCGGCGCTTCCGTGCTGTAAATTCAAGCTTCGCCCCTTATTTTCGCTGCCTGTGATCTCCGCCGATATTCCGCCCTCCTTCGGCAAAGCGAATAGGGCGATCTTATAGCCTTTCTCGGCTTTCAGCTTGGCTAAAATAAGGTCTAAAGCCTCGCTTTGAGGCGTCATTTTTACTCCTTTCCGAGAGCCTTTCTTCACAATGTGAAAACAGGTTCTTATTTCATATGTTTTCTTAAGGCGTTCTGATACATCAGCCGCCAATCCTCGTTATACAGCTCCCGCGCCTTTTCGCACCACAGCTTACAGCCTTTCGCGTAAGTCAAGGGCTTATCGGTAAGGCTCTTTGTGCTGCCCTTTCTTGCCCACGAGGAGCCCGTCACGCTGTCCACCATAAGTAAGCCGTAATACAAATATCTTGCATAGGGAGCGGACCATATCAGCCGAAGCTCCGACTCGCCGAAAAAGGACATCACATAACTGTGGCTCTCGCTGCTGTCTTTCAGTACGCCGTGATCGTTGGGAACAAACTCGTTGCAGTCCGAAAGGACCTGCCCCTTTATTTCCTTTAGGGCTTTTTCGTTCGCCGCCTGTATCCTCGCTATGACCGCGTTTTTATCGAGAGTTACCTTTACAGGCATAATTCCACCTCCATATGGTGCAGCTTTCTGTCGTCATAATGCTTTTGAACGCTCACGATATCATACTGCTCACCGTCGTATTCCACCTTATCCGCGCGGGAAAAATCAAAGTCCCTCGGGCGGCTGTTTCGGCAGTCGTAGAACAGCACCGCCGAAAGCTGCACCTGTATATTGCTTTTGCTTATCCTAAGGTTTGAGGACGGCTCCACCCGAATACGGGACAGCTCCGTCCTCTTCCTTTCGGAAGGCTCCTCCCACCCCTCCCGCTCCTTCAGCTCCACCGCGCATGCGGTATGTATCAGCCAGCTTTTCGGGATCGGCTTCAAAATACGTTCACCCCCTTATACAGAAGTCCCGCCGCCCGCAGGAAGCCCTCCGCCTGCCTGCAAAGCTTACAGCCCGTTTCTCCCGCCTCCGAGGAATAGCTGAATCTACCCAGCGAAACGCTGCCGCCCGCGCTTTCGTTCATGGCTTCAACGCCTCCGAGGCTGTCTATATAGTCCGCCTGTGCGCACACGGCTTTATATACCTTGACCTTGTTCTCCTCGGAAACGCCTTCCACCTCCTCGCCGCTTGGATAGATCACGCTGTTCACCGTGTCGGCGGCGCGGCTCAAAAGCGTTTCAAGCTCGTTGTCGCTGCCGTCGAAGCTGCCCCGCCAAACGGTAAGATAAAATTTACTCAGCTCCATTTTCGGGCTCCTCGGGCTTCTCCGCGCCGTCCGCCGACTGCTCCTCGGGCTTTGCCTTGGGCGGCTTTTCGTTTTTTGCGCTTTTCTTCGGCGCCTTGGGTTTGTTTTCCTGCTGCTTCGCCGTTTCGCCGACGATAAAACCTATTGTTCTCATTTACATTTTCTCCTTTCACGCGGGCTTGTGGCTGAGATAAATACCCGCTCTTTTGTTGGCGTAAACGTCTACGAGCCCGTACTTTCTGTACTTCAAAATCCACGCGTCGCTGTTGGGATTGTTTTCGGGCGGGATAATATCGTTTGCGATATGCTTGTCGAATTTGATGACGGCTGATCTCTGAATGATCATAAAGTTGATGTCGCAGCCGCCCGCCGCCTTTTTGTAGCCGCCGACCTTTTCCTCTCCGTTCTTGCCGTTGAGCAGATCGATAGCGGTATAGAAACGGCGCTGAGGCACCTTTTTGACCGCGCTGAAGGAGTTAATGACCTCCTTTGACTTGAATGTGTCGAGCCCCAGCAAGCCGTTGACAAGGGCGGGAGTGGCGTACAGTATACGGTCCTCCTCGGCTACCTCGTCGTCGTCCATTTGGGTCTTGGCGTCGATAAGCGCCGAAAGGAACTCCGCCGCGTCGGTAAAAGCGACCGCCTCGCCTACGGTTATGCCCGAAGTGCCCGCGATCGCCGCAAAGGTGAAGGCGTCCGCCTCGGGAGCCACCTTTGTTCTCATCAACTCTCCGCCCGCGCGACCGAACGCGATGTTAAAGCTCTCCTGATCGTCCATCGTATCGACCGATATCCTTGTACCGCGGTCGTAATTGAATTTTGTCGTTTTCCATTCGAGTGAAACGCTGTTGTCCGTGTAGCCGCTGTTGCGGTCATAGTCTCCCAAGCCCTCCACGCTGATCTGCGGATAGCATATCTCGTTAACGTTTGCGCCCGCCTTTGACATGCTCGGGTCGCTCGTCAGAGCGGCGGTAACGGAGGCGAGCCTGTAGGTCTCGTCAAGCAGATTTGTGTAATTGGTCGGAAGTGCGATATTGTTAGCCATATTTTTTTATCCTTTCTTCTTGTTTTCATTTTCCACGGGCAAGCCCATGGCTTTCCTCATCAGCGTATCGTCGGCGGGACCGCCGTTGTTGGGCGTTGCGACCCCCGTTGTGGAGGGCTTCTCCGCTGCCGCGCCAAACTGCGGATATTTTTCGATAACGCTTTCGATAGCCTTTTCAAGCGTTACCGTATCGCTGACCTTGTTTTTGGCAAGGGCGATAACGTCCTCTACCGCTTCGGGCTTTACGCCTTTGGAGACGGCAGTGAATTTTGCTTCCAGTGCCAAGGCTTTCTGCTCGGCGGCGGTCTGCGCTTCCTGCGCAAGCTTTATTTTCTCGGCGGTCTTCTCCTGCTCGGTTTTCTGCGATTCCTTCCACTCGCTGAAGGCTTTCAGCTCGTCGTCGGAAGGACGGCTCTGCCGTTCCTTTGCAACAGCCGCGTCAAGCTCGGCTTGGGTAAAGGTCCTTTCGGACGGCTTTTCCTGTGCGGGCGCGGGATCGTTTGTGCCGATCGTTTCCTGTACGACAGCTGCTTCGTTTTTTTCGTTTTCGTTCATGTGTGTTCCTCCTTTGTTTTTGTCCGCAGTTTTTTGCCTTAAGGACTTTCGGGCAATAATAAAAAGCACCTTGATTTTTCAAAGTGCTTTGTTATTAAATTATTAGTGCTAAGAAATTATATCCATAATCCCTTTTGCAACTTCGCAGGCTTTTTTCATAAAGCTGTTTTCGTTTAAATATTCCAATCCTTTCAATGTTATCCGAGGATTGTTTGCGGAAATTTTGTCGCCTGCCATAAAATGCTCGATTAAAACACCTGTAATATACCCTTCGCCAATAAGCATTTCCATGATCCTTAGCCAGCGGTTTTCCGAAATTTTAAGGACGTCGGGAGAAATTTGCTTAATATCAAACTCTTCCAAATCCATGGCTTTTTCAAATGCTTTGAGTATTTTGTATATCACTGAAAAATTGTCCATTTTTTTCTCCTTTCGGGCAATAATAAAAAGCGCCTTGCTTAACGCAAAACGCTGTTTATTAACATTATTTTAAAATTCGTTCGCCATTCGGGCAAATTCCTCTGCCACATCGGCAGCGGCTTTCAGTATTGCATTTCCGTATGGCTTATCTATGCTTCCAAGGTATGTTTTGTATAGCTCGTTTAACCGAGCTAATTCTGTTCCAAGCTCTTTAGGAGTAGGTATTGCAACAATACTGTATTGCCCCGTTTTCCTAAGCATTGGAAGCACCTCTCCTGTTACCCAGCGGCGAAATTTTTTTGCTTCCGACTTGTCGCTGCGCACCAAAACATCATACAAACCCGCTTCATTAACGGCTATAAGCTTCTTTTGACGTCCTCTGACATCGACAGACTGTATCAGATTTAGCCTGTCTTTATCCACATGCTTGACAAGCGTTTTTCCTTGATTAGGTCTCATTCCGAGTACGGCGCAAATATCTCTCACAACAAACCAAGGCTCATTGTCCGCAATGATTGTCCGTACATTCAAGCCGTTATAATCAAATTTTGCTATTTCGTTCATCTTGCCAGCACCTCCGCTAAAATACTAAAGGCTAACTTAAATCCGTCAAAAAAGCCTGTCCGTTCATAAAATGCTTCACTGTCAGTCATTAACTCCTCTAACTTATTTGACTGTTCTGTTGTTAGTCCGACAGTGTCTACAAAACATTTGATTTCCATTTCAAGATCAGTTGGAAACGGTTTCCCATGCAGTCTGATTGCATTTTCCAAATATGCTTGATAAAGCGTTTCTATGATATCCATAGAATACTCCTTTCAAAAACTTGACAAGATTGCTCTATCGTGGTAAAATGTATTTGATAGAGCAATCTGTCACTTGTTTTATAAGCTGTTGTAACCTTTGGAGAGTGGGCAACAGCTTATTCTTTTGTATCGACCTCTTGCTTAACCTTTTGTATTCCCAGCCTTATTACATCACTGCGTGTCAACTCTTTTTTTTCACAACAATAGTCAAGGTCTTGTATTGTTTGTTGATCCGCTCTGATCTTAAGCTGAATATTTTTAGGGTTTTCTGCCTTTGGTCTGCCCGTACGAGGCGACATTTTTTCACCCCCTTTTCGTGTACACATTTATTATATATCAGTGTACACAAAAAGTCAAGCTTTTTTTGAAAATTTTTCTGCATAAATATAGCACCTTGCTTTTATGCAAAGTGCTATATTTTTTCAATTTCATCTTCTGAACAGTCATACAGAGGAAAAATACCGCCGCTTCTTCCCTCAATTTCTCCCTCAGTGTCGCTTTCAACAATAAAAACCATTTTTCCGTTTTTATTGCTAATATCAACTACTGTTCCAATCAAATTTTCTGATTTGATTTTTACTTTTTCAAATAACTTGATCATTGTATCACTTCTTTCTTACTCTATGAGCAGTTAAAAATTTTGGTTTTCCTCCGTCAGAATCCCGTTGCCAAACGGTTTGAAATAGCTTTTTTTCAGTTATTCCAAGCTCCATATTTATGCTGAATCTTATTTCGGAATCGTTTATTTTTATATCCCAAATCTTTGTTTCATCAAATCCCGACTCAATATCCTTAAACAGCCTTTCAAAATCGTTAGTAGTATATCCGACGTTAAAAAACTCTTTTGAATGTTTCGCTCCGGGCTTGAGCAAGAATTGATCTATTTTTGCCGTCGGCATAATAAATTTATCGGTTTCCTTTATTATACCACCATTTCCAAAATTGTCAACCCTGCTCTTAAACCCGTAAACCT
>JAMPHV010000066.1 GCA_023663265.1 Bacteroides sp.
TCCTCGACAAAATTTGCTCGAAAATCCACGCACAAATCTTGTGAAGACAGGTTCTTATTTCAGCGCGGGAAAATGAGCCTGCATAATTTCAATAAAATGCTTGTCGTTTTTTTCCTTTGCCAAGCTCATCATTTTCTCCCTGTCAAAATGCTTTATCGAATACTTCGACGTTTCCGTCTCCGCCTTGTTTAACAATTGAAGCGCCTTGTCCGTAAAACCGCCCGTGGACCATATCTGAAATTCGATTTTTTCGCATTGCCGATTGTCGATAAGCCATTTGCGGGTAAAAGGGATATTTTCACTCAGCCATTTTGAAATAAAATCGTCGTCTATCGCCGCTTTTGTCGCCTTACATTCCACAACGACGGTCACGCCGTCCTTTTCCGCCAGCCAATCCAGCTCCTTGTATCTCCCCGTGGAATCGTCTCTGATTATAGCCTTGGATTTTAGGCTTGTGCACCCCGCATACGCATAAAAGCTGCCCACCAACAGCTCGAACATATCGCCCGACATATTGTTGTATCTTCCCTCGCTTTTTGCCAGCTCGTCAAAAAGCTTATATATCATATCGGGGTTTTTGTTGATAATGGAGGTGGTGTTTGCAAAAGTATTGACCAATTCGTTTAATAAATTCGTATATTTTTCCGAAAAGAAATTATTCAGAATAGCCACCATTACCTTGTTGTCCTTTAAAAGCTTAAGCGCCTCGGGGTCTATTTTATCCGTCAGCAGGACAGGCAGAAAGGGCTTGATATTCTTATATGAACGAATTATATTAAGCTTATCGATAAAGAAGGCTATCGACTCCTTTGTTGCGGTCGCGCCGTAGAATACGTCCGCGATCACAAAGCCGGGCTGTTTTTCCTTATTTGAATAGAGCGGCTGAATATATGAGGGAGCAGTATACGCCCATTGAAACTGCGCAAATTCGGGCTCCTCAAACAGCCCCCTGCCCTTTTCATATGAAACAAGGTTGACCCCGCGCGCCCAGCTGTTGAAATCGTTTATGATCACTTTTTTGGCAATTTCCAAGCCGATCGACCTGTTTATGTTGTCCGTGATCGAAAAGGCTTGGTTCATGGCATACCGTTCCTCGCTGAATTCGGTAATGATACGGGCGTCTATCAAGCTCCTCAAAATTGCGGAATGCATTTTATGATTTTTCACTTTTCTGATCGGAGCGCCCACCAGCGCGGGCAGTATTTTCTTGGATACGTAGCCGTTTTGCGACCTGAACGCTTGAATATAAGTATAATTCACCCTCGAATGCTCCTCTATCGCCTTAAGCAAGGCTTCCGCGTACCTTTCGGACATAAATTGAGCTTCAAGATAATAAAACAGTTGATTTTTTTCAAATTTAAATTTAGACAGCCTTTTTACAGGCGGTCTTGCTCTTGATATCGCTTTTCTTGCGGTCTCGTTTGACGTGCGGTATGTTTTTTCATAAAGCCGAGCCAAATCGCCCGATAACATAGGACCGTAATTTGACAACAATACAGCCGTTTTATCCATTCCGTTTTCTCCCAACAGCACAATGTCACACTGCGCTATTTATAATAAATAAAATCCGCCTTGTTCCATACTTTTTCGCTTTTCCAAACCCGTGCAAATAAAGCGTTTACACATTACCTCCAGCCAAAATTGTCACGCACCTTTTTGCCCCCTAATATCTAACCGATTTTCTCTGTGTTTTTTATTATACCATAAACTTTTCTTAATATCAATATCTTCCCTAATTTTCAATTATTATAATACGGGCTGTAAAAAAACTATCACAAAACTAAAAAATTGATAATTGATAATTGATAATTGTGGAGCGGCTTCGCCGCATTATTTAAATTTACACTTGTGCATTATTTGGCTAAGTTCATTATGATAATGTTATACTGTTTTCACTCTGAAGTATAGACGAAGTCGATATTTTAGATAGAAATCAGTATTATACTAACATCAAACCTATAAATTTGTATCTCGAAAGTCAAAATTTGTCGGCGAAGCCGACACCTTAATTGTCAATTATCAATTATTATAACAAAAAACGACCCGTTTCCGACAGGTCGTTTTTTACAGCCCCTTTTTACAGTCTCGCAGCATTTTACAAACGCAGTCAGCCTTTGCAGAAAGAAAGCTCACAGCACGTTAACTCCCTTAACGGTCGATTTTATGACGACCTTTCCGTCCGACCCGTAAAAATACACGGTGCGTCCGTAATTAAGCCCCGTATCGGAAGCCACGATAGGTATTCTGAGCTTTGACAGCGCCTCTTTCACCGCTGCCACGTTTCTCTCTCCTATGTTGAACTGTTCGCTTCGGGCGGCGAACATTAAGGCTCCGCCCGCTATCTTTGCCTGTATTCTCCGCGGGTCCGCGCCCATTCTTACCATTTCGGCGACCATATCGGGCAGAGCGGTGTCCGCGAATTTCATACGGTTTATGTCTCTGCCGCCGTTTTTACTGTCGGGCAGCATTATATGTGACAGTCCTGCGACCCCCGCTTTCTGATCGATAAGACAAGAACCGACGCAGGAGCCCAACGCGTAGGTGATAAGCACATCCGGCGGTCTGCACACCTTCCAGTCGGATATGCCGATAGTTATATTGCTCATACTAACGATATTTCCTTTCCTCTTGGAAACCTTTACAGCCCGCCTTTTTCAACTTCCTGCCGAAAGCTTGACCGTCAGCCTTGTACAACATTGGTTGCTTATTGCAAGCATACAGAAGCGAGCTTAAAAAAACACAATAAGCGGAATAAAATTGATTAAACCGTTTCAGACGTCGATCCCAAGTTTTTTCATTATTTTTTCCAAAGAATCTATTGTCGGGATAAGGAATATCTCGGCGTTCATGCTTTGACCGTCTATAACAAGACGCTTGTCTATGTAAAGTATCTTGTCGCCCACCTCTCCGAACTCGATAACGGGGACGCTCATAAGCGCGCCCGCCATATCGACCTGGAAGCAGGGAGACTCTAACCTTACGTCGATACCCGCCAACTGCCCGATAGCGGAAACATAGGTACCGCAAAGTATGTTGCCCACCTCGGATAAAGCGGATATCTTCTGATCGTCCAGCTCAAGAAGCCCGTGGACCTCCTGGTTGAAAAACACCTTGACAAGGGTATTAACAAAGGTCTTATCCATAAGGAGAAGGATCATTCCCTCGATTCCCCCCGCCATTCGCGACATAACGCCCGCCATGATCTTTTCGGCGCCGCCCGAAAAATCGGTTGCCTCTTGAAATTTGACGATGCTTACATTAGGCATATCGATCTCGACATTTTTGTTTATCAGAGTGGAAAGAGCCGCAACGGCATTGCCCGAGCCTATGTTTCCGACCTCCTTGAGAACGTCGAGATGAATATCGGTAAGATCCTCGTATTTTTTAAGAGCCATATCAACACCTCTTTTCTTACGTAATATGAAAGCTTTATATTATCTTAAATTGTTGGCTATCTGCTGCATCTCGTCGGCGGTCTGGACTATCTTTGCGTTAAGCTGATAGCTGCGCTGCGAAACTATCATATTGACCATTTCCTGCGCAAGATCGACGGAGGAACGCTCAAGATAAAATTCCAGCTTATCCGCGTCTCTGTCGGGCACCGCTTCGCCCGAGCGCTCGGTCACCAAAAAGTGGTTGCTGTCGTCCTGCGCCAAGCCCCAGTTGTTGGGGACGGTGAATACGCCGATGCTTTCGGTGAGCTCGCCGTAGTTTATATTGGTGGTAAGCGTCTCCTCACCCTCGTTGTTTTCCTCCGTCACAAAGGGCACGGTGATATGATTGCCGTCATAGTCCAGCACAAAATCGCCGTTGGCGTTGACCAGCTCCCAGTGATCACCCACGTTGGTTATCTGAAAGGCGCCGTCGCGGGTGAGATAATCTCTTCCGTTATAATCCCTCACCATAAAAAAGCCGTCGTTGGGCAAGGCATAATCCAAAGGCTGGTCGCTGCCCGTAAAGCCGCCTATGTCCCAAAGAAAATCGGTCTTGTTCAGATACTGACCGTGTCCCGTGTCCCATTCGGGTTCGGTGGCTCTTTGCTCGGTGTAGATACAGTCGGCGAAGCTCGGTCTGAGCGCCTTATAACCCACCGTGTTGACATTGGCGATGTTGTTTGCGGTAACGTTCATTCCGCCCTGCTGGGCGATCATACCCGTCGCCGCCGAATAGAAAGCTATATTCATTGGTCATACTTCCTTTCGCGCATAGAAATTTATTTGCAGATTTATACAGTTAAAATTAAAGCTCCGCAATAGTGGCGGCTTCCTGGTTTATCGTGTCGAAGCCCCTTAAAATACGGCTTGCCGCCTCGTACATTCGGTGAGCCTCCATTGCCTGGGTCATTTCCTTGACCGCGTCCACGTTGGATTTTTCATAGGCTCTCTGGACCACCACAAACTCCTCGTCCTCGGGTATCTGAACGGGATCGCCCTCGTACAGAAAAAGGTTGTCTCCCTCCTTGTGAACGTCCGCCTCGGGCGGGATATAGGTTAGCAGCAGCGTATCTATGACCTCGTTGTCCGCGTTTCTTATAACTCCCAGCTCGTCTATCGTAAAATCGTCGTTTCCTATGTAGATATCGCCGTTTTCGCCCTGTATTCTCCCCGCGCCGTCAAGCCAAAGGTAGCCCTCCGCGTCCAAGCCCCACTGACCGTTGCGGGTCTGAAAAATGCCTCCCTCGGGGTCCTTGCCGTAGCGCACGTTAAAATACATATTTCCGTACATTGCCACGTCAAAGGGGCTGTCGGTGAATTCAAAGCCGCTTTGCTCCAAATTTGTCTTGGAAATATCCACGTAGGTCTGATAGCTTGTGCCCGAGGTCTCCGTCCTTTTATTTACAAGGAAGAGCTGCTCCTGAAAGGTGTTTAAAACGATCTCGTCCTTGCGGTAGCCCGCGGTGTTTACGTTTGAAACGTTGTTGGAGACCGCGTCCAATATGCGCTGTTGGTTTATCATCGCCTGGGCGGCGGTGTAATAGCCTCTGTTCATTCTTTTTTCCTTTCTCCGGCGCTTAAGCGTCCATATAATCCTGGAGCTTTCTTTTCAGCAAAAGCATTGCCTTGGAATGTATCTGACAAACTCTTGATTCGGTTAAGCCAAGCACCTTCGCGATATCTCCGAACTTAAGCCTCTCGTAATAGTAAAGGGAAATGACCTGCTTTTCCTTGGGCTTCAGCTCGTCTATCGCCGCCGCCAGCACCTCTCTCATCTCCTTGTCGTAAAGCGGCTGATCGGCGGTGTCGCCTATGCTGTTCTGACAGTTGTTTTCAAAATTGTCCTCGTATAATAATTCCTCAAAGGAAAGCGTTGTCGCTTCGGCTAAGCTTGCCATTGATTTGAGCAGCTTTTCCTTGGGTATTCCCATATGATCCGCCAGCTCCTGATTGGTCGGCGAACGCCCGAGGCTTGAATAAAGCTCGTTGTAGGCGGTATCGAGATTTTTCCCGAAGTGCCTTACGGGACGGGGGATCCAGTCCTGAGAGCGCACAAAGTCGATTATCTGCCCTTTTATAAGTATCGCCGCGTAGGTCTCAAACTTAACGCCCTTTTGAAGATCGTAGGTCTCCACCGCCTTTATAAGAGCGATGACTCCCTCGTTTACTATATCGTCGATTTCCGCGTACTTGTCATACGCTCCTCTGGTGGATATGGCAACGTATTTCACAAGGTCCATGTATCTCAATACAATGTCGTTTCTTAATCCAATATCCTTGGTCTGACGATATTGCTCGAAAAGCGCAAGCTGGGTCTGTGTTTCCGCCATGCCTTATCCTGCCTTTCCTTTTATAATACTATACGGTAATGTTTCCGACCGCCTGTATTTGTGTGCTGTTGTCTATCTCGCTGTAGGACAGTACCGTTATCCCCGGCATAAACTGATCCAGCAGCTTCTTGAAATAAACTCTCGTAAAGGGCGACATCAGTATAACTATCGACGGCAAAACGTCCTTTACCTTGTCTATCTCCTCGTTGGTAGAGGCAACTATCGCGTTCACTATCTCGGGGTCTATCGAAAGCACGCTGCCGCCGCTGTTGTTTTTCTTGACGCCTTGCAGGATAATATCCTCGACCTTGGGATCGAGGGTTATCACCCTTAAGGAGCCGCCGTCGGCAAAGCGCCTTGTAATGGTGCGCTTAAGCGATTGCCGTACATATTCCACCGTCACCTCGATATCCTTAAGGTTAGCCGCATGATCGCCGAGACATTCCAAAATGGTCTCCATATCCCTTATGGGAACGCCCTCGCGCAAAAGCATACAAAGCACCTTTTGCAGATAGCCGTAGGAAATAACGTTGGGCACCAGGTCCTCCACAATAGTGGAATCGGTCTTCTTGACGTTCTCCACCATGGTGCGTACGTCCTGTCTGCTGAGTATCTCGGAGCAGTGGGCCTTTATTACCTCGGATAGGTGGGTTATCATTACCGACACGGGGTCGATAAGCGTGTAGCCCGCTATATCCGCCATTACCTTTTTGTCCTCGCTTATCCACTTTGCGGGAATGCCGAAGGCGGGCTCTATCGTGTCTATGCCCTCCACCGGTCTTGTCACCTCTCCGTTGTCCAGCGCCAGCAGGTGATCCACAAGTATTTCGCCTCTCGCTACCTCCTCGCCCTTTATCTTGATTATGTACTGGTTGGGGTTTATCTCGGGGTTGTTTCTCATGCGGACCGAGGGTATTACCATGCCCATTTCCACCGCGAACTGCTTTCTGAACAGCACCACGCGGTCGATAAAGTTGCCGCCGCTTTTTTCGTCAACCAAATGAAGCAGGCTGTAGCCGAACTCCATTTCTATCTGCTCAACGTTGAGCAGCTTAAATACATTGTCTATATCTCTGTAGTAATTGCTGTCGCCCTGTGCGTTGGCCGCCTTTATCTCCTCGATGCGCTTCTGCTCCTCCGCCTCCGCCAGCGCGGATTCCTCCTTTTTGCGGTTTCTGGAAATGGCGACGCCCGCGAAGATGAGCGCCGCGCCCAGCATCAACAGAATGGGCTTCGGGAAACCCGGTATAAGCATAAGCACTATGCAGACGCCGCCCGTAATGAACATTACGGTGGGGTTGCGGGTGAACTGAATCTTGATGTCGTTGTTGAAGCTTCCCGTGGAAGCGGAACGGGTAACCACCATACCTGTGGCGACCGAGATCAAAAGCGCGGGTATCTGAGAGCACAGACCGTCGCCTACCGTTGCCAGCGAATAAGTGGAAAGCACCGTGTTGAAGTCACCGCCGTTTATCATACCTATTACTGCGCCGCCGATAAGGTTTACCAGCGCCGTAATGATCGAAATGATCGCGTCGCCCTTAACGAACTTGGTGGCACCGTCCATAGCGCCGAAGAAATCGCTTTCCCGCTGTACGTTGGCTCTTCTTACCTTTGCCTCCTCGTCCGTTATGGCGCCGGTGTTCAAATCCGCGTCTATCGCCATCTGCTTACCGGGCATGGCGTCCAGAGTGAAACGCGCCGCGACCTCGCTGACACGCTCGGAGCCCTTTGTGATAACAAGGAAATTGACCAAAACGATGATTATGAATATGATAAAGCCGACGATCGGGTCTCCTCCCATTACGAAGCTGCCGAAGGTCTCGATTACCGAGCCCGCGTAGCCCGTGCTGAGAATACCTCTCGTGGTGGAAATGTTAAGGGAAAGTCTGAAAACGGTGGTGATCAGCAGTATGGTGGGAAACGCGGAAAACTCCAGCGGCTCCTTTATATACATAGTCATCAGCAGAATGACCACCGAAAGAGAAATATTTACCAGCAGCAGGAAGTCGAGAAGCGCGCCTCCCGCTATGTCGTTGAGCGGTATGATTATGGCGAGGACGATAAATATTACAAATACGGCGAAAACGTTGCCGGCTATTTTTTTGAACATTCTCCGTCCTCCAGTTAGATTTTAGTTTTGCTGTGCGCTCTGCTCCTGTCTTATCTTTTTCCGCTGCCTTACCATTCTGCTTCTTTGGTCGGGCGACGCGCGGTTGACAATAGGCTTTATTCCCTTTGCCGCAAACATCTCCGTAAGCACCACCGCCACCGCGTTGTACATTTCGGGGGGAATCTCCGCGCCTAACCTTACCGTATCGTAAAGGCTCCGCGCAAGAGGTCGGTTTTCGGTTATATAAACGTTATTGTCCTCCGCTATCTTAACTATTCTGAGCGCCAAAGCGTCCTGCCCCTTTGCTACCACGCGGGGAGCGCTGAACGCGTCCTTCGAGTCGTATTTCAGCGCAACGGCATAATGCGTGGGGTTCCTTACCACCACGTCCGAGGTGGGCACCTCCTGCATCATTCTGCGCTGAGATATTTCTCTTTGCTTCTGCTTTATCTTGCTCTTTATCTGCGGGTCGCCCTCTATCTGCTTATACTCGTCCTTTACCTCCTGCTTGGACATTTTGAGCTTTTTCTCAAACTGCCACCACTGGAAAATAAAATCCGCTGCCGCCACAAACACGAGCACGATAAAAATAAGCATTACTATATCGTAAACCGATTGAGCTATGTAATGGACCGACTGTATCGGCTCCATATCGGGCATCGACGCAAAGTCATCAAGCCGCGAGCTGATCTGCGTATAGGTGATTATCCCTATTATGGTCAGCTCCAAGATTCCCTTTATTACCCCCACGATCGCCTGCGCCGAAAATAGTCTTTTCGCGCCCTGTATGGGGCTGAGTCGGGAAAACTTGGGTCTGAGCGCCTTTGTGTTGAATAAGCCTCTTGTCTGCGCCATTACCGACAATACCACCGCCGCCATAATGATCGCAGCCACGGGTCCGATTATCAGAATACCGCATTTTAATATTTCCAAAGCGTTTCGCTGAATAAATTCTATATTAAACTCGAAATCCTTGCCTACGTTGCTCAGGTAGGAGGTCATGACCTCTCCCAGCGAGCTCAGCATATATCCGCCCAATACCCTCAGAGCCACAAAGGTGGCGATGACCGACACGGCAAGCATTACCTCGTTGCTTTGAAGCGCCATGCCTTCCTTTTCACGCATATCGCGCCGTTTCTTCGGGGTGGCTTTTTCGGTTTTATCCTCGCCTGCCGTAAAAATCCCCCCTATAACAGTTCATATCAGTATCAAGCTGCGGGCTGTTCTTCTATGTTCCGATAAGCCCCAAGGCGTTGGTCAGATTTGTGAACAAGATATCCAAAAGATACTCCAAAAACTCCGACATGGGACTTGCCACCGCCAAAAGCACCAGCATGCCCACCACTATCTTGAGCTGAATATTTACAACAAATATCTGGATCGTGGGCACCGCCTTCATCATAACGCCGATAACAAACTCCGTTATCAGCTCCGACGCTATTATCGGCATGGCGAATTTTACCGCCAATATAAAAACCGTACCCAAATAATTCGCAATGAAATATGTCAAATTTAAGCTGTCGATATCAAAGCCGTAGTTCAGCGGCAGTATATCGTAGGAGGTCACGAAAAGCTCTATGTATTTCAAATGACCGCCTATCAGAAAGAAATAAAGAATAAACATATAGTTGAACAGATTGGCGAACAGCGGCATCTGAATACCCGTCATAGGGTCCATTGCCTTTGCCATTCCGAAGCCTATCTGATTGTCCATAAGCTCGCCCGCGTAAATGATGACCGTTAGGATCAGATTTGTAATAAAGCCCAGCACAAGCCCTATCGCCAGCTCCTTAAGAAGCGTCATCACAAAGCCGGGAACGCCGTTAAAGCCATACTGCATGCCGTCTCCGCCCAAATAGGCTGCGGCGGTCATGGAGATCACGAGCGTTGCGCCGACCTTTATACGCATCGGCACGTTTTGACGTGAAAAAATCGGGTTAAAGGTGAAAATGCCGGATATCCGCGCGGTCACCATAAGATACGCCACAAAGTTATTCACAATTAAATCCCATATTGCGTTCAATGCTTTGTACCTCTTTTTACCCGTCTTCCCGCCGCGTCTATAACAGGGGCGTCGTGGACATCAGCTCGAATATTCGCATTGTAAAATCTATCAGCGAGTTCAGCATCCACGGACCCAAAGCAAGCAGCGTCAGCGCCACGATAATTACCTTTGGAGCAAAGGTCAGCGTTTGCTCATGGACCTGGGTGGCAGCCTGAAGAATTGCTATTATCAGACCCACCAGCATTCCCACCACCAAAAGCGGAACGCCCATTTTAAACGCGAGCCATACCGCTTCGGTGAATATCTGCATTACAAGCTCCTGCGTCATAAAACGTCCTTTCCGCGCCGAGAGTCGGCGCCGCTCCGCCGCAACGGTTTATTATACCGCTACAGGTTAAACGATGTAACAAGTGTGCCGATCAGCATCTGCCAGCCGTCTACAAGAACGAACAGCAGTATTTTGAAGGGCAGCGATATCATCGCGGGGGGCAGCATCATCATACCCATTGACATAAGGGTGGAGGACACTACCAAATCTATTATAAGAAAAGGGATAAACAGCATAAAGCCCATTTGAAAGGCTCTCGTAAGCTCGCTTACGATAAACGCGGGGACCACTGCCTGGAAGCCGAGCTGCTCCTGATAATTCTGAAGGTTTATCTCCTCAACGTTCACCTCCACAGGGGCATCGGTATCCAAGGTCTCCTCGGAATATATCGTGACCTGCTGCAAATCCAGGAAAAACTTCATATTTCCGTTGGTGGTCTGCTTCAGCATAAACTCCTTAAGAGGTCTGCCGGCTCTGTCTATTGCCTCGGAGGTGGATATCTCCCCGTTGGCATAAGGAACATAAGCGCTTTCGTTTATTTCGCTGAACACCGGCCACATTATAAATATCGTGAGAAAGAGAGCTATACCCGTGAGTATCATATTCGGAGGCGTCGTATTGGTCTGCATCGCGTTTCTCAGAAAGCTCAGCACGATTATTATTCTTGTAAAGCTGGTGAGCATTATAAGAAACGACGGAGCAAGCGACAAAAGCGTAATAAGGATTATTACCTCTATCGGCTCGGATGCGTCGATGCCTATAAGGTCGTACAGCGCCGAGCGGTCGTCCCCCAAGGTGATATCGTCGATGACCGTATCGCCCGAATCGGTGTAGTTGACGCCGCTGCCGTTATTTTCCTCCGCCGCCTCAACGGGTGCTGTCTCGCTGCCTTGTCCCGCCGCCGAAACGCTTGCCGACATTATACAGCAGCCTATAACAAGAGAAAGAGAGACCCCGAGAGAGACAAAGAACTTGACAAAGAGCTTTTTATTCTGTTGTACCGCTTTTTTAAGAAGCTCCTTCATCTTAAATAAGAAACCTTTCCCGAAAATTTAGCCGTCAGTCTTTCCGTCCTCTTCCGATTCGGAACCGCTTTTTCCGTTCTGCTTTTTCCAAAGCACGGAAGCCAATGCCGATCTAAAATCCTGCGTTTCATTGCCCGAGAGATATTCCTCCTCGGTGGATTCCATATCGCACAGCTTCTCGACGCGCTGAGGCGTTACTCCGATAAGCATAAGCTTTCCGTCAACGCTCACCACGAGCAGCATACCGTCTCTTCCGAGATTGACCCTGTCCAGCACGCGAAGCTTACTTCCCGAGCCGACGCTTACCCTTTTGTTCAGCTTTTTGAGTGCGTAGAACAAAAGCACGATAAGTCCCAGCACGCCCAGAAACGAAAACAGCCACACAATCCAATCCAACAAAGTCGTTACTCCTTTTAAAGCTCCAACGGTCACCTTTAAACTGCGCGCCGGCTCCTTGTGTGCGATCATGCACACAAGCTCCGACCGCCGTAAACGGAAATAAAGCAAAGGTATTTTTCCTTTGCCTGCATTTCCTCATAGATGTCTTTTTCGTTATGGCGCCGCCAAATCAACCCAATATCTTGGAAACGGTCTGAATTATACGGTCTGCCTTAAAAGGCTTTACGATAAAGTCGAGAGCGCCTAATCTGATCGCCTCGACGACCATTGCCTCCTGACCCATTGCGCTGCACATGATAACCTTAGCGCCGGGGTCCTTGGATTTGATCTCTTGAAGCGCCTCGATACCCGTCTTGTTGGGCATTGTTATGTCCATGATCACAAGGTCGGGCTTTTCCGCGCCGTAGGTATCGACAGCCTGTGCGCCGTCCGCCGCCTCGATAATGTTTGTGTAGCCGTTTTTCGTAAGCGCGTCTTTAATAAGCATTCTCATGAAAGCAGCGTCGTCAACCAGCATAATCTTTTTGTCCATATTAAAATACCATTCCTTCCTTATAGGGAGTTTATTGTTTTTACTTAACCCCTGATTATTGCTTGCTCAAGGTGTCAATTAACTTTGACTTGACGATCTCCGTGATTCTTACCGCGAAGTTATCGTCTATGACCACTACGTCGCCCTTGGCGATAAGGTTACCGTTTACAACTATGTCAACGGGAGCGCCTGCCTGGCGTTCAAGCTCTATGATCGAGCCCTGAGCAAATTCCAGTATGTCCTTTACCTTGCGCCTTGCGCTTCCGATCTCTACCGAAATTTGCAGAGGAACGTCCATAAGAAGATTAAGATTGTCTCGCTGTTCTCCCGAAAGCTTGACGGAAGGCTCGTCAAAGCTTTGGAACTGCGCATTCTGTATGTTGATGGGCGTGGGCTGCGGATAACCGTAGCCGCCCTGGGGAGGTGCGGGCATCGGATAAGGCGGATAGGGATACGGCATCTGCGCGCCGTACGGAGACGGCGGAGGCATTTGCTGCCCCATAGCGGGATCCATTGCCGGCATGGGAGCAGGTG
>JAMPHV010000067.1 GCA_023663265.1 Bacteroides sp.
AATTAAGGCTCATTCTGCTTTTTATTCAATGCTTATTTTCATTTTAAGATGTGCGTTTTTCCTTTTGCCGTAACGATTTCTTTCTTTTCTGCTTTGAATTTTGGGAAAACTTAAACTTTGTCCGCTCTTATTTTTCAAAGGGGTACACAACGCCCCACCTGCTTCTCAGTCCGTCCATTATCCTCATCATCTTTACGGTCTCGCTGTGGGGCATTTCGTCGGGCTGGATTTTCCCCGCCTCTATCGCCCTTATCGCAGACGTAAGCTCGTACTCGAAGCCTGTGATCTGCGGCGGGCGTTGGATCACCTCTGCGCCCTTGCCGCCGTAAACGGTGAGCTTGACGATATCTATGATAAATTCCGCCTCGATCCTGCCCTCGGTGCCGTAAACAACGCCGCGGGAATCCATTTCCGAAACCATACTGCTGCCCAATACCGCCATTTTTCCGCTGCCGTAGCTTAAGACAAAGGAGTTTTGAAGGTCAACGCCCTTGCCGCTCAGCACGGCGGAGGTATCGACCCTCACCACAGGCTCGTCTATTATCATGGAAGCAAAGTTCAGCGGATAGATACCCACGTCCAGCAGCGCGCCGCCCGCAAGCTCGGGCTCGGTAAGCCGCTTGACCCCCGTCATTGCGCCGCCCGTAAAGGCGGTAACGCAGGTGACCTCGCCGATAGCGCCGCTTTTTATTATTTCGTCCAGCTTTTTTCGGATAGGCTGATATCTTGACCACATCGCCTCCCCCGCAAACAAGCCCTTTTCCTTTGCGAGAGCGAAGACCTTAAGCGCTTGCTCTGCGTTTGCCGCCAAGGGCTTTTCCACCAGCACGTGCTTTCCGTGCCCGAGGCACATCAAGGCGTTTTCGGCGTGAAAGGCATGAGGCGTGGCGATATAGATAAGATCGACCGCGCCGTCCTCCGCCATTTCCTCATAGCTTCCGTAAGCTTTTTCCGCTCCGAAATCCTTGGCAAAATTTTCCGCCTTTTCCGCGCTGCGGCTTGCCGCCGCGTAAAGGACCGCTCCCTCGGTTCGGTTTACGGTGTCCGCCATTTTTCTCGCGATACCGCCCAAGCCCAATATACCTACCTTGATATCCATTTGATTACCCGACCTTTCAACCGCAATATTTTATGACAGCGTTGGCATAAATCTCCGCCGAGGTAAGGAGAGTATCGATACTTATCCATTCGTCCGCGCCGTGAATGTGATTGTCAACGTTTTCCGTTTCCATGCCGAACGCCACTCCGCCCTCTATGCCGTGGACGTAGGTGCCTCCGCCGATAGCCTTACAGAAGCCCTCTTTTCCCGTAACCTCGGTGTATACCTTGAGAAGAGTTTTTACAAAATCGCTGTCGGGATCGACGCTGTGCGGCTCGGAGCCTGTGACGGAAATGAATTTAAGCCCGTTTTTGACTACCGCCGCCTTTATTTTCTCCTCCGCCGCCGCTTTCGTGAGAGAGACGGGGAAGCGCATATCCGCCTTGCAGGTCAGCTTTCCTCCGCGGTAATCCATTATGCTGAAAACGCAGGTGGTGCTTCCCGAAGCGTCGGTTATGTCAAGCCCCATGGAAGCCGCGTTTGTCTCTCCTTTCGGAAAAAGAGACAGAAGCGATGTCAGCATAGCCCTGTCCGCTTCGGGCAGCTCAAGCTCCGACAGATATTCAAACAGTCTTGTAAAGGCGTTTATTCCCTGCTCGGGGGTCGAAGCGTGGGCTGATCTGCCCTTGCAAAGGATCGTCGTTTTTCCGTTTTCGAGAGAACAGGATATGTTTTCGTCATCGCGCAGGCTCAGCTCTCCGTTCAGCACCGCTTTGACCTCGGCGGGCACCGCGTTCACCACCGTGCCGCCCTCTATGCTTTCGATAAGCCCGCAGTCGATATCGCCGCCAAAGGTAAACCTCAGCATACCCTTTTCGGTGGTGATGACGGGAAATTCGGCGTCGGGGGTAAACACCGCCCTCGGCATTTCGGCGCGCTTCATATACTCGGCGATATCAAGCTCGGAGCCCGTTTCCTCGGAGCAGCCGACGATAAGCCTTACGTTCCTTTTAAGAGAATATCCGCAATCTTTGACCGCTTTCATGGCGTAAAGCGAAGCTATTACCGCGCCCTTGTCGTCCATACAGCCTCTGCCGTACAGTCTGCCATCCTTTTCGGTGACCTCGTACGGCGGAAAGCTCCAATCCTTTTCCGTAACGGGCACTACGTCAAGGTGCGCCAATATGCCCAGCTCGGGAGCTTTTCCCTCGAGCTGATCCGCGCTTCCCGCAAAGTAGTCGTAGTTAACTCCCTTAAAGCCGTTTTCCTCGCATATTTTGAGAAATTCCTCCAATACTCTGCCGCACTGCGCCCCGAAAGGATACTTGCCCTCCCTTTCGCCGCTTACGGACGGTATTCTCACGAGCCGCGCGAGATCGTTCTTCATGCTCGGGAGACTGTTTTTGAGATAATCCTTTATTTCCATTTTATCCGCCTTTCTTTACCTTATTTTTTGTCGGGAGCTGCCTTGCTCTTATCGACGGTATTGAGCTTTTCCGCTTGCCTGTCGCGGTATTTCTTAACGCTCGCCTCATACTCGCCCAACAGACGTGTGATATCTCTTATGGCGGTATCGGGAGCGTACATTTCCACCTTGCGCCGTTTGATATCACCGTTTTTCGTTTCCTGGGCGAACACTATCTCGAATCTGTGCCTTTTTGTATTGAGAGTGCCATATGTAGCCTCGGGCTGTATTTTTCTCCAATGATAGTAGGTGCCGCCGTAATATACCGACTTGCTGCCCACGATGACCCGCGCGCCGTTCTGCATCATTCTTTCATAGTTGAATTTGGGCATTATAAAAAACAGCAGAGCAAAGATCACAAACACGCCGATACTGAAAAACAGGCTTATCCACATTAAATTTGTTTTTACGATAGCCGTAGCCAAAATATAGACGTAGTAGACCGAAAAAGCAAGCCCGAACAGTCCTATGGCGAGATAAAAGCCGCGGTTGCGCCTTTTCGCCTCCTCCGCAAGATCCACAAGCTCGTATTTTTTCAGCCGATATTCCAGCCGCACGCCTTTTCCCTTCAAAAGCTTATCCAGCGTCAGCGCAGCGGGGAAATAGTATACAAGATCGATGCCCAAAACGGCGGCGGTAAAGATCAAAAAGGCAATACCGAAGGCTATCTGAGTTCCGTCCAGGTCCACGTTGAAGAAAAAAACAGCAAGACCGCCCAAAACCGCGGCGAAAAGCAGCAGCCACAAAAAAGACCACAGCATGGGGTTTTGGGGACAATAAAACTTACCCTTTTTCTTCGGCTTATCCTTGGGGTGGGTAATGCTTCCCTCCTCGAATTTTTTCAGCGCGTCGAGGACCTCGTTTTTCGTCTCGGGCTCGCCGTCCGATCCGTCTAAGCTGTCTCCGCCGCAGGAGTAGGTCTCGGCACCGTCCCGAAGCGCTTTTTCCTCCGCGCCGTTCGGAAAAGGCTCTTCGGCTTCGGTACCGCGGAGCGTATCCGAGATCTCCGCCGCGAGGGTCTCTTTTTCGTTCGGCTCGTCAAGCATGGCTCCGCACTGTGCGCAGAAGCTCCCCTCCTCATTTTCATATCCGCACCTGCCGCATTTCACAGCCCATTCCCCTTTCATTGTAAAGTAGAGATACATAATATTATTTTAGCATATTCTCCCGTTAAAATCAACAAAAAATTGCGCAAAAAACAAGAAAATATAGATCGAAAACCCAATCAAAAAAATTTTTTATTATTTTTTCATTTTATTTGCCGATAGTTATTGAATTTTTTCGGAAAATATTGTATAATTAACTGTGATTTGATAAAAAGTTAATGAAATTCGGAACGAATGGATTTAACCTAACGATATTTGATCTAAGGAGATAAGGTTATGGCTGATTTGACTAAGCTTTTAACGGCTGTCACAAAGGGCGCCACGGTGCCGTCCGAGCACGTTGACATAATGTGGTCTACCCTTGTAACGGGTATCGTAGTCGTATTTCTGATATTGATACTGTTGGTGTTTATCCTATGGGCAATGGGAAAGCTTCTCAACATAAAGAAAAAGCCCAAGGCGGCTCCCGCGGCGAAAGCCGAGAATGCTCCCGCACAGGCGGCGCCCATGCCCGCCGCCGTACCGCAAGCGGAGGAGGAATATTACGACGGGGACGACGGTGAGATCATCGCGGTCATCGCCGCCGCTATCGCCGCTTACGGCGAGGCGGACGGAAAGCAGTACAGGATCGCTTCCGTAAAGAAAAAGGAAAAATCGCTGCGCAGCAGCTGGAGCGCGGCGGGAATAAACGAAAACACCCGTCCGTTCTGACCGAAGTCAGCGAGACGAGCTTCGATATCGCTATTCATATAAATTCAGAAAGGAAACAAAGCAAATGTTAGAGACCTTTTGGGAAACGTTAAAAACATTGGCGGCGGAATCCGCCTTTGCTAATATTTCATGGCAGCAGGGCGTTATGATCTTACTGTCCTTCCTGCTGATGTATCTCGCTATCGTCAAGAAATTCGAGCCGCTGCTCCTTTTGCCTATCGCTTTCGGCATGGCGCTCACCAATATCCCGGGCGCGGAGCTTTACCACCCCGAATTTTTTATGACGGGCAGCATAGACTACGGTCAGGTGCTTCATGACGGCGGTCTGCTGGATATATTGTACTTAGGCGTTAAGCTTCAGCTTTTCCCGCCCCTTATCTTCCTCGGCATAGGCACAATGACCGATTTCGGTCCCCTTATCGCCAATCCGAAGAGCTTCCTGTTGGGCGCGGCGGCGCAGGCGGGTATCTTCTTCACCTTTATCGGGGCGTGTCTGCTCAGTATGACGGGCATCACCTCCTTTACAATGGAGCAGGCGGCTGCTATCGGTATCATAGGCGGCGCGGACGGTCCTACCGCCATATACGTCACCTCGAAGCTGGCTCCCGAAATGCTGGGCTCAATCGCCGTGGCGGCATACTCTTATATGGCGCTGGTGCCTTTCATTCAGAGACCGATAATGCTGGCTCTCACCACCAAAAAGGAGCGTTCGATAAGAATGGAGCAGCTCCGCACCGTCTCCAAGCGTGAAAGGATCATTTTCCCCATTGCGGTCACTATCCTTGTTTCCTTCATCGTTCCCGACGCTACCGCCCTTGTGGGCATGCTGATGCTGGGCAACCTGTTCAGAGAAAGCGGCGTTGTGGACAGACTTGTCAAGACCGCTCAGAACGAGCTTATGAACATAATCACCATTATGCTCGGCGTAACCGTCGGAGCAACGGCTACCGCCGCTAACTTCTTAAGCGTGGAGACACTGGCGATCATAGTGCTCGGACTTATCGCCTTCAGCATCGGAACAGCCTGCGGCGTGCTTTTTGCGAAGCTGATGAACAAGGTCAGCGGAGGAAAAATAAATCCTCTCATCGGTTCCGCCGGCGTTTCGGCGGTGCCCATGGCGGCAAGAGTGAGCCAAAAGGTAGGCGCGGAGACCGATCCCTCCAATTTCCTGCTCATGCACGCAATGGGACCCAACGTGTCGGGCGTTATCGGCTCGGCTGTGGCGGCGGGCGTACTCCTATCTATATTCGGATAAGAAAAATTATTTTATCAAGCAAATGCGAATCGTTTTAATTGGCAGTATATCAAGGCTTTAATAAGTATAACGGGCTCTTGAACGGTTAGACCGATTCGGGAGCCTTTGTTTTTTGCGGACCGCTCGTCGCTGCGGGAGGTCCGAGCGGTCATAATACTGTTTCCAAATACAAAGACGGGCAAATGAATAAGGAGTATTTGAAAATAGTGCTTAGGGTGTGTATAAGACGCACAAAAAGTCACAGAAAGAGAAAAGGAGTTATCTATGGCAAGAAACATTTTTAGCCGCGCTTGTGCGGCGGTCATCGCCGCGGCTGTTCTTTTATCCGGCTGCGGCACCGAGCAAAACACCGAAAACGGCGGCGCCGCCGACAGCGACAGCGGCGCTCTCACATGGGTCACATGGGGAGGATACGACGATTTTTGGACGCTCCTGCACGAAACCTATTCGGATATCGAAATAGATTTCGTAGGCTATGACGGAGGGAATTACACGGGATACAGCTGGGCGCAGATGCGTGCGGACGACATTCCCGATCTTTTCAGCACCTCGCAGATATTGGATAAGGAGCTGGCAAAGGAACGGCTGATCGATCTGTCGGGGTATGAATTTATGGACGATCTGTCTACCTCGATCCTCGATCAGGTCTCAATTGACGGAGGAGTTTATCTTCTGCCTGTCAGCAACGCGATATACGGAATACTTTACAACAAAACGCTTATGGAGGAAAACGGCTGGGAGCTTCCCAATAACTTTGAGGAGTTGGAGGCGCTGTGCGGGGAAATAAGAGCGGCGGGGCTTATACCCGGCCTTGCGGGCACGCAGCTCACGGGAAACACCTTTTCCGCCGTGTTCAATCTCGCCAAAACCGATTGGTTCACCACTCCCGAGGGCGTAATATGGGAGCAGGACTTCTTGGCGGGAAACGATACGGCAGCCGGCACATGGGAAAGCACCATGGAATACGTACAGCAGTATATCGATATCGGTATGTACTCCGCCGACGCGGACGACCGTTCAAATTCTGAGCTTATCGACGATTATCTTGCGGGAAGAAAAACCGTATTCTTCACTATGTCCGCTCTTGTGGAAAGCCCCGTTTTGTCAAACGGGGACGAGCTGGGAATGATGCCGTATATCGGCAGGGACGGAAGCAAAAACATATATATGTACAATCCCACAAGCTATATCGGGATAAGCAAGCGGCTCGCCGAGCCCGGCAACGAGGAGAAGCTCGAAAAAGCCATACGGGTGCTCAGCCTGCTTTTTTCTCATGAGGGACAGGAGACCTTTGTAAGCGAAAGCGCCCCCTGCGTTATGAACGTTCTCAACGGCACGGTGATCCCCGAGGATTCCATGATCTACGACGCGCAACAGGCGATGAAGGACGGACGGGCCTTCAAAATGACCTACGCCAATTGGGAAAACGTACTGGCGGATATGGGACAGGCTTATAAGGAATGGATCCGCGGTGAAAACGGCATGGACGGTCCCAAATGCATCGAACGCATGGACGAGCTTCAAAGCAGTTACTTAGGCAGCAAGGACGAAATATACTTCTGTGAGAGCACCGCCGATTTCACCCTGGAGGAGACGGCGCGTCTCGTCGGAAAGGCTCTCGGAAGCGCCGTAGGCGCGGACGCCGCCATGATCCCTTACGGCACGATGTACAAGGACGGAAAAAAGCTGAAAAACGGCATCACGGGAAAGCTTTACAGCGGCAGTATAAACGCAGAGGTCAGCAACAACATTGCTCCGGGCAACAACGGAGAATATACGATAATGACAATGACGGGAGCGCAGGCAAAGGCAGTGGCAGAAAGCGGCTTCGATCTGTTCGGCAGCGGCGAGCCGTTCCCTTATGTTCTTGTCGCCAAGGGCGGCGAGCTTCGGGACGACGCCGTCTACAGCATAGCGTTCATAACGGGCGGCTACGCCGAGGAGGTCGGCGAGCTGTACGGGGCGGTAACGGAAAAGGGGTCGATTCGCACTTACCTGCACGAATGGTTTGAAAAGCAGGGAACCGTTTCCCCCGACGGAAATCCGTGGGAATGATCAAAAGAGGTCCGACGTATATGAAAAAAAATTTATGCCCTTTTTTGGCGGCGGCTGTGGCGCTCACAGCGTCGGGCTGCAGTCCGAACGCCGAAACTCACGAAGAAAAGGAACAGGTCACGATCGCATTATGGAGCGATCAGCTTACCGAGCAGTACGGAAAATATTTGCAGGAAAGCTTCCCCGAGGTGGATTTCACCTTTTACGTTGCCACCAATTCGGCTGATTTTTTCCGTTTTAAGGAGGAGCGGGGCGATCTGCCCGATATACTGACCGTTCGGCGTTTTGCTCTGCGCGACGTGGCGGATTGGAAGGATTCTCTTATGGATCTGGGCAATACCGAGCTTGCGGGTATGTTCCACCCATCCTATCTGCGCAGCTACACCTATGAGGACGGAACGGTCAATTGGCTCCCCACCTGCGCCGAGGTGGACAGCATAATCGTAAACAAGACGCTGCTGGAGGAAAACGGTCTCTCGGTGCCAAATAACTATGACGAGTTTACGGAGGTCTGCGGCAAGCTGCGGGATAAAGGTATCCGACCGTTTTTGTCGAATTTTTCCGCCGATTATACCTGTATGGAAGTGCTCCAAGGGCTTTCAGCCTCCGCCCTTGCCTCTCAGGAGGGGCGCGTATGGCGGCAGGAGTATGAGTCGGGAAAAACGAACAGCTTAAGCGAGGAGGTATGGCTGCCCGTTTTTGAGCGCATGGAGGACTTTATAGAGCAAACGGGGCTTTCCGCCGCCGATTTGGGTATGACCTACGACGAAGCGTTTGAAGCCTACACCGACGGCAGGGCGGCAATGATACGCGGCACGGGCGACGAGATCGAGATGTATATCAGCGATAAGACAGAATCGGTGCTCATGCCCTATTACAGCGACGACGAAAACGATAACCGATATTTGACCTATCCCGCCTTTCAGATTGCCGCCAGCGCCCGCGCGGAGGAAAGCGAGGAACGAAAGAGGCTGATTCTCGATATCATGGACGTCATGCTCGGAGATGAGGGCTTAAGAAAAATAGCCTCCGGTCAGAATATGGTCTCCTACAGCAGCGAAACGGCGCTCGACCTTTCGCCCTCCATGTCGGAGGTACAACCGTACGTTGACAGCAACCGCCTTTACATACGCTTGGCTTCTTCGGATATGTTTTCCGTTTCCGAACAGGTTGTATGCGGAATGATAGCGGGAGACTACCCCAACGCCCGATCCGCCCTTGACGCCTTTAACAAGGCGTTGGAGACGGAGGAGAGCGGCAGTGTTACCGCCGCACACATAGACGCGGGCTATTCCTACGCCTTTGATCCGAACGGCGGCAGCAGGGCGGCTTCCGCGATAATGAACTCCGTTCGGGAGGAAACGGGAACTCAGCTTCTAATAGCTCCCGCCGCCTATGCGGCAGGAAATATCGCCGAGGGTGATTATACCGAGGAGGAGCTGAGGTTCCTCACGATGGGGGAATCTACGGCTGTCGTCATTTGCGATATGACAGGCGAACAGATATGGAAATATTTGGATTATGTGCTGACTGTTCCCGAAAAACGAGGCTCGGTCATCAACGATTCAACGCTGTATGTATCAAGCGGCTTTGAAATGACCGTTGAAAAAAAAGGGAGCGGCTATTCCATAAAAAAGCTTACCGTTGACGGCGGCGAGCTTGACAGAGAGAAAACATATTCCGTAACCGTGATCGGAAGTCTGACGCTTATGCTCCGCGACGCCTTTGAAGCCGCGGGCGTTACGGAATATACGGAATCGGACACAGGCTATAAGCAGATGATAGTCGATCGTCTTATGAGCGGGCGGCAGCTTGCCGAGCCGAGCGATTATATCACCTTGCTTTGATTCGATTTCTTGGGAAACGCCGATTAAAGCGCAGCGCAGCACGATCAGCGTTTCCCTTGTACGGACCCTAAAGGAGATCGAAATGAGACCCCAAAACAAGAAAAAAAATATTGTTCTCCCAATAGCTCTGATAATTTGTGTGCTTCTGTGTTTTTCAGTGGGAGGCTTACTTTTCGCCGAGTATCTCGACACTCAGATATTTGAGGAACGCACCTCGCAGCTTATAGAGATAACCTCCCAGGTGCGGGTCAATTTGGGCAGCGCGCTGGATTCCCATTGGCACTATCTTACAGCCGCGGTAAACGCGCTTGAACAGCGGGAGCTCGATTCGGCGGATAAAGCGCCCGAATGCGTCAACGAACTGGAGGAGCTCCTTGAAACGATCCAATACAGCTCGACGCTGATGCTGCTCGACAGTCGGGGCGTCTGCTACAACTCGGAGGGGAGCCACGGCGTTTGGTCGGATATCGACGCTATCTCGGGCGGAAACGACCGCTATACCTTTATTTCCGACAGCCTTATTTACGGAGGCAGCTACTGGGTGTTTGTGCAAAAGCTGGACAAGCCGCTCATCGCTCGGGAGGATAACGTTTCTTTTACTCACCTTATCCTTTTCAAGGATATTAAAGCCTTCAGCAAATATTATGACAGCGACGCTTTCAAGGGACAGAACGAAACGTATATACTGAAAAACAACGGCACCCGTATGCATGACGATATTACGCACCATCAGACCTTTCACTCCTATAATGTTCTAAAGGTTTTGGAGGAAATGGAGGGGCAGCGGTATACCGACATAAGGGCGGCTCTAAGCGAAAATCATACTATCAGCGCAAGCTTCATTAACGAGGACGTGGAATATTTTTACTGCATAACCTCGTTGGAGGAATACGACACGCTGCTGCTTTTCCTTATACCCTCCGAGCTTGTCGCAACGGAAACGGTAAATATGGTCAACACCGTTATAAATACCCTGCTGACGATAGCGGTGATAATGCTCATACTGATAATCCTCACCGCCGTAGCCGTTGCGCGCCAAAGAAGCAGCGTACAGCTTTACAAGCAGGAGCAGATCGATCTTAAGAGACAGGAGGAAATGAACGCCAAGCTCGAGGAATCCAACGCCATGCTGGCAAGCGCCAAGGAATCGGCGGAGCAGGCGTTTCGTATCGCGGAGGAGGCAAACCATGCGAAAAGCTCCTTCCTGTCAAATATGAGCCACGATATACGAACTCCCATGAACGCCATTATCGGATTTTCCACACTTTTGGCAAGAGACGCGGAAAACCCCGAAAAGGTAAGAGAGTACACAAAAAAGATAACCTCCTCGGGACAGCATTTGCTGGGACTTATCAACGACGTTTTGGATATCAGCAAGATCGAAGCGGGCAAAACCACGCTCAACGTGTCCGACGAGAATATAGTTGACCTTATCGAGGGCATTGACGGCATTATCCGCCCGCAAATGAAAGCCAAAAAGCACACCTTTGAGGTATACAGCATAGACCTTAAGCACGAGCACGTGATAATGGACAAGCTGAGACTCAATCAGATACTGCTGAATCTGCTTTCCAACGCGGTAAAATACACTCCCGACGGCGGACGGGTCACTATGACGGTTATGGAGCTTCCGCAGCCCGCGGGTCAGCTTGCGCATTTCCGCTTTATAGTGGAGGACAACGGCTACGGAATGAGCCGCGAATATCTAAAAAAGCTGTTTGATACCTTCACCCGCGAGGAGGACAGCGTTACCAACAAGATACAGGGCACGGGGCTCGGAATGGCAATAACCAAAAACCTTATCGACCTTATGGGCGGCACCATTGCGGTGGAAAGCGAAAAGGGCAAGGGCTCGAAATTTACCGTCGATCTGAATCTGCACATCAGCGAGCAGGAGATCGATCACAGCTTCTGGAAAAATCACGGTATCACAAGGATACTCGCCGTTGACGACGAAGAGGTCATATGCCAAAATATACAGATGACCATGGAAGGCACGGGGGTTACGGTGGACTATGCCTTGGACGGAAAAACGGCTGTCGAGATGATAAAGCGGTCCGAGGCGGATAGCCGCCCGTACAGCATCGTTCTTTTGGACTGGCAGATGCCCGTAACAGACGGCATTGAGACCGCGAAACGCATTCGCGAGGAAATTTCCTCGGATATCCCCATTATTATTCTTACGGGCTACGATTGGTCGGAGATCGAGGAAAGCGAGTCGGTGACCGCCGTTGACGCGTTCCTCGCCAAGCCGTTCTTCCTTACGAGCTTCCGCCAAAAGGTGGATATGGTGCTCCATAGGGAGGAGAAGCAGGATAACGCCGCCGAGGAAAGCGTTCTTCAGGGCATGCATATCCTTGTGGCGGAGGATAACGAGATCAACGCGGAAATACTTAAGGAGCTGCTCGCCATGACGGGAGCCGACTGTGAGATATGCGAAAACGGACAGTTGGCGGCGGAGGAGTTTAAGAGCTCCGAGCCCGAAAAATATCAGCTTATACTTATGGACGTACAAATGCCCGTTATGAACGGCTACGAGGCTACAAGAGCTATCCGCGGGTCCGATCACCCGAGGGCAAAAACGGTACCGATCATAGCCATGACCGCCAACGCCTTTGCGGAGGACGTGCGCGACGCGCTTGAAGCGGGAATGAACGCTCACGTCGCCAAGCCCGTGGATATGTCGGTGCTGGATCAGGTCGTGAGGTCTGTACTTGATACGCAGACGGAGGGAGAAGAGGGAAAATAATAAAATAGGGACTGTAAAAAACTATCTCAAAACTTCAAAAAATGATAATTGTCAATTATTATAACAATTTAAATTTTCCCAAAATTTCTAAATCATAAATACTGTTTTTTTAAAGATTGCGCTTAAGATGATGCTTACCTTTTATAAAAGTACCGATTTACTAATTCTTAAAACTGCATATTATGTAATGTCC
>JAMPHV010000068.1 GCA_023663265.1 Bacteroides sp.
GGTGTCACCTTAAGCCCCGCGCGGGAGCGCATTCTGCACTCGCTTCCGAGTAAAAGAGGACATTACATAATATGCAGTTTTAAGAATTAGTAAATCGGTACTTTTATGAAAGTTAAGCATTATCTTAAAGCACAATTATAAAAAACAGTATCTCTGGTTTAGAAATTTTGAATTTTGGGGAAACTTAAAATATTTGACTCTTGCAAAAAAAACGATTATATGTTACAATAATAAGAAAATATTCCCATAAGAATCGGCGCACGTCTTTTTGGCAAAATTTCCCGCACACCATTCCACACCATTTCTATGAGAACAAGCTCTAAAAAAAGAAAGCGAGCCGTCATGAAAATAAAAGCAGTGATCTTTGATATGGACGGGGTCATTTTAGACACCGAAACGCTTCTTGCGAAATACTGGTGCCAAGCGGCGAGGGAGTTTGGCTTTCCCATGGAGTATAAGCATGCCTTGGAGCTGAGAAGCCTTGCGGGAGAATACGCCTCTCCGCTGCTGAAAAAATATTTCGGAGAGAGCTTTGACTACACGGCGGTGCGGAACCGCCGAAAGCAGCTTATGGAGCTGGATATAGAGCAAAACGGGCTGAAAAAGAAAAAGGGCATAGAGAAAGCTCTTGACGATATCGAAAAAGCGGGGCTTCACAGGGCGGTGGCGACCGCAACGGATATGGAGCGCGCCGCCAAATATCTTAGAGCGGCGGGACTTGCGGACAGATTCGATACCGTTTGCTGCGGTCCGATGGTGGAGCATGGGAAGCCCGCTCCCGATATTTATATTTTCGCCGCGGAAAGGTTAGGCTTAAAACCGCAGGAGTGCGCCGCGGTGGAGGATTCGCCCAACGGGATCGTTTCCGCTTACCGAGCGGGAACAAAGCCGATAATGATACCCGACCTTACACAGCCCGACAGCGAGCTGGAACGGCTTTTGTACAGAAAGTGCGACAGTCTTGAGGAGCTGCCCGCGGCTTTGGCGGAGCTGCTCCGATAAAAACCCGAAAGGAACAACCGAAATGAACATTTTGCCTATCAGCGATCTGAACAGGTCCTTAAATTCCGACAGCGAAAGGGTGGTTTTCGAGGCGGAGGAGCTTTACTGCCGCCAGCTTGAGGCGGCGGCGGATTCCATAGCGGAAAACGGGAAGCAAAAGCCCATAGTGCTGCTTTCGGGACCGTCGGGGAGCGCCAAGACCACTACCGCCATGAGACTTAAGGCGTTTTTGGAGCAGAACGGTCACAGCGCTCACGTTATCTCCATGGACAACTATTTCCTGCCCTTGAACGGCTTAAGCGGCGAGGAATTGAGCAAGATAGACCTGGAAGCGCCCTCCCGCGTGGATATACCCCTTTTGCAGGAGCATCTGCAAAGATTTTGGGAGTGTCTGCCCACTCAGCTTCCCGTGTTCAATTTTGCCGATCAGACAAGGGGACAGGGCGAGCTGCTGTGCCGCAAAGAAAACGAGCTTATAATTTTGGAGGGCATACACGTGCTCAACCCCGAGGTGGTGGGGGCTATAAAGCGGCATGCTCAAGGCATCTATGTCAGCGTAAGAACAAGACTTTCCCATAAGGATCGTCTTCTGCACCCCAGTATGATAAGGCTGATGCGCCGACTGATGCGCGACAGGCTTTTCAGAGGGCGCAGGACCGAGGATATTATAAGGGCGTTCAGATCGGTGCAGCGGGGAGAGGAGCTTTATATAATGCCCCATAAGGACAACGCCTCCTTGAACATAGACACCTTTATGTCCTTTGAGGCGGCGGTGTACTGTAATCAGCTTCTTCCGAACCTTCAGGAGGTCCCCGCCGATTTTGAGCTCTACGGTATGGTAGAGGAGCTTTTGGAGTTTTTGGAGAACGTTTCGCCGCTGCCCGCTTCAATGGTGCCCGACCACTCGATAGTGCGCGAGTTTGTCGGGGGAAGCGTGTTTGATTATTAAAAAAAGGATCATAAACAACAATGTTCGCAAAAGTAAACACCTTTGGTCTCACGGGGCTGAGCGCTTTTTCCGTAACGGTGGAGAGCAGCACCGAAAAGGGTACTCCCGATTTCAGAATAACGGGGCTCGGAGACGCCTCGATACAGGAAAGCCGCCAAAGGGTGCTTGCGGCGATGGAAAACTCCGGCTTTTCCTCGGATAAGCTTAGAGCGGTGGTGAACCTGTACCCTGCCGACGTCAAAAAAAGCGGCTCCTCCTATGATCTGCCGATATTGATAAGCGTTTTGACCGCCTTGGGCGATATTGCGCCTCCGCAGGAAACGGACGCGTTTATAGGAGAGCTGTCGCTGTCGGGGGAGACGGCGGGCACAGCGGGAGTGCTCCCCATGACCGCCGCCGCAAAGGAAAAGGGGTACAAAAGGATATTTCTTCCCCTTGCGAACGTGAGGGAAGCCGCTTTGGTCAGAGGCATAGAGATATACGGCGTAAAAAACATAAGCGAGCTGGCGGGATTTTTGTCGGGGCAAGCCGCTCTGACTCCTGCGGAGCCTTATGTTCCCAAGCCCGAGGATTATTTCGACGCCGCCGATTTTTCGGACGTAAAGGGGCAGGAAAATATAAAATCCGCCGTGCAGACTGCTGCCGCCGGCTTTCACAATATGCTGATGATAGGTCCTCCCGGCTCGGGAAAAAGCATGATAGCGAAAAGGATAGCGGGAGTGCTTCCCGCCATGACCTTTGAGGAAAGCATAGAGACCACCTCGATATATTCGGTGGCAGGGCTTTTGGACAGCAGGTCGCCCTTTATCACCCGCAGACCGTTCCGCCCCGTGTCCCACACCGCCAGCGGCGTGGGGATAGTGGGAGGCGGAAAGATACCCTCTCCCGGGGAGATCAGCCTTGCCAACAACGGAGTTATGTTCCTTGACGAGCTTCCCGAGTTTCGCCGCGACGTCCTGGAAACTCTGCGGCAGCCCTTGGAGGACAGAAGCGTGGTCATAACGAGAGCCTCGGGAAAGACCGCTTACCCCTGCAAGACCATGCTGGTGGCAGCCATGAACCCCTGTCCCTGCGGAAATTTCGGCAGCCGCAATCCCTGCGTCTGCACCGAAGCGGCGATCGCGAAATATCTCGGCAGGATCAGCCGCCCCGTTCTCGACCGCATAGACATACAGATAGAGGTCAGCGCGGTGAATTACAGTCAGCTCAGAGAAAAAACCGGCTCCTTAAGCTCCGCGGAGATAAGGGAAAACATAGAAAAGGCGCGCGAGCTTCAAAAGCGGCGCTTTAAAGGGACGGATATACTTTTCAACAGCGAGATACCGCCCTCAAGGCTCACCGAGTTCTGCCCCCTTGACGGACAGGCGGAGGATTTTTTGAGGAGCGTTTTCGATAATTTGGGACTTTCCGCAAGAGCGTACGACAGGATATTAAAGGTGGCGAGGACCGCGGCGGATATCGACGGCTGCGAGGCTATCGGCAAAAAGCATATCAGCAGGGCGGTACAGTACAGAACGCTGGACAGAAAGTATTGGAAGTAACTTTCCGTAAAAACCTATTGACAACCTCCGCTCATTGTGTTACAATAAAAACGACAAATTAACAAGCCTTATCGAGAGCAGCCGAGGGACAGGCCCTTTGACGCTGCAGCAACCGTCCGTTTAACGGAAAAGGTGCTACTTCCTGCGCCGCGAAGCTGAAGCGGCGGAAGATGAGGGGTGTTGGATATTTCAACTCCCCGACAAGGGGAGTTTTTTGTTAAGAAATTTTATTTTTCGGCGGATTTTTTTACGCCAAAAGGAAAGGACGAAAAGAAAATGGCAAAACGTTTATTTACTTCCGAAAGCGTGACCGAGGGTCACCCCGACAAGATCTGCGACAGAATAAGCGACAGTATTCTTGACGCGCTGCTGGCACAGGACCCTATGAGCAGAGTAGCCTGCGAGACCTGCACCACAACGGGAATGGTAATGGTGATGGGCGAGATCACCACGGGCGGTTATGTAGATATCCCCAAGACCGTCAGAAACGCCGTCAAGGAGATAGGCTACGACAATGCTACATACGGCTTCGACTGCAACACCTGCGCGGTGCTCACCTCTATCGACGAGCAGTCGGCGGATATCGCCATGGGCGTTGACAACGCTTTGGAGGGCAGAGAGGAAAACAAGCTCGATACGGGCGCGGGCGACCAGGGCATGATGTTCGGCTATGCCTGCGACGAGACCCCCGAGCTTATGCCGCTGCCCATCTCTCTTGCTCATAAGCTTGCAAAAAGGCTCACCGATTGCAGAAAAAGCGGAGAGATACCTTATATTCTCCCCGACGGAAAATCACAGGTAACGGTCGAATACGAGGACGATAAGCCCGTTCGCGTGGACACCGTGGTTATTTCGACTCAGCATAAGGAAAGCGCATCGCTTTTGCAGATCAAGGCGGACGTTATAGAAAAGGTCATCAAGCCCACCATACCCGCGGAGCTTTTGGACAGCAAGACCAAGATATACGTTAACCCCACGGGACGCTTTGTGATAGGCGGACCTCAGGGCGACAGCGGTCTTACGGGAAGAAAGATCATAGTGGATACCTACGGCGGCTACGCGAGACACGGCGGCGGAGCATTTTCGGGAAAGGACCCCACCAAGGTGGACCGCTCCGCGGCGTACGCGGCAAGGCACGTCGCCAAGAATATCGTTGCGGCGGGGCTCGCCAAGCGCTGCGAGGTGCAGCTTGCCTACGCTATCGGCGTGGCAAAGCCCGTGTCCGTTATGGTCGATACCTTCGGGACCGGCAAGTACGGCGACGATAAGATCGAAAAGGCGGTGGAAAAGGTGTTCGACCTGAGACCAGCCGCCATAATCGAGGCGCTGGAGCTCAGAAAGCCTCAGTACGCCGCTCTTTCCGCTTACGGTCATATGGGACGCGAGGATCTGGGCGTTAAGTGGGAGGAAAAGAATAAGACCGAGGAATTGAAGAAAGCTGTTGAGGAAGTATAGTACATAAAGATAAAAAGCAAAGGAAGAGCTGCGGCTATGTCGATCTTCGATATATTCAGATCACTTGAAAAGGAAAGGGAGCAGACAACGGCTGCTCCCATAGAGTTTATAATCGCGGGCTTGGGCAACCCGGGCGCACAGTACGAGGACACGCGCCATAATTGCGGCTTTATGGCGGTCGAGACCCTTGCGGAGGGCTTTAACGCCGAAATAAAAAGGCTTAAGTTCAAGTCTCTTACCGCCGAGCTTACGCTGAACGGCAGGCGCTGCCTCGTAATGAAGCCCACCACCTTTATGAACAACAGCGGCGACGCGGTGGAGGCGGCGGCAAGCTTTTACGGGATTCCCCCCGAAAGGGTCATAGTTATCTATGACGATATTTCCCTGGAGGTGGGCAGACTTCGTATACGCGCCAAGGGAAGCGACGGCGGGCACAACGGAATGAAGAGCATTATCCTAAGACTGAACAGCGACGGCTTTCCCCGCGTCAGAATAGGCGTAGGACAAAAGCCCCGCCCCGATTACGACCTGGCGGACTGGGTGCTGTCCCGCTTCACAAAAGCGGAGGGCGAAAAGCTGGAGCCCGCCCTAAAAAACGCAGCAAACGCCGCAGAGCTTATCGTCGGCGGAAAAATAAACGAGGCGATGAATCTGTATAACAGAGGCTGATAATTAAAATTTGCGTAATATTGACATCGGGTCGTTTTTTTGTTAAAATATAGTGGGTTATTTAGATCGGTGAAGGCAAATAAAGTAAAAGGGGAAAAAACACAATGGCAAGAAAAGCAAGAGCTTCGCGCCGAAATGCAGGCATAACCATTGCGAATAAGGTAGTAACGATACATACGATCTTCGTACTGACGGTATGCGTTGTTTTCGGCGCTATGAATATGTTTACCGGAGGGCTTGCGGTAGGCATCGGAATTATAGCGGTAGGCGGCGGTGCGGTAGGGATCACTCTGCTTATCAAAAAAAGAGCAAGAAACGTCACAAGGGGCGTTATCCTTTCCGTCACTCAGCTTATGCTGCTGATCGTGGCGTCGTCCTTAAGACACGAGCTGCACGGAATGTTTCCGCTTATGCTGGGCTCTATGGCGGTGTCCGCCGTTTATTTCAACAAAACGAATCTTATGCTGCAATGGGTCTTGATAGACATAAGCGCCGCCGCGGGAATATTCTTTAAGGATTTTTGCTACGGCGAGGTCGCCTTTGACTTCCTGCTTAAGGGTATTCTCGGTATGAACGTATGCGCCGCGCTTATCGTTTATTTGGTCAACAACAGCGTTTCGCATATAGACGAGGCGGTGTACTCAAAGCGCGAGGCGGTGGCGCTCGTGGATCAGGTCCAGGAGCAGATAAACCAAACCGAGGCGTTGGCTGAAAAGCAGCTTAAGGTAGTCGAAAAAATATCTCGGATATCCGAAACGGTAAGCGCCTCCTCCGATAAAATGCTGGGGGTGTCGGACGAGCTGAAGCTTTCGGCTGAGGAGCAGATGAACGCGGTCGAGGAAATAACCGGGGAGATCGTCTCTATTACGAAGCAGACCGAAGACAGTCTCGAAAAATCCGAGGCTGCCTCGCAAATGGCGTCTAAAAGCTCTCACCTGCTGAACGAGGGCAACGCGGAGATCGAAAATATGGCGAACGCCATGGCTAAGATAGAGGAAGCCTCCAATAAGATACAAACCATAGTCAAGGATATTCAAGATATCTCCTTTCAGACAAACATACTCGCTTTGAACGCCTCCATAGAGGCGTCTAAGGCGGGAGAAGCGGGAAAGGGCTTCGCGGTGGTCGCCGATGAGGTCAGGACCCTTGCGCAGAAAAGCTCCCTATCCGCCAAAAACACCGCGGTGCTTGTCAAGGAGTCCATTTCCGCGGTGGAGGAGGGCAGAGAGATCGCCGCCAACGTTCTCAAAAAAATGCACGGGGTAATGGAGGCGTCAGAGGAGAGCGCGGCGCAGTCCGAGATAATAAGCGAGCTCACCAAGAAGCAGACCGAATCCCTTATAGCGGTAAGAGAGCGTATGGAGCTTATTTCTCAGACCGTTTCCAAGACCTCCTCGGCGTCCGAGGAAAGCGCCGAGGTAGCCGTACAGGTCGCCGAGGACGCAAAGAAAATGAATCAGATAGTAAAGGACTACAGATACGGACAGTAACGGGAACAACAAATGACGGAGCTGAAAATAATAGCCCATGTGCGCAGCGATTTTCCCGAAAAATTCGGTATACCGCGCCAAAGCGGACTTGCCGAGCTTCCCTCGGTCATAGTTTTCGAGCCCGAATACAGGGTAAGAGAGGCATTCCGCGGCTTGGAGCTGTACTCGCACGTATGGGTCCTGTGGGAATTTTCCGAGGCGGAGCAAAAGGCTTGGTCCCCTACCGTAAGACCGCCTAAGCTTGGCGGAAACACAAGAAAAGGCGTTTTTTCCACCCGTTCCCCCTACCGCCCCAATCCGATAGGCTTGTCGGCGGTAAGGCTGGACAGGATAGAATTTGACGCCGAGCTGGGTCCGCTGCTGCATATTTCGGGGGCGGACATAATGGACAATACGCCGGTTTTCGATATCAAGCCGTATCTGCCCTACGCCGACGCTTATCCCGACGCTAAGGGAGGCTTTGCGCTGCAAGGCGGCGAGGGCTTGTTAAAGGTAAGCTTTCCGAGGGAGCTGCTGAAAAAAATACCCGAGGATAAGCAGGGCGGCTTGATCTCCGCATTGTCTCTGGACCCCCGTCCCGCTTATCAGGACGATCCCGAAAGGCTTTATACCATGAGCTTCGGCGAATCGGAGATAAGCTTCAGAGTGAGAGGGGGGAGCCTGGAGGTGGTCGGGGTGGATCGGAGAGCCGAAAAAGGCGGTTCGTAAAAAAGGCAAGATAACACAACCCCAAAAGTTCAAATCAACGCGCTTTATATTTTAATAAAATAACGAAAGGTCGTGATTCTTTGAGCCAATCGAAAAAGTATAACGTACTTATCAACGGAAGAAATATGGCGATAGTTATGGACTTTATCACACATTCCGAGGTGTATTTCAAGTGTCTCAGCACCTCCGACTGCTGGCAGGACGTTTTAGGTCATTTCGAGCTTTTTAAGCCCGACGTTTACCTTTGCTTCGTGGATTCCATTTACAGCAAAATATTGACTCAGACCAACGCTCTGCGCGGAGACTCCAAATACAACGACGCGCCGATCTTCGTCGTCGCCGACGAGGAGACCTATAACGAGCTGGAGCAAAATCCGCGCCCGTCCATAAGCGTCGTTATAAAACGCCCGATCTCCACCGATAACCTTATATTGAGAATAACCGCCCACCTTGAGCAAAGAGCGAAGATCGCCGAGATAGAGGCGGAAAAGGAAGCCAAGCGGCTTGAAGAGCTCGAAAAACGCAAAGAGGCGGCAAAGAGAGGCCGGAAGGACGAACCCGAGGAGGAGACCGAATCCTTTGCTTCCCTGCGCGAGACCTGGGAAAAGGAAATAATGCCCATAGACGTTACTCCCGCAAAGATATCTGCTCCCGTAAAGCTTCTCGAGCCCGAAAAGGAAAAGCCTCCCGTCAAGGAGGGCGGCGGAAAAAAGCATATCCTTATCGTGGACGACGACAGGACGGTGCTGAAAATGCTCAAATCCGCCCTTGAGGAGGAGTACGACGTTACCACCATGGTAAACGGTCTTATGGTGGAAAAATTCCTTATGGCAAAGGAAGTGGACCTGGTCATTCTCGACTATGAAATGCCGGGCATGACGGGCGCGGATATATTCCGCAAGATCAGAGCCAACGGGGAGACCGATAAAATTCCCGTATGCTTTTTGACAGGTATATCCGACCGCGAAAAAATATTGGAGGTCATGGCGCTTAAGCCCAACAGCTATCTGCTGAAGCCCATCGAAATGGATATGCTCAAGGCCGCCATAACCAACCTTACCCACGACTGATTTATGTTGCATCCGTAAATTTATCTATGCGGAAAGGAATTGGTTACATATATGAAAAACGATAACGAAGGATTAAAGCTGACCGATCTTATAGATATTGAAATGCTCCAGCGCATACAGGACGCCTTTGGCGATATGACGGGCATGGCGGTGGTAACGGTTGACGAGAACGGCGCCCCCGTAACAAGGTCGAGCAATTTTACCGATTTCTGCAATAAATATACAAGGACCACCGAGATAGGGCGAAGGCGCTGCGAGGCATGCGACATAAAGGGCGCTTCCATGAGGTTCGACTCGGAGAATAAATGCCCTTATTACTACTGTCACGCGGGGCTTGTGGACTTTGCCGCGCCGATCATAGCGGGAGATGTAATGATAGGCGGCTTCATAGGAGGTCAAGTGCTCACCGCTCCGCCCGACTTGGAGAAATTCGCCAAGGTCGCGGAGGAGATCGGGGTCGATCCCGACGAATACGTCGAGGCGGTAAAAAAGGTCCAGGTGATCAGCGAGGAAAGAGTGGCTAAGACCTCGGGCTTTCTCGCCGTCATTGCCACGGCGCTTTCGAGCATGGCGTACAAGACCTATGTGCTGAGAAACAACGCCCTGGAGATAAAAAAAGCCTCCCGCATGAAATCCGACTTCCTTGCCAATATGAGCCATGAAATACGCACACCCATGAACGCCATTATAGGAATGGCGGATCTGGCGCTGAGAGAGGAAATGTCCCCCACCGCAAGAGACTTTGTCCA
This sequence comes from Bacteroides sp., assembly GCA_023663265.1. Lineage (GTDB taxonomy): Bacteria > Bacillota > Clostridia > Oscillospirales > Ruminococcaceae > Ruminiclostridium_E. The sequence continues at coordinate 9,634 of JAMPHV010000068.1, forward strand.
CCAGGTCAAGGCGTCGGGCAAAAATCTGCTGGTAATTATCAACGATATACTTGATTTTTCCAAGATAGAATCGGGGAAAATGGATATCGTAGAGGTGGAATATATGCCGCTTTCGCTGGTGAACGACCTCACCTGCGTCATAAACAGCCGCATAGGCGCGAAGGATATCGAGTTTACCATGGATATCCCCCCCGATCTTCCGAAAAATCTTTACGGAGACAACGTAAGGATACACCAGGTGCTGCTCAATATCCTCACCAACGCCGCCAAGTTCACCAAGCAGGGCGAGATACACCTTAAAATGGAAATACAGCGCCTTGAGGACAATATGCTCAATATGAAGGTAGCGGTCAGCGACACCGGCATCGGCATCAAGGAAAACGACCTTCAAAAGCTCTTCACCTCCTTCCAGCAGGTGGACAGCAAAAGAAACCGCAATATCGAGGGCACGGGCTTGGGGCTTGCCATTTCAAAGCAGCTTCTTACCCTTATGCACGGAACAATTAAGGTCGAAAGCGAATATAATAAGGGCACCACCTTCACCATTGAGCTGCCCCAAAGGATCATCGACGATATCCCCGCCGTGCCGAAGCTGAACAAGCCCGTTTCCTCGGCGGTGCTGATAAGCAATCCTTATGTGGAAAGGCAGCTCTTAAAGGACCTGAAATGGATAGGCTCGGAATGCGTCAACCTTAAGGAAAACAGCAGCCTGGACGATCTGGACGTTGACTTTTTCTTTGTGGAAAAAACGTTTTTCTCTCAGACCGTTCAGAAATTCCTTTTGGATCACCCTCAAATACAGTGCGTCGTATTGGCGGAGTACGACAGCATAGAGCTGGTGGATATCCCCAACGTCAAGGTCATCAGCAAGCCCGCCTATTCCCTCAGTGTTTACAACGCCATGGGGCTGGCGGATATAACGGTAGGCGGCGACAACGCGGACGAATCGGGCGGCTTTACCTTTGTGGCGCCCGAGGCGCGTATTTTGGTGGTGGACGACAATCCCGTCAACCTTACCGTGGCAAAGGGTCTGCTGGAGCCGCTTCGTATGAAGATTGACACCGTGCTCAGCGCGGCGGAGGCGATAGAAGCCATACATAAGGTGATGTACGATCTGATCTTTATGGATCATATGATGCCAGAGGTGGACGGAATAGAGGCTACGCATATCATAAGGCGCCTTGTACCGAGTTATACCGATATACCTATTATTGCGCTTACCGCCAACGCCATAGGCGGCGCTAAGGAAATGTTCATAAAGGAAGGCATGAACGATTTCTGCGCAAAGCCGATAGAGGTAAAGGACCTTATTTCCAAGCTGAAAAAATGGCTGCCTAAGGAGAAGATACTGCCCGCCACCGATATTTCGGGCGGCTCGGTGCAGGATATCCCCGACATGGGCGCGGAGGAAAAGTCCGAAAAGAAAATAACCAATATCAAGGAGCTCAACGTGGGCACCGCCATATCCCTTTTGGGAAGCGAGAAGCTTTACCGCGTGGTGCTTAAGGAATATTACTGCGCCATAAACAAAAAGCGGGAGATCATTATCGGTCACAGGGACGAGGGACGGTGGAGAGAGTATACCATAGAGGTCCACTCTCTGAAAAGCACCTCGAAGCAGATAGGCGCGGATCATCTTTCAAAGCTGGCGGCGGATCTCGAGCACGCGGGACACGAGGGCGACACCGAGTTTATCGTGCAGCACACCGATGAAATGCTGGAGGAATATCTTAAGCTCAAGGATATACTTAAGCCCTATTTCCCCGAGTGCAATACCGACGAAACGGAAAAACGCCCTCAGACGGCGGACGTTTTTGACCTGCTGGAAAAAATGCACGAGGCGCTGGATAATTTCGACACCCTTCAGATCGACGAGGCGGTCGAGCAGATGTCGCAGTATACCTTTGACGACGGTCAGAGCGAGCTGTTCAAGGAGCTTAAGCAGGCGGCGGAGAACAGCGACATAGAGCTTTGCGAGGATATAGTCGCCCGCTGGGGCAAGCTGATAGTGGGCACCGACAATTCCGCCGCAAAAGGGCAGGCTGTCCTGGATATGCTGGACACCATGCAGAAGGCGTTGGACGATTTCGATACCTTGGAGATAGATGACGCGATAGAAAGGATCGGCAAGGTCAATTTCTCCGAGAAAGGGCGGGAATTTTTTGAAAGGCTCAAGGAAGCGGCCGACAGCTATAATATCGATAGCTGCAATTCCATAGTTGCGGAGTGGAGGAAAGCAGCCGAGGAGCAAATTAAGCAATTATAAATTCCGAGGACCTGTTCTCTTTTTTCGGGGCAGGTTCCGAGAATGTTTAGGGCACCTCTAAAAACCACCGGCTAAAGCCTTAGCACCTCATCTGCTTGCATAT
>JAMPHV010000069.1 GCA_023663265.1 Bacteroides sp.
TTACGGCAAAAGGGCAAGTCAGACGGTGCTTCGTAAGTTTCCGAGGAGGTCTATTATAGACGGAAGATACCCCTGCTCGTTTAAAATAATAAACGAAAACTCCGCCGTGTTGGAATACGGCGATCGTTTGGACGTCGTCCCCGTAATCGAGCAATTTAGATTTTTTGCCGAGCATATCAATGTATTTTACAACGCAAACGGCAGCGTCGTAGCGGAATATCCGCCCGTTACGCTTAAAACGGTCTCCTTAGAGGAAATACAGCCCTCTCAGTTTTATGCCGACAGGGACAAGGTCGAGGCGGTCCAAAGCTTTATCCGCAGCGGGGCTGACATAATCATACCCGTTTTGTTTAGAATGACTAAAACAAGAAGCAAAAATTAGCATTTATTACAATTTTTTAAAAAATAAGATAATTGCGCAACATTTTCATATAAAAAAACGTATTTATAAATGAGAGGGTAAATTTAAAGAAACACGTCTTTGATTCTCCTGCTCTGTATGCAAACCCTGCCGATTACCCTCTCGGATTGATCTGTACAGTCGCTCTTTAAGCCTGTTCAAGCAGCCGCAAATCAATTTGCGTCGGCGCAGTTGCTGCAATTCGGTACAAATTTGCGTGAATCGGGTTTTATGGGTTGACTTTTTGATAAAAATATATTATAATGTGATAGTCGGCATGTGCTTTGAGCTTCCCCCGTGAATTATCGGCTCAATGCATAAGCCCTTGCGCGGATTTAGCTCATCCGGTAGAGCGTCGGCTTCCCAAGCCGAATGGGCGGGTTCGAGTCCCGTAATCCGCTCCACATCTTTTGGAAAAACCGTAGCTTCGGCTACGGTTTTTTGCAAAAGGGAAAAGGGCTCGTCTGTCGCCTGCGGCTCGTCCTCGCCTCTTTTCCGTCTCAATTTTTCTCGAATTTCCCTTAAGGAAATTCGTTTTGCTTCGCAAAACCGTAAAATTGAGGATGTGCGTTCCCGCAATGCAGCGATAGCTTTGTTCGGCTTTACGAAAATCCTTTTTGACAACGAGTCACAGCCCGCGTGGCGGGCGGCAAATGCGCTCCCAATTTATGCGGAGCGTATATTTTTATGCTTGTTTTCCTAAAAATCTTTTTTGTCAATGAAAGACAAAAAACTGTCGATAAACGCGCATCGTGCGTGTAAATGCATAACGGAAGCTTTTCAAACGGAAACGGAAACTTAAACAAAAAAGCTTGACAACCGCTCTCACAAATGCTATAATATTATCTGCGATAAATCCCTGACGGGTTGCTCCCCGTTTGGCTGAGAATAGAGAAAAGGCGGTGACATTGATGAAAGAAGGTATCCATCCCGATTACAAGCCCACAACGATCAAGTGCGCTTGCGGAAATGTGATCGAGACTCGTTCCACAAAGCAGGATATAAAGGTCGAGATCTGTTCCAAGTGCCACCCTTTCTTCACGGGTAAGCAGAAGCTTATCGACAGCGGCGGACGCGTTGACAAGTTCAACAAGAAGTTCGGCTTAAAGAAGTAAGGCAGAAAATAAAGAGACTGCGGCGGACAAGTGCGGCTTGTCTGCGGCGGTCTTTTTTTGCGCTTTTTCGGTATAAGTAAAAATAATAACGGCAGCTACGCTCTCATATAATTGAAACAAGGATAACTATTATTATATAAGAGAGGACGGGTCCAATGCCGAAAAAAATGGAAATTACCGAAAAAACCGAGCTGGTGGAGGAAATGGAACGGCTGTCGGAGCTTATTCAAAAAAACGAACAGGTTTTCAATATGACCACCGACGAGCAGCTTATAGAGGCGGTTATCTATGAGCGGCAATCCTTAAGGCAGCGCTTCGCGCATTTGCTTAAGACCGCCAAGGAAAAAGGGATAAGGATCGATTACATAGACAGAACGGGACGCTGACGCCGAGAGACAGAAAACGGCAGGCTAAGGGTGTAATTCCAAATAGAATTATGAACCCTGTAAAATTTTGTCCATAATTCTATTTGGAATTGGTATAAAACAGAAAGGAATTTTTAAAATGGACGCTGTTGCTTTGATTTTGGGGATATTCGCCATGCTTTTGTTCATAAGACTTTGCGGCAAGCAGCGAAAGCCTGTTAAAATAATGCTGTTAAATTCGCTGTCAGGCATCGCGCTCCTTGCGGCGGCAGCGGTGATAAGCGGCTCCTTGGGTCATGCCGTAGCGGTGAACTACGCGACCGTTTGGATATCGGTAGCCCTGGGCGCGCCGGGCGTAGCGGGAATATTGGCGGTAATGCTGTGGCTGTAAATCAAGTATTACGGTAAAAAGAGGCTGTAAAAAACGACCTGTAGAAAACGGGTCGTTTTTTGTTATAATAATTGTCAATTATCAATTATCAATTGCTTGAAATTTTGGGTCAGTTTTTACACCCCCTTTTTTACGCCATTATGTTTTTTTGATCTCCGTTCCCTTGTAAAAATGCTCCAGTATCTCCTCCGCCTTTTTCCCCTCCTTTGCCATTTCGTTGGCGGTGTACTGGCTCATTCCCGCGCCGTGTCCGTAGCCCTTGGTTATGATCGTGAAGGAGACCTTGTTCCATACTATCTCAAAGGCGGTGGACCTAAGCTTAAGTATGCGCCACAGATCGCCGCCGTTCAGCGTTTTACCTCCCGCCTTTACGGAGATAACATAACCGTATTCGTCCCTGACGGCGTCCGAAAACCACAGGGAGTAGTCCAGAGGCATTTCTATGGCGGGGTCGTATTGAAGCAGCCGTTGGCGCACCATGTCGGCGGTCATTTCGTTTTCGGCAAGAAAATCCTTGTACTCCAAGTCCTTGGGACATTCCGCTCTTGCAAGGTAAGGCAGGGACAGGTCCCATATGTAATCTGGGTGAGCCGAGGCTCCCGCCGAGACGGAGCAGTATACGCTGTATATCGGCTTGTTTTCGTAGTATATGGCGTGCCCGGCGCCGTATTCCGCCGCCTCCCTTACCTTGGGGAGATACTTTTCATAGCTGTCGCCGTAGTATTCCTTCGCCTTGGCGGGAGTGAAATAGGGCTGGCACAGGGCGGTGCTGTCGGACAGCTCCGCGCCGTCGGCGCACAGGCGCAGGGCGTAGGTATAGGCTGCCGCCGCCTGCGCCTTTAGGGCTTCCTCCTCATAGGATACGTTTATCTGAGCGAAAAGACAGCCCGTTAAATAATCCTCCGCTGAAAGAGTTATCACGCTTCCGCTTTCGGTAAGCGTCAGAGTAAATTCCTTCTGACCCTTGGCGGGGAGACTGCTGCCGAAGACAAGTCCGAACAGCTTCGGAGTAAGAGCTATCATGACCGCAGCCGCCGCGATCGCCGCAATATACTTTTTCATATTTACGACCTGCCTTTCCGCGGTCTTAGTCTCCCAAAATCAAAGAAACCTCTGTCAATATGAATTTGACCAAATTTTCGCTCTCAAAATTATTGACTAAACCGCAATAATGTATTATAATAGAAGCGTACGTTTTAAAAAAATTAAAAAATACCTTATGTAATTTATATGAGCTTGTACGGATTATAGAACAAAAAAGAACGAAAGGAGAACTGCTTGATACCCCGAAGGGTAAAGGCAACAAATTTTATGGAAAAAACAACAAGGCTTCTTCCTATAGCTTCGGTCTGCGCCGCGGCTGCGGCGGTAATATTCAGAGTATTTCAGCTTTTGGTGACGGTAGATTACAACGAAATGGGCTTTTACAGCTCGGAGGCGGGATTCGCCGCCACTTGGGGCTTTTACGTTTTCCTTGCGATAGCCGCGGCGGCGTTTATCCTTGCCGCGATAAAGGACAACAAAAATATGAACACCGCCTTTTTATGCGAAAAAGGCTCCCTCACCTCAAGGCAGACCGCCGCTCTCGGCATAGCGTTCCTGATAGGCGCCTGCTTTAAATTCTTTACTCTTGTTTTCGGCTTTAAGGGCGTGGGGCTCGACTTTTTCGGAGAGGGGCTCATCTTTCTGGTGTTCGCTGTTATCGGCTTCGTGCTTTTGGGAAGCCGCAGGATAAAATCGGGCGTCGGCTATCTTATGCTGATCATAAGCATAAGCTATACCCTTAAATCGGCGGCGCTGTTTATGCAGGACACCATTATCACAAGAGTAAGCGACGAGCTTATTCTTCTGCTTTCTTATGTGTCGGCGGTATTTTTCTTCCTTTCCCTCGGAAGATTTATTTCCTCCAACGAGGGAAAGGGAACGCGCCACAAGCTGCTTATCTTCTCGGCGATCTCCGCCTGTCTTTCCTCAAGCTCCTCGCTGGCGGGCTGCGTCGCTTATCTGATAGACAGCGAGTATATGAAAGAGCATATGGATATCCACCCCGTTTCCGAAATAGGAGTTATAATACTCGCTTTCGCCGTTTTGTTCGTGCTTTACGGCAGGAAAGCGGAGCTTGAAGCTAACGCAGATGATGAGGAAAACAAAGAAAACGATGAAATGCCGTCCGTGTGAGAGGCGCCGCATTTTAAGCGCAGCGGCGCTGCTGTCGGCTGCGGCGTTAAGCGGCTGCACCATATTTGACGGCTCTCTTGAGGCGCTTTTATATCCGCCGAAGCTCACCGAAACTCAGACCGCCGTATACAACGCCCTTATTCTGAGCACGGGAGAGCAGATAGACCTTGTATACCCCGCGGGAGGCGAATACAGAAGCGCTTTTGTTCTTTACGACCTTGACGGGGAGGAATCGGACGAGGCTATCGTGTTCTACCGCGAAAAAACGCCCTCGGGCAACAGCGAGGGCGGTCTCAGAATGAACTTTCTCGATCAGACGGAAAACGGCTGGGCTTCGGTGACGGATCGACCCGTTGCTGGGACGAAAATAGAAAGCGTAAACTTTTACGGCTTTAACGAGGACGTGACCATAGCCGTTACCTGCTCGGTCCTGTCGCAGACGGAAAGGACCCTCAGCCTGCTGAAATATTCGGACGGACAGGCGGAGGAGCAGTTCAAGACCTCCTTCAGCTTTATGGAGGTTTCCGATCTGGACGACGACGGCTTTGACGAAATGTTTTACGTGAGCTTCGATACCGTTATGGGCTATAACCACGCGCGTATCCTCGGAATAAAGGAGGGAGCGGAGACTCCCGTTCCCGAGGTGCTGTCAATGGTGCCGCTGAACCGCGACGTGTCCTCGGTCCAGAGACTGAACAGGCAAAAGCTGAACGAAAACGAAAGCCTGCTGTTTTTGGATTACTCAAAGGGAGACAACGCCTACGGCACACAGATACTTTTAAGCTACAAGAACAACCTGACCGAGGTCATCTCCGAAGGGCTGAGCCGCAGGGCAAATTCAAGCACGCCGCAGCTTTTCAGCACCGATATAGACGGGGACGGGCGCGTAGAGGCGCCCGCAACCACGGCGCTGCTCGGCTACGAGAACCGCACCGTTCCCGAGCAGCTGTACTCGGTGGAATGGTACTACGTCGATGAAGACGGCGGCAATACCCTCACAAAAAAAGCCACCACCTACGTAAGCGTCGGAGGAGAATACCTGTTTTATATTCCCGTAAGGTGGCAGGGCTTGGTCACCGTAGAAAAGAGCGGCGGAACGGTGAGCTTTGTAAAATACGACGAGGACAGCCTTGAGCTTCTTTCCGTCAGCGTTTCCGACTCAAGACCCGAGGGAACGGGGTGGGTAAGATACGGCGAAGGGAACGTTTACGTAAAAAACTCCGAAAGCGCCGACCCCATGGTCCTGACGGAGGACGAGCTGAACAACTGCCTTAAAATAATATAACCTATTTCCCTGTTTTGAAAGGAAAACACAATGACGACAAAAAAGGTTTTGGTCTGCGAGGACGAGGACGCCATACGCGATTTTGTAATAATCAACCTTAAGCGCTCGGGCTACGAGGTAAGCGGCGTGAGCTGCGGGGAGGACGCTCTTGCGGAATTTGAAAAGGGCGGCTTTTCGGTGGTGATACTCGATATAATGATGCCCGGGATAAGCGGCTTGGACGTATGCCGCGAAATACGCTCGAGGGACAGCAAAATAGGCATAATAATGCTTACCGCCAAGAGCCAGGAGACCGACAAGGTGGAGGGGCTGACCGGCGGCGCGGACGACTATATCACAAAGCCCTTTTCCCCATCCGAGCTTATGGCAAGGGTTGACGCGGTGTACAGGCGAATCTGCTCCTACGAGCAGCCGGGGAACAGCAGGATATTGAACGCGGGACCCTTTGCCTTGGACGTTCAAAGCAGGAGCGTCAAAAAAAACGGCGTCAACATCGAGCTTACTCAGATAGAATACGGACTGCTGGAATATTTTATACAAAATTCGGGAATAGCCTTGGACAGAAACACCATTTTGCGCAAGGTATGGCATGACGAGTTTTTCAGCGACGATAAAATAGTGGACGTAAACGTAAGGCGGCTCAGAATGAAGATAGAGGACGACCCCTCATCCCCCGCTTTTATACAGACGGTATGGGGGTACGGGTATAAGTGGACGCTGTAATATCTAATTTTCGGTCAAAGTACAGACATTGCTTGCTGTCGATCGAAGATCAGCGCGCATAAGGAGTTAAACATTGGCAGCAAAACGTAAAAGCATAGCGACCCGCTGGTTCATAAACAGCTTCGTAGTTATCGCGGTGATAATGCTGGCGGTAACGGTAGGCGTGTACTTTTTTACGCAGAATTATTACTACAATTCGGTAAGTCAGTATCTTCGCTCCGAGGCAAATATGATATGGGGCGTGCTCACAAGGCTTTACAACGATCCCTCCGCCGACTACTCCGAGGAGATCCGTTCTACGATAGAAAATTTCGACAAAAAGAATATTATGGAGCTTATGGCGATAGACAACAGAGGAAATATCGCCATTTCAAGCAGCGGCTTTTCCCCCGACGTGGAGCAGGAAATGCCCGATTATATCGAGGCGGTGAACAGCGAGGACGGCATAGGTCAATACGTGGGGAGCCTTAACCGAAGCTCGGTAAGCGAAAGATATATGGCTGTCTCGGTAATATTGAGCCTCGACACCGCCAACAGAGGCTACAGCGCCATAAGGGTGATGACCAGCCTCGAGGGCGTTGAGAAGCAGCTTATGCAGCTTAGCCTTATCACCGCGGCGGCGGGTATCTTCGTGCTTGTATTGGTCCTCGTAACGGGATTTTATTTTATAGGCTCGATAGTGACGCCGATAAGAAAAATGGTGATTTCCTCAAGGCAGCTCGCCAAGGGAAACTTCTCCGAGCATATCGCCTTTAAAAGGGACGACGAGATAGGCGAGCTGTGCAAGGCGTTCAACTATATGGCGGAGGAGCTTGCCAACAGCGAAAAGATAAAAAACGATTTCATAAGCTCGGTGTCTCACGAGCTGAGGACCCCCCTTACCGCGATAAAGGGCTGGAGCGAGACCATTCTCGAGATGCGCGACGCGGAGACGCTTATAAAGGGCATGAGGGTAATAACCACCGAGACGGAGCGCCTTTCCGCAATGGTGGAGGAGCTGCTGGATTTTTCGCGCATACAAAACAACCGCCTTATGCTGCAAAAGGCGAATACGGATATACTGGCGGAGCTGGCGGACGCGGTCCTTATCTACACCGAGAGAGCCTTAAAAAACAACATTATCATAAATTATCACGAGCCAGAGGGCGTGGCGATGATATTCGGCGACAAAAACAGGCTGCGTCAGGTGTTTCTCAACATCATCGACAACGCGGTAAAATATATAGGAAAGGACGGCGTGGTCAACGTTGACGCCGTTCTTAAGGAAAGCTCCGTGGAGATCAAGATATCGGACAACGGCTGCGGCATCAGCAGCGAGGACCTGCCCAAGGTCAAGAACAGATTTTATAAGGCAAACAACACCGTAAGAGGCTCGGGCATAGGTCTCGCGGTCGCCGACGAGCTTGTTTCCCTCCATTCGGGAAAGCTGGAAATAGAAAGCGTACAGGGCGAGGGGACCACGGTCGTCATTACCCTGCCCACCATACAGAAAAAGGCGGAGGAGGAGAAAAATCCGTGATAGACGGACCGCCGATTCACAAAAGAAAGGGTCAAAGAATGACAAAAAGAGAAAAACCGATTCGCCGCACCAGCGTCGGCGGACAAGCTCTGATCGAGGGCATAATGATGCGGGGACCCGCAAGGTCCGCAATGGCGGTGCGCACCAAGGAGGGCACGATACGGGTGGAGACCGAGGAGCTGCCCCAAAAAAAATGGTATCAGCGGTGCCCGTTTATAAGAGGGATATTCAACTTCGTGCTTCAGCTTAAGGACGGATTAAAATATATGAATAAGTCTATGGAGCAGTCGGGCTATTTCGACGACGAGGACGAGGAGCCGTCTAAGCTTGAAAAATGGCTTGACGAAAAGCTCGGGAAAAGCGCGGTCGCCGTGATCTCCGTATTGGGCACGGTCATCGGCGTGGGGTTGGCGCTGGTTTTGTTTATACTGGTGCCCACGTGGCTTTTCACCGCCTTGCAGACCGCTTTCGGAGACGTTGATATTTCGCCCCTCCGTTCCCTTTTCGAGGGCATACTGAAAATTATCATCTATATCGTATACCTTTGGCTCACCTCGCTTTTGAAAGATATCCGCCGTACCTATGAATATCACGGCGCGGAACATAAGACTATAGCTGCCTACGAGGCGGGAGAGGAGCTGACGGTGGAAAACGTGAGAAAGCATATCCGTTTTCACCCCCGCTGCGGCACCAGCTTTATATTTTTGGTGCTGGCGGTAAGTATTTTGGTGACCACCTTGGTCCCGATAAACAGCGAGCAGTTCACTGCATGGCTCGGAGTAAGCAAATTTGCCGCGGACCTGATGAGAGCCGCCTGTAAGCTGCTGCTGCTCCCCGTTGTGGTGGGGATAAGCTACGAGATAATAAAAATAGCGGGCAGATACGACAATATCGTCACAAGAATAATTTCCGCCCCGGGGCTTGCCATACAAAGGCTCACCACAAAGGAGCCCGACGACGGACAGATCGAATGTGCGATAGCGGCGATAACTCCCGTTTTGCCAAAGGACGGCGAGGAGGACAAATGGTAAGCTTGCTGCTTAAAAAGCAGATACGCACGCTTCTGGAGCAGAACGACGGCGCTGCCGCCGCCTTTGAAACGGATCAGCTTCTTAAATGGGCGGCGGGGCTCGACCGCCTTACCCTTACACCCGACAGCGATATAGACGAGGAAAAGGCGCAAAGGGCGCTGGACGCCGCAAAGCGCAGGGCAAAGGGCGAGCCGCTCCAATATATACTGGGGGAATGGGATTTTTACGGGCTTACCTTTCATGTGGGCGAGGGCGTGCTTATCCCGAGACCCGAAACGGAGCTGCTGGCGGAAAGAGCTCTTAAGGAGCTGGGAGAGAGCGGCACCTTGATAGACCTGTGCTCGGGCAGCGGCTGCATACCGATAGCCGTTGCAAAAAACTCGGACGCACGCTGCTTCGGGATAGAGATAAGCGGCGCCGCGCTGAAATATTTCCGAGAAAATATTTCGCTTAATCGGGCGGAGGACAAGGTGACCCCCCTTTGCGGGGACGTTCTTGACCCGAGCGTATCCCTTTTGGAGAGTCTTCCCGAGGAATGCGACGTAATAACCGCCAACCCGCCTTACCTTACCGCCGAGGATATGCTCGGGCTGCAAAAGGAGGTAAGGCGCGAGCCCGAGATCGCTCTTTTCGGCGGCGCGGACGGATTGGATTTTTACCGCGCGATCTTCGGCAGGTGGAAGAACAGACTTAAGAAAAATGGCGGCTTTATCGTTGAAACGGGGGACGGACAGGCTGAGACGGTAAGAGGATTTATGGAGAAGGAAGGGTTTTCCTGCGAGATCGTAAGGGATTACGGCGGAATAGAGCGGATCGTGGCAGGAAAAAAGACCATCGGCGACCGATAATAAATAACATACATAAGAAAGCGAGAACATACCATGGCAAAACAATCAAACACACCCAAGAAGGTCTTTGTTAAGGCGACCACTCCCGAGGAGAAAAAGAAAGCGCTGGATTCCGCTATAGCATATATCGTGAAGCAGTTCGGCGAGGGCTCGGTCATGATAATGGGCAATCAGAAATCAAAGCTTAACGTTGAAGCGATTTCCACAGGATCGTTGGGGCTTGATCTGGCTTTGGGCATAGGCGGGCTCCCCAAGGGCAGGATAGTGGAAATATACGGACCCGAATCCGGCGGTAAAACCACCGTTTCGCTGCACGCCATTGCCGAGGTCCAGAAAAAGGGCGGAATGGCGGCGTTTATCGATGTGGAGCACGCGCTGGACCCCGTTTACGCAAGACAGCTCGGCGTTGATGTGGATCAGCTTATCGTATCTCAGCCCGACACGGGCGAGCAGGCGCTGGAGATAATAGAAGCCCTGGTGCGTTCGGGCGCTTTGGATATAGTGGTTTTGGACTCGGTCGCCGCTATGGTGACAAGAGCGGAGATAGACGGCGAAATGGGCGACAGCTTTGTGGGCGTACAGGCAAGGCTGATGTCGGCGGCGATGAGAAAGCTTACCGCCGTTATATCCAAATCGGACACCGTGGCGGTGTTTATCAATCAGATCCGCGAAAAGATAGGCGTGATGTACGGCAACCCCGAGACCACCCCCGGCGGGCGGGCGCTGAAATTCTACGCCTCGGTAAGGATAGAGGTAAGAAGAGGCGAGCCTATCAAGGAGGGGGACAAGATATTGGGCTCCCGCACCAAGTGTAAGGTAGTGAAAAACAAGGTCGCTCCGCCCTTTAAATCCTGCGAGTTCGATATGATCTACGGCGAGGGCATAAGCAAAATGGGCGAGATCATAGATATGGGCGTCGAGCTTAAGATAATCAAGAAATCCGGCTCCTGGTTCAGCTATAACGATATGAAAATAGGTCAGGGCAGAGAAAGCGTCAAGAAATGGCTCACCGAAAACGAGGATATACGCGGCGAGGTGGAGGGAAAAATACGCGAGCAGGCGGACGCTCTCTTTAAGACCCTCCTGAGCGGCGGCGCGGACGACGATGACGCCGCGGCGGCGCAGGACGCGCCGCCCGAGACCTCGGGGGAAGCCCCCGACGGCGAAGCCGCGCCCGCGAAAAAGTCCTCCTCGTCCTCATCGTCCTCCAAGAGCGGCTCAAAAAAATCCAAGAAAGCCGTTATCGTGGAAGCGGAGGAGGATTTTGAAGAATTTTCCATAGATGATATCGACGGAGACTAACGCCGAGATGAGCTTGTTTGACGAGGAAGAAAAGGAGCTTGAGTACAGCTCCGAATACAGCAGAGCAAGAAAAAGAGCCATGTACCTTTTGGGGAGCCGAGACTATTCCTCGGCGGGATTAAAAGAGAAGCTGCTCGGCAGCTATTCCGAAGAGACCGCCGAGCGGGTCATAGAGGATATGAAAAGGTACGGCTATCTTAACGACGAAGAGTATGCAAGAAAGCTGGCGGCTTCCCTTATAGTGAACAAAAAATACGGCTTATACCGCGCCAAGAGCGAGATGCGGCGCAGAGGCGTGGAAGAAGCCGCTGCCGAAGAGGCATTGTCCGCTTACGAAAAAGAGGATTATTCGGAGCAGCTTGTTTTGCTTATCCAAAAAAAATACTACGACAAAATACAGGACAGGGACGACCGAAGACGTACCGTTTCCGCTCTTGTCAGAAGAGGCTACGGCTTTTCGGAAATAAAAGAGGCAGTCCTAACGGTGCTGGAGCAGCAGGCGGAGGAAGAGACGTAAAGAGACGTGAAAGGATTTTTTTAAGTTTCCCCAAAATTCAAAGCAAAAAATGTAGAATTTATTAAGACAAAAGTAAAAGCGCACATCTTAAAATGAAAATAAGCATTGGATAAAAAGCAGAATGAGCTTTAATTAAAGCTTAATAAATCATTATAAAACATTGGCAGTTATAATTCTAAGCGCCAGCATTTTAAAAAAATGGAAAACCGACTTATATTCCAAAACTACTTCCAAAGCGAGGAAAAGGGGGTGGGAGGGGGATAAGGAAGGGATTC
>JAMPHV010000006.1 GCA_023663265.1 Bacteroides sp.
AGTCGGCTCTAAAATATAGACGAAGTCTATATTTTAGATAGAAATCAGTATTATAATAATTCCAAACGAAGAAAAAGCAGACCGCAAAAGGTGAAAAACACACGCCCCGTCAAAACCGAAGCGCTGATCGGCTTTGACGGGGCGCTGCTATTCATTTTTTATTAGACCTGTTTAATGAGATCACTCTGCGGTGGAGGGGCTGTAATGCCGATTGTCGTTAAAGCTTATGTGGCTGCCCGATTTATGCCCGTATTGCTTTAAAGTATCCTCTGCAAACTGCCTAAACTCGTTTCTTACGCTCGGAGGACCCACTATCTGAGCCTTGCTTCCGAACTGGAACAGCCAACCGTAAAAGGTGGGGCTTACGTCGATCTCGCTTTCGATCTCGAAGCTTCCGCCCATATCGACAAAGTGCGTCTTGAGACCGAATCTGTCTATGACCACTCCCGCCAGCGAATTGTCAAAACGCAGCTTTACCTTCGTGAGCTTGCCGCCGAACATACCGAATCGCCTGCTGCAATGCTCGTTGATATCAAAATTAGGGTCCTTATAGCTTTTTTCATTCAATATTTCTACCTTTTCCATTTTATCCGCGCGGAAATCCACGTGCTTCCTGCGCTTGTCATAATAACCTGTCACATAGTAGTTTTCGTCCTTCCACACTAACGCCCTCGGCGATATCACCAACGGTTTTTTATCGTTATGGTATTCTTTTTTCTTTTTCTCGTTGTAGTTGAAGTACAAAAAACTGATCTTCTTTCCCGACGAAATGGCCTCGTTGATGTAGTTGATATTGTAGTATATGCTTTCGTTGGTGGATTTTACGCGGTCGCTGACCGTTATCTGCCTCATCAGCCTTTTTCCTTCGTGCTTTCCCGCAATTGCCGATATCTTTTTTATGAGCTGCACCGACTTGCGGCTGCTGATGAACTTGCTGCTTGCCACTGCGTTTGCGAGCAGATACAGCTCGGGCTGCTCAAATTCTCTGCTTGCCAAAAAATATGTGGTGTTTCTCGCCTGTTTATCCGCTACAACGTCGATACCCGCGTCGCGTAAGGCTTCAATATCGCTGTACATCGTTTTTCTTTCGCTTTCTACACCGTATTCGCTTAAAAGTGCTTCGAGCTGCGCAAGGGACAGACCGTGATTTTCGTCGGTTTCCTCCCTGAATATCCGCGCCAAAATCAGTAGTCTGCGCTTTTGATTATGAGATTTTGCCACATTAACCTCCTTTTTCGTAGTGGGTTTATTCTCTCTCTTCTACGACTTAAGTCGCTTTATACTGCCGCGAAAATGCGGCAATTTCTACTGTCCTCTACTTGTAAAAAGAAAATTAAATTGAAGATAACGCTTTTTAAATTCCTCCTTTCCCGAAAAACGCGTCCCGCAAAGCCGTGCTTTAACGGGGCGGCTTCGTGAGCCCCTGCGGACTCAGACCGACGCGGGAATTCCTTTTCCCTGCGCAAATTTTTTTACTTTAATCGTAATCTACCACGTCAAGCCAGCTCAGCATCACGGCTTTTTCGCTTTCGGAGATATTCTTCTCCCCCAAGCCGCAGGCGGCGATAAGAGGAAGCCATTCATACACATACTGCCTGTCATAGCCCGATCTTTGGCAAAACAGGGTTATGTACCTCTCCGCAAGCTCGGTAGATATAAGGGTAAGCTTAAGGTAGGTCTTAGCCACGTCCGCCCCTGCGTTTCCGCGGGAGGATGCGACCCAGTCCAAAACTATGACCTTATCCATACCGTCAATGAGCACGTTTTCGGGACCGAAATTACCGTGGCAAAGCTTGCTGTGCTTGGGCATGGAAGCCAAACGTGTCTCAAGCTCGTATTTCTTTATATCATCGATAAAGGGAAGCCTTTTTATTTCTCTCGATATCTTATGCTTAAGCTTAACGATATCCCCCGCGACCCGTGAGTTTATATCGAGCTGGGTCTCTAAAAGAATATTCAGATAATAATCCTTTTTCGCGGGGTTTTCCTCCATAAGCTCCGTTACGGTCTGACCCTCGATGTACTCGGAGAGAATGGCGAGACGGTCGTCTATCTGTTCCACCCCGTAAATTTTCGGTACCCGTATTCCCTGCTCCTCCGCCTTGGTCTGGAGCATTGCCTCATAAAAAATTTGAGTGCGTGAAAAGGATTTATCGAAAATCTTATACGCTATGCCGTCCTGCTCCAAAACCTCGATCTTTGAGGTATGAGCCACGGTTTCGCCGTTCTTGCGCAGGTCCTGATATTTCATCATAATACAATCGTCCTTTCGTTTATACCGAAATACTGAATTTCCATAATAATGTCTGTCCTTTTATTTGAAAACAGCGGCAGTAGGCTGTAACCGTCGGCGGTCATTCCTCCGTCTTGGTATTCTTTCCAACAATAAATGAAATTACTCCGCCGACGATCAAGGCAAATGCGCCGATAAGAGTATCGATATTTAAGCCGAAGCCCTCGGGAAGAATGGCGTAGAGCGAACCGGCGCACATTCCCAGTATCGCGCTGAACACCATAAGACGCGCTTTTTTCAGAAGAAGCCTTATAAGCCTTGCGCCGAGTATCAAGCCCATGACCACGCCTATTCCGGTGGGGATAAGCACCGCAAGGTCAAAATCCTTTATGGCTGAGATCACGGTGGAATAGGTGCCCAAAAGCACCATTATGAAGGAGCCGCTGACTCCCGGGATTATCATGGCTACCGCCGCCGCAAAGGAAGCTAAAACTATCTTAGCTATAAACAAAGGCGTTACGCCGTATCTGTATTTGGGGGTAAGGGTGAGAGCCGAGTCCGATATCCTGTATGTAAAGGTATAAGTCTCTCCGGGCTTCAGTTCTGTGCTTTCCGCGGGCTTTAAAATATTATCGCCCGATTTTCCTAAAATTTTATCCGTAAAGCCCTGTTTTGTTGTATATACCATATTATCGCTGAGCTCCAAAAATCCCTCTTTGCCGTCCCGGTCTGCTTCAAGCCACCAATCCTCGACGGTCTGATCGCTGTTGTTGGTAAAAACAGCGGTATAAAGTCCGTTTTCCTCCGTTACCGTTAAGGGGTCAACGGTGCCGTTTTCAAGCACCGCCAAGCCTACCACCAAGGCAAGTGCCGCCAAAAACGGAACGGCACAGACGGGACGGAAGCTTTCCTTTACCGTGGCGTTTCTTATTATCAAGGGTATACTGCCCAAGATAAGACCGATAAAAAACATATAGGTCTCGGTGGGAAAGCTGTCGAACAGCAGCGTTATCACATTGGAAAATCCCACTATCCCCAGCGCCATGCCCACGGCGAAGAATATAAGGAACTTGATGTTTTTCTTTATTTCCTTTATGTCCAACGCCAGCGCGCCGCACACCTTGTCGTAACAGCCGAAGGTAACAAGCATTGTCCCGCCGCTTACTCCCGGTATAATGTTGGCAATTCCGAACACTATACCGTAGACAATGCCCAAAGCGTTTTTCATTTTTTCCTTGTTTTCCTTTCAAAATTGTTCTTTCCGTTTTTCTGTTTTCATTCTGTGTTTAATGTGACCGACACTAACTGCGGACAGTTATTGACCCTCGGTATGAGGACCTGATTGCCCAAGCCTCTGCTCACTATCATTTTGGTGCCGCTTTTTTTGAACACGCCCTCGGTATATTTGGGGAATATTCCCTGGTTGGGAGCATACAGACCTTGACGCGTAAAGGGAATACGCACTTGTCCCCCGTGAGCGTGTCCTGTGAGCACAAGGGAGGCTCCGCTTTCCGCATACAGCTCCAACTGTTCGGGACGGTGAGAAAGCAGAAGCGTAAAGCCTTCGTTTTCGGTCAGCTCGTTTAATACCGCGCTTCTTTCCAAGTCTCCATAGCTCCGATCCGAAACGCCCAGCACGGGGAGCCTTGCTCCTCCTCTTTCGATATAGGTTTTCTCGTTATCGAGAACATATACCCCGTTTTCGAGCAGCATCGGCTTTATCCTGCTTTCATACAGCCCCGTCCACCGTTCGTGATTCCCGTTGACGTAGTAGCAGGGCGCTATTTTTACCGCCTCATGTATGAACGCTTCGGAATTTGACATTTCCTCCGAATCTATCAGATCGCCCGTTATGGCGATCATATCGGGGCTTTCCCTTTTTATCGCCTCGATAAGCCTGTGCTGATCTTCACCGAAAAGGTTATTGTGCAGGTCGGACACCTGCACTATTCTAAAGCCGTCAAAGCCCTCGGGAATATTTTTATCCCGTATGTCGTAGCATACCGTTTCGATCCGCAGATTGTCCCATATCAAAAGAGGCGTAAAAATCGCGGCAGCCAGCGACAGGGCAATAATAACGTGTTTTTTTCTTGTCATTCCTTTATTTTACCGAATTAAATTTTTTTACAAATTCCGCCCAGAAGGTAAACACCACTGTCACCGCAAGCGCGATAAGCAGAACCAGCACATTGGGCGAGGAAAAACCGAACGCCGTGTTTAAATAGGGAACGTAAATTATGACCAAAGAGCAAAGGAAAATAAGCCCCGCTTGAAAGGTCCCCGAAAAACCGTGCTTTTCCTTCGCCGAGGACATAAAGGTGTTTCTTTGGGAGGCTAACGTAAAGCCCTCCAGCGTCACTCCCGCCGTCATCATCATCAGAAAGATCGAACGGTGCACCTCCACCTCCAAATTCATGGTGAAGAGGTAAAACAGTATCATAGCCATGGCGAGCGTACCGCCCAAGATCAGCGCCTTGGGGAAAAACGTTTTGTTTATTACGCCTCTGCCGATAAATCCGCTGGGAGTAAAGTCCGCCTTTATATCAAAGGTATTTCCCATAAACATCGACGCCGCAGTGGGGAAAATAACGCCGGACAGGAGCACGGCGAACACGGGGCTGAACAGCGCCGTTCCGCCCACCGCCATAACCACCGCCGCGAATATTGCGAGCGCAAAATGCGCGGCAAGCAGCAAAGCCAGTGCGCTCTTTAAATTTCGGTGGACCTGTCGGCTTTCCTTTACCGCCTCGGCGATCGCCAGCAAATTATCGTCGCTCATCAGCATATCGCAGCTTTCCGCCGCCGCGGGGGAAGCGGTGCTGTTTACCGAAATGCCTATATCCGATTCCTCAAGGATCGCTATATCGTCCGTATCGGTGCCCACCACCGCCACGATCTCGCCGTTGCTTTTAAGCAAATTCACCGCCTTCAGCCGCTGCTCGGGGGTTATTTTTGCGAATATGCCAACGTCCTTCAAGTCGGGTCCCGAGTCAAGCTCCGAGCCCAAAACTGTCTTGGTGCTTTGAAGCCCTATCTGTCTGCCGATAGCGGCAGCCGTTTCTTGATCGTCTCCCGTCATCATTATCACCCTTACGCCCGATTTTATACAGGATTTCACCGCGTAGGGCACGGTATCTCTCGTGGAATTTTCCAGCGCCACAAGCCCTATATACTCATAGCGAAGGTCCGAAAGCTTGTCGGGGGCGGGCTGATCCTCTTGAAGCACGGCAAACGCCGCCGCCAGTATCTGACGCCCCTGCTTGGCGAACGCCTGCCGCTTCAGCTGTATGTAGTGTATCTCGTTGGGATCGATATTGCACAGCGCTAAAATCTCCTCGGGACTTCCCTTTATGCAAAGCAAACGCTGTCCGTTGATTTTCCACAGGTTTCCCGCCATTTTTACGCTTTCGGAAAAGGGATAGACCGCTTCCCTTTCGTTGGAGAACAGCTCCTTGATATCGGTGCCGCCAAAGGTGGAATACAGCAGTATAGCTTTTTCAGCCGCCGAGGTTGGCGCAGGGTCGCACGCCAACACACACACGTTGTTGAAAAGCGCGGGCTCCTCCGTAAAAACGTCCGCTACCTCCATATGATTTTTTGTAATAGTACCCGATTTTTCCACCAAAACACAGGTTATCGCGCTCAGCTCCTCCATTGCGGCAACGTTTTTCACAAGCGCGTGTCTGCGGTTGAGCCGTCCCGCGCCGTTGAGATAAAACAGCCGCACAAGCTTATCCGCCTGAGAGGGAATAAAGCACATGCCCACGGATACGGCGGGAAGCGCCACCTTAAGCAGCACGTCCGCAAACGTGATAATCTCGTCGGCTCTTAAATAACAGAGCAGCGCGGCTACCAGCATTTCAAGCAGTCCCATCACCAATATCACCGTCACAGGCGCTTTTATTCGCTGTTCAAAATGAGAGGGGCGGCGGTTTTCCTCTCGCTTTACCGCTGCGTCCTCGCCCGTGGCGAAAACCCTTGCCACCAGGCTGCCGCTCATAATAACGGTATTTTTGTAGATACAGGTGGATTTTGGAAGCTTTCTTTCGCTGTCGGAGCCTATCTTTTTTGTTACGGGCGTGTTGTCTCCCGAAAAGACCGATTCGTTCACCGTCAGCTCCTCCGCCTCCAACAGATGAGCGTCGGCGGGAACTCTTTCGCCGCCCTGTAATACTATTATGTCATCGGGAACAAGATATTCCTTTCTTACTAAGGTCAGCTCTCCGTTTCTTACCGCGCGGAACTTCATTCCCCCAAGCTTTCTTAGGGTCACTTCCTTTTCGTAAAGCTTCATCTGAAAAATAACGTCGCCCACCGTCATCATAACTGTCAGCAGCAACATCACCGCACCGGTAACATATTCTCCCGCAATAAACAAAAGTATGACAACTATGATCTGCGCAAAAAAACGGGGGCAAAGCATTGCTTTTTTCAAGCTGTAGGAGCTTCCCTCCTCGCCGCCGTCCTCGTTACAGCCGTACATAGACAGCCGGTCCTCGACCTCCGCGGTGGTAAGCCCTTTATATTCGGATTTAAAATTCAAAATTTGTGACATTTATTTTATGTACCTTTCTTTTGAGCATACCCGAAATCCGCAGACCGTATACCATTTTATATTTATAACAGATCACTGCGCTTCGACAGGCAATCGGCTTTGGATATACCTGTTTATATTATTGCACATTTCCGAAAAAAAATCAAGGGGAAAATGTTTAAGTTTGGCTTTAGTTTGCCCTTTAATGTTGATTTTTACCGATTTGCCCGCCGCTCTCCGCGGTTTGTTTGTATATTATAACAACAAAGTCCCTTTTTGTGATAATACGGTGAAAAATAATAAGACAGTTATTTTTCCAGTGAACTTTTAGTGACGTTTATGTGAAAAATATATTTATCTTTATTTTGAAAAGGTGTTAAATTAGTGACTAAAAAGTGAAAAATATTGTTTGATTATTAAATTCAGCCGAACCTTAAAGAAACACGGCGAATATAATACTGTAATGATATGCACTTATATATTTATATTAAGAAAGGCGGAATAAAAAATGAATATTTCCACAAGAGGGATAGATATTTCCTATGCTAACAGGAATCTTGATTTTCAGCGCATAAGAGCAAGCGGAATAACCTTTGCCGTCATTCGCACAGGGTACCGTCAAAAAACAGACGATATGTTTGAGAGCCATATAAAAGGCGCATTAAAGGCGGGGTTAAACGTAGGAGTATACTGCTACTGCCTTGCTGCCTCTCCCGCCGAGGCAAGAAGAGAGGCGGAGCACGTGTTGAGCTTGATAAAGCCGTATAAGCTGACCTACCCTGTTTTTTACGACATTGAGGACAAGAGGGTGTTAAGTCTTTCAAGAGTAAAGCTCACCAATATAGCTATGGCGTTTTTGGAAAGAATAGAACGCGAAAACTACCGCGCGGGACTGTATGCCAATCCGTCCATACTGGAAAATAATTTATCGGCGGATAAGATACTTGACCGCTACGATCTGTGGCTTGCCCATTGGACAAACGATCCTGCCGTTCCGAGCAGGTACGTCTACGGTCAGAAAATGTGGCAATGGGGAGCGGATCACATTTACGGCGCCGAAGATAAGGTAGACTGCGATATCTGCTACGTGGACTATCCCGCCATAATCGCCGCCAACGGTCAGAACAGACCCGACGAAGATCTGCCCGAGCTTTCCATAGGCGATATGGTGCTGTTCAGCGGCGGAATGCATTATGCGGCTTCGGAAGCCGACAAGCCTGTGGGCAGAATACGCACCGCAGGCACAGCGCAGATCACCAATATTGCCCCCGGAACGGCTCACCCATTCCACTTGATAGGCGACAGCTCCAACGTTTACGGCTGGGTGAACGAAAACACGATTTTCCGCCGCGGCACGGGCGCCGCAGCCAAGGCGGCGTCTGCCTTAAATCTGCGGGAATCCCCCGAGAGCGGCAATGTGCTGACGGTGATACCCAACAGAGACGCCTTTATCGTTTTTAACGAGTACAGAGTCGCCAAGGACGGGACCCAGCTCAGAAAAGCGGCGTATAACGGATATGTGGGGTTTGTCAATGCGGAGTATATTTTATAAACAATAATAATAACCATTCAAAAAGCGTATTACCGCTTTTTGAATGGTTATTGACATTTATTTCTTCACTTGCTGAAATATCTAACCGCATTATTGTAGCATATGTCCTTAACGATCTCTCCCACGAACTCGACCTCGTTAGGGTACTCGCCCTCTTCGATAAGAGTGCCCAGCATATTGCAGAGGATACGTCTGAAATATTCGTGCCGTGTATAAGATAGGAAGCTTCTGCTGTCGGTGAGCATACCCACGAATTTGCTGAGAAGCCCCACCTGGGACAAAGCCATAAGCTGACGCTCCATACCGTCCTTTTGATCGTTGAACCACCATGCGGAGCCAAACTGCATTTTACCTACAACGCCGCCCTGCTGGAAGCAGTTGATAAGCGCTGCCAGCACCTCGTTGTCACGCGGATTCAAACAGTACAGGATCGTTTTCGGCAGCTCGTCGGTGCTGTCTAAGGTGTCAAGAAGCATGGAAAGCTTTTTCGCAAAGGTCTGATCCTCAATAGCGTCAAAGCCCGTATCGGGTCCCAGCAGTCTCATATACCTTGCCGAGTTGTTGCGAAGCGCGCCGATGTGGTACTGCTGGACCCAGTGGAGACGGGCGTACTGCTTTCCGAGATGAACGAGAATATAGCCCTTGTACTGCTCTATCTCGTTTCTTGTGAGATCGTCGCCCGCTAAAGCTTTCTTAAGTATCTTGTCAACCTGCTCCTTTTCCGCGGGCATAAACATAACCACGTCAAGAGCATGGTCGGAGCATACGCAGCCCACGCTGTCAAAATACTCTATGCGCCTTGTAAGCGCCTCGCAAAGTCCGTCTATGCCGTCTATCTTAACGTCCGCCGCGTCCGCCAGCTTGGCGATATAGGGAACAAAGCCGGGCAGTTCAATGTTTATAGCCTTGTCGGGACGGAAAGCGGGAGCCACCTCGACGTCAAAGCTCTTGTCCTCCTTTAACAGCTTGTGAAAATGCAGATCGTCGGTAGGGTCGTCGGTGGTAAAGAGCTTTTTGACGTTGCCCATTTTAATGAGCTTTCGGGCGGTAAGCGTTTTAAGCTTTTCGTTCGCTCTGTTGTAAATGCTTTCGGCGGTCTTGGGGGACAAAATATCGTCAATGCCGAAGAAACGGCGAAGCTCTAAGTGAGTCCAGTGATAGATGGGGTTTCCGATAGCGTAGGGCATTACCTCTGCGTATTTCAAGAATTTCTCGTAATCGCCCTTGTCGCCCGTGATATAGCTTTCGTCAACGCCCATTTCACGCAAAAGACGCCACTTGTAATGATCGCCGCCGAGCCACGCCTCGGTAATGGAGCTGAATTGCTTGTCGCCGTATATCTCCTCGATGTTCAAATGACAGTGAAAGTCAAAGATAGGCATATCCTTAGCATAGCTGTCGTAAAGAGTGCGAGCTGTTTGATTTTTCAGCACGAAATCTTTGTCCATAAAGTTTTTCATTGGTATCAGTCCTTTCATTGTAGTCAAATATTTTTTCCTGCGCCCTTATGGGGATAGTGCTTCGCATGCAAAACCGCTTCCTCCATAATTTGACCTGCTTTCATATTATCAAAATATTCCCGCTGCCAAACCGTATAATCAAAATCATCGCGTTTAATGGCAGCAATAAATCTCTCCGCATCAATTACACCCATTTTTTCCACAAGACAAGAAAAACCTGTATCAACAATTTTAACGTTGTTGTTCATATGCCGTTCACCTCCAATATTCTTACAAATTCACACGGTGTGATCAGTTGTATTTTTTCATTTTGAAACTTCAGAAGCCTGTCGTCGGTAGTGATAAAATAATCGCATTGCGAAATAATCGCGCAAGCCACGTGAACAGCGTCCTTTTCTTTCACACCCGTTCGCATAATGAGCATAGCTGTGCGATTCACATTTTCGCTTTGTTCAACGCCCACGTAATACGTTTCGTTTTCCTCAATAAAATTTAATATAGCTTGTTTTTTGGCTAAAGAACGATTTTTATCATTCTCATAGTACAACATATATGATGTTACCAATTCCAATTCGCGGTTTTTTATCATTTCCTGTATGTGCAGCTTCGCCTCTGTTTCCAAATGAATCCGTATGCTGTTTTGATTATCATACGGACGGTTATAGCAACAATTATCCAAATAAACTCTCATATTTTATTTTCCCAATCTATCCGCTCGTTTTTGTAAAAATACGTTTTATCCCTTTCTCCTATCTCACGGAGCACCCTGCACGGATTCCCTACGGCGACCGTGTTGGGAGGAATATCCCTTGTAACTACGCTTCCCGCCCCGATCACAGAGTTGTCGCCTATCGTAACTCCGGGAACGATTATCGCGCCCGCTCCTATCCATACGTTAGACCCGATGCTCACGCTTTTGTTATACTGAAGCCCGCGTTCGCGAAGCTCGGGCAGGATAGGGTGATTCGCGGAGGCGATCGTAACGTTGGGACCTATCATGACCCTGTCGCCGATAAAAATGTCCGCGTCGTCCACAGCAGTCAGATTGAAATTTATATATACGTTATTGCCGAGGTGCAGATGTTTGCCTGCCCAGTTGGCTCTGAGCGGCGGTTCGATATAGCATTCCCTGCCTATACTGCCGAGCATTTTGCTTAACAGGTCGGCGCGTTTCTCCTGCTCGCTCGGACGTGACATATTGAACTCGTACATAAGCTCAAGCACTTGCGCTTGATCCTCAATAATTTCCTTATCCATGGGGTCGTAAATAAGACCTGCTTCCATTCGTTCTTTTTGGGTCATTGCGTTTCTCCTCTTGGCTGTTCTAAAGAGTTACCCCCGACTTAAAGATGGCAATGTCGCGCGAATTATAGCGCTCGTTCACCGTCTGCTTCCCGTTAGCCGTTTCGGTCACAAGATCGATAAGCTGCTCCAGCTTATCCTCAAAGCTGTCGCCCGCCGCGATACCGCCTGCGTCAAAATCTATCCAGTTGGATTTTCTCTTGGCAAGGTCGGAGTTTGTGGAAATTTTCACGGTAGGTACAAAGCCGCCGAAAGGAGTTCCGCGCCCCGTGGTAAACAGCACCATATGACAGCCCGCGCTCGCTAAATTCGTTACCGCCACCATATCGTTGCCGGGACCGTTAAGAAGATTAAGCCCGTGAGCCGTCAAGGCGTCGCCGTCAAACAGCACGTCGCAAACCTCGCCCGAGCCGGATTTTTGAGTACAGCCCAAGGATTTATCCTCTAAGGTGGTTATGCCTCCCGCCTTGTTCCCGGGGGAGGGATTTTCGTAAACGGGCTGGTCGTGCTTTTGATAGTATTCCTTAAAGCCGTTGATGAGCTTGACTATCTTGTCGAAGGTCGCTTCGTCCTTGGCTCTGTCCATAAGCAGCTGCTCCGCTCCGAACATTTCGGGCACCTCGGTCAGCACCGTGGTGCCGCCTATACCCGCCATATAATCGGAAAATCTTCCCACAAGAGGGTTGGCAGTAATGCCCGAAAGACCGTCGGACCCGCCGCACTTCAAGCCTATCTTCAAACACGACATATCCGCTTCGGCGCGCCTGTCGCCCTTTGCTTTTTGATACAGCTTTTCAAGCAGCTTAACGCCCTCCTCTATTTCGTCCTCCACCTCCTGCGCAACAAGAAACTCGGTGCGCTCCGCGTCATATTCGCCGAGTGTCTCCTTAAAAACGTCCATACGGTTGTTTTCGCAGCCTAAGCCCAATACGAGCACGCCGCCGCAGTTGGGGTGCTTCACCATTCTTTGAAGTATCGTGCGGGTGCGGATATGATCCTCGCCTATCTGCGAGCAGCCGTAGGGGTGCGTATAGGTAAATACGCCGTCTACTCCCTCAAGCTTTTCGTGCCGCTTGAGAAATTCCGAAACAACGGTCTTTGCCTGCGCGTTAACGCAGCCTACCGTGGGAATTACCCAAAGCTCGTTTCTTATGCCGACCTCGCCGCTTTTGCGCTTATATACGAAGACGCTGCGGCTTTTGTGCTCGCCCGTGTGCTTTGTTTCCCTTTTATTGTAGGAATATTCGAGGGCGCCTGAAAGATTGGTGGACATATTATGGCTGTGGATATGCTCTCCCGCCTTTATGTCCGCGGTGGCTCTGCCTATGATCTCGCCGTATTTTATGATCTGCTCATCCATTTTTATATCCCTTAAGGCAAATTTATGACCCTTTTCAATATCCTGCGCAAGGATCACGCCCTCGGTCTCCTCGCCTTTTTTTAGGGGGACCAAAGCCACGCCGACCGAATCCTTAGGTGAAATTACGATAGTTTTTTTCATACTGGCAGTCCTCTTTTATAGATTACAGCTCGGAAAGAAACGTCCTTAGAGCGGCTCTTTCCCCTGTTTTAAGTATGCTTTCGATATATCCCGCAACGATCTCCGTGTTATTGCCGTCGGCGGACAGGTCCTGACCCCATATGCCGCCGCTTGAAAGCACGCGCCTTGCTATCTCGGCGCTGTCGTTAAGCTCCCATATCTTTTTCCAAAATTCCAGATACTCGGGGGAATCGTTCAGCGCGATCTCCTCGTTTCCTCTTTTTCCGCGGTAGAACACGATAAGGGAGGCTAAGGAAAACAATATATGCTTGGGCGAGCTGCCGAATTTTTCGCGGTAATCGTTATAGGTGGGCAGCAAGCGCGTCTTAAACTTGGTGGTGGAGTTTAAAGCGATAGACATAAGCTCGTGACGGATAAAGGGATTCATAAAGCGCTCGATAACGCTGCCCGCAAAATCGTCCATCTCCTTTTTGGGCAGATCGATGGTAGGCTTTATCTCGGTGTTTACCAAGCCGCGGACGAATTTCCCCACGTCCCCGTCCGTTACCGCCTCCCTCACCGTATCGATGCCGCAAAGGTACGCCACGGGCACCATAGACGTGTGGGAGCCGTTCAGTATCTTGACCTTGCGCTGCTTATAAGGCGTGATATCGTCGGCAAAGATAACGTTGAGCCCCGACCTGTCGGCGGGCAGCTTTTCCTGCACAAACGGCTCCTTTTGAAGCACCCACAGGTGGAATATCTCGCCCTTTACTATATTGTTGTCGGAAAAACCCGTTTCCTCGCATATTTCCTTTGCGGTATCGCGGGGATAACCCGGTACTATCCTGTCCACAAGAGTGCTCGTAAAATGGTTGGCGTTTTCGAGCCAGTCTATAAAGCCCGCGTCTGTTTTATTTATCTCCGCCAGCTCCTTAAGCACTCTTTTGAGCTCGTCTCCGTTATGGTCGATAAGCTCGCAGGGAATTATTGCCAAGCCCTTTGACATATCGCCGTTAAAATGCTCGTATCTTGTCTTCAAAAGCGCCAAAAGCTTTCCGGGGAAGCTTTTGGGGCAAGCGGAAAGGTCTGTGTCGGAAGGGTCTAAGGCTATTCCCGCCTCGGTGGTGTTGGAAATAATTATCTGAAGCTCGTCGCTTTTGCCGTAATCGAGGTATTTTTGATATTCCTCAAAGGGATTGATAAAATCGCGGAGAACGTCTATCACCCTGCGGCTTTGGACCTTTTCTCCCTTATCGATTCCCTCCAGACAAACGGTGTATAAGCCGTCCTGCTTTTTCAGCTCCTCAACTCTTCCCGCAGGCATAGGCTGCACCACGACCGCGTCGGAATTTATTACGCCGCTGTCGTTGAGGTTCTGCAAAATCCAGTCCACAAAGGCTCTCAAAAAATTGCCCTCGCCAAACTGCATTATCCTTATGGGTCTTTCGCCCGCCGCGAAATTGGTTCTGTTCAGGTCTTTCATTTTATGCTTGCCCCTTTCTCCCGTAAAATACGCGGTATCATACGGATCATAACTTGACGTTATCCTTTGTTTTGTGATTTTTTACTTTAATAAGGCACACCGTGCCTATTACCGCCGACATAAGACCTATCCCAACGTTGGAGATCAGCATCGCTATGCCCAAGCTTTCCGCGCCCATCTCGGGGAAGCAGTTTATCATTATCAGCATAGAGGGTATTCGGAATACGAAAAGCCTCGCTAAATTGCATACCATTGAAAGCTTGGTGTAGCCTATCCCGTAGATCAGACCGTTTACCGCGGCGTTTATCCCCAAGGCGATTATACCTATTCTTTCATAGCCGAATATCTTCCCTATAAGCAAAGCCTTATCGGGATCTCCGTCGGCAAAGTACATTGAAATGCCGTCCTTAAAAACGGTGAGTATCGTAAAGCCCGCCGAGGATATTATAAGATTTACCGCCAGGGTGCAGAAAAATATTTTTATCATTCTGCCGTAATATCCCGCGCTGAGATTATAGCTTTCTATGGAGGATTCCGAATCCTCGGTGCAGTTTGTGATATTGGTAACGCTTCCGCTTATCTGATTGGACACTCCGAGCGCTCCCGGCGCATCCTCTCCGTAGCCTATAGCCAAGGAATTGACGATGACCTTGCCCATGGAAAAAACGAATTTCCCCAGAAAAACAGGCACCGACAAGGAGCAAAGCGGAAAGATAAAGTCCTTTTTAAAGCGGTTGTTTTTAAGCGAGTAGTGAAAAAGATAGCGCTTGCGAAGCAGCATTGCGGCGGCGTAGCAGGTGACCGAAAGGTCCGCCATAAGCGTGGACAGAGCCACCATTTCGGTGCCTAATTTCAGCGCCGTGACAAAGGTCACGGTAAACAGCAGCTTTAGCGACATCGACATTATGTTCACAAAAAGAATGTTTACCGTTGCTCCCCTTGCTTTTTCGAGCCCAAGAAAAACGGTATTGAACATGGAAACGCCGATAGACACAAGCTGTATGCGAAAATAGCCCAATCCGCTTTCCGCCATTGACTCGGTAAGCCCCATAAGCAGCAAAATGCCTTTTGATAACGGCATAAGTACGGCTGCCAGCAAAAACGCGCCGCAGGCGAAAACAGAGATCATGGTGTTTGCCGCCTGTCTTGCGGTATCATACTCGTTTCTGCCGATAAGCCGCGCCACAATAATAGAGCCGCCCGTTGCAAAACCCGAGCCTAAAGCCGTAAACAGATTTTTTATCTGCGAAATCATTACAACGGACGACAAAGCGTCGTTATCGCTTTTTGCGACAACTACCGTATCTATGATGCTGCTCAAATAGGAAAACGCGCCCAGCAAAATCAAGGGAAGGGAAATACTCAGAACGACAGCCATCGGTCTGCCGTTAAGGATAAATTCCCTTCGCTTGCGATCCTTCTCGCTTACGGTCGAAGTATCTGCCATATTATTTGTTTTTCCTCTTTGAGCCTGCGTCTTTTTCTTTAAGATGTATACGCTTCTCCGTTTCCTTGTCGAACAGATAAACGCTCTCATAGGGGATAGCGAAAACAAGGTCGGCGTCCATTTCGGGCGAATCATGGGGGTCTACCTTAAGAATGGATTTAACGCCGTTAATATCAACATAAACGTTTGTGTTATCGCCGAGAAGCTCGGTAAGCTCTACCTTGCAGGCGATCTTATAGGCATTGGAAACGTCCTCCTTGCCCGCAAGCTTTATCGCCTCGGGTCTGAAGCCCAAAGCCACGGTCTTTCCCTCGTATTTTTGGAGCACGCTCTTGTCCGCCACGGCGTTCAAGTCAACGATGTTGCCTCTGATATCCAGCTTTCCGCCCTTGAGCGTTTCCTCGATAAAGTTCATGGGAGGCTCGCCGATAAATCCCGCTACGAACATATTGACGGGGTTGAAATAAAGGCTGTGGGGGGTTCCCACCTGTTGGATATAGCCCGCCTTCATTACGACGATCCTGTCCGCCATGGTCATTGCCTCGGTCTGATCGTGGGTAACATAAATGGTGGTAGCTCCCGTTTCGCGGTGAATCTGCGTTATCTCGGAGCGCATGGTAACTCTTTGCTTGGCGTCAAGGTTGGACAAGGGCTCGTCCATAAGGAATATGTCCACCTTGCGGATAATAGCGCGCCCTACCGCAACTCTCTGTCTCTGACCGCCCGACAGCGCGCGGGGCTTTCTGTCCAAATAATCGGTAAGACCCAGTATTTTCGCCGTGTTCATTACCTTTTTGTCGATAACGTCCTCGTCAACGCCCTGGAGCATAAGACCGAACGCAAGGTTATCGTAGACCGACATGTGCGGATACAGCGCATAGCTTTGAAAAACCATAGCAACACCGCGCTCACGGGGACCCTTTTCATTGGCTCTTACGCCGTCGATATAAAAATCGCCGTTACTGATATTCTCAAGCCCCGCTATCATACGCAGGGTCGTGGATTTTCCGCAGCCCGATGAGCCTACGAATACGATAAACTCGCCCTTTTCGATCTCTAAGTTAAAGTCGTGAACGGCGTGAAATCCGTTTGGATAGATCTTGTTGATTCCTCTTAATGTTAAATATGCCATAACAGTACTCTCACTTTTCTATGGTTTTTTTCCGCACATGTACGGTAAATATACAGTTATCTTAAATCCATATTGCCGATATTGTCCATATCGTCATAGGTCTGATTTTCTCCGCACATACCCCATATAAAGGTATAGTTGCTTGTGGCGGTGCCGCTGTGGATAGACCAGCTCGGAGAAATGACCGCCTGCTCGTTGTGAAGGATAATATGGCGGGTCTCCTGCGGCTGACCCATCATATGGAACACAACGTTGTCCTCCTCCAGCTCAAAGTAGAAGTATACCTCCATTCTTCTTTCATGAGTATGAGAGGGCATGGTGTTCCAGCTGCTGCCTACGGCAAGCTCGGTCATGCCCATGGAAAGCTGACAGCTTTTGCATACGTCGGGGTGGATATACTGATTTACAACGCGCTTGTTCATATTCTCGGCGGTGCCCAAGGGTCTGTGATTCGCCTTTTCCTTGGTGATGTAAACGGTGGGATAGGCTTGATGAGCGGGGGAGGAATTGATATAGAACTTGGCGGGCTCAGAGCCGTTTTCCGATTTGAAAACTATCTCCTTTGTGCCCATTCCTATATAAAGTCCGTCCTTATAATTGAGCGCGTACTCCGTTCCGTCAAGGACCACGATCCCCTTGCCGCCTACGTTGATGATACCCATTTCGCGCCTTTCAAGGAAGTAATCGGTGCCCAGTTCCTTGGTGCTTCCCAATGCGAGCTCTTTTTTTACGGGCATTGCTCCGCCCGCGATCATTCTGTCCTGATGCGAATAGGTAAGAGCGATCTCGTCCTCAACAAACACCTTTTCGATAAGATAGTTTTTTCTCAGCTCGGCGGTGCCGTAATGCTTGGAATCCTCGGGGTGATTGCTGTATCTGATGTCTAAGGTCATATTGCGATGTTCCTTTCGTTGTTTTGATTTTATACCAATAACCATTTTTAAATGTCTACCGGTATTATATTTCTTTTAAAATACCCTTTATATGTGAAACGGCAAAGGCTATATTCTCTCCTGTGGTCCCCTCGAAAACAAGCCTTGCGTCGGGGCATACCTTTTTTATCTCCGAAAGTATTCTCGTATAATCAAAGATGCCCTTTCCCACGCCGCACTGTCCGAGAGAGCCGTCCTCGGCGATAACGCAGTCCTTAACATGGAATACGCATATCCTGCCGCCGAAGGCTTGAAGTCCCTCGGAAAGAATATCGTACATTTTGTCAACGTTCGACCTGTCCAAATAATTGTACAGATCAAATATGATCTTTATATTGTCCGCCCCTATGCTTTTAACTGCGCGGTCAAGGGTCCTTACGTCATAGCAGACGTGACCGAAGGCGCCCTCCATTCCCACATACGCTCCGTTATCCGCCGCGTATCCGCACAGCTCGTAAAAGGTTTTTATCACTCTGTTCAGCGACGCCTCCGTGCGGTTTTCGGGGTGATATGTCCATTTGTCGCCGTTGCGGGAGCCTGTTTCCGAGCCTACGATATCGCAGCCGAAGAACCCGCACATTTTTAAATAGTCCTTAAATACCGCAACACCGTTTTTTATCTTAGTCTCGTCGGAGTGAACAGGGTTGAAGTACGCGCCTATCAGCGGCACCGTCTTTCCCTTTTCCCTAAAGACCTCGGAAAATTTTTCGGCGCGTTCCCTTGTGACCGAGCCCGGGGCGTAGGCTATCCCGTCCAGCGCCTTGTAGGCTACGAGCTGAACTCCCTCAAGTCCCAGCTCGTCAAGCCTGTCGGCAATATTTTCCTCGTTTCTGACACCCAGATCGTGCGCGCGTATAAACAGCTTCATCATCTCTGCACACGCCCCGAAGCGTCGCCGCCCGCCAGTGCCTCGACCTCGGCGCGGGTGACCAAATTGAAGTCGCCGGGTATTGTGTGCTTAAGCGCGGAAGCCGCAACCGCAAATTCAAGAGCGGATTTAAAATCCTTGCCGTCCGCCAGCCCGCAGATAAGTCCTCCCGCAAAGGAGTCTCCGCCGCCTACGCGGTCAACGATGGGATTGATGTTATACTTTCTCGAGTGATAAAACTCTCTTGTCTTTCCGTCCATAATGCACGCCGACCAATCGTTGTTGGAAGCGGAACGGCTTTCGCGAAGAGAAGAGATGATATACTTAAAGCCGAATTTATCCGCCATTTGATTAAATATATCAACGTAGCCGCTAAGCTCCAGCTCGCCCTTTGTGACATCGGTGGCGCCGGGCTTAAAGCCGAGGACCTTTTCCGCGTCCTCCTCGTTGCCGATACAAACGTCAACGTACTGCATAAGATTTGTCATTACCCTCTGTGCCTTTTCGGAGGACCAAAGCTTTTTGCGGAAGTTAAGGTCAACGGAAACGGTAACGCCGTGCTTCTTCGCCGCCTTTAAGGCAACCTCCGTTACCTCCGCCGCCAGATCGGAAACAGCGGGAGTGATACCCGTAAAATGGAACCAGTCCGCATCCTTGAAAATATCGTCGAAATCGAAGTTGGAAGCGTCCGCGGTGGCAATAGAGGAATGAGCTCTGTCGTATACGACGTTGGAGGCTCTCATGGAAGCGCCCGTTTCGAGGAAATAGATCCCCAATCTTTCGCCGCACCTGGCAATATGCTTGGTATCAACTCCGTATTTTCTCAGCGCCGCTACCGCGCAAGCTCCAATGGGATTGTCGGGGACTGCGGTAACAAATTCCGCATTGTGACCGTAGTTGGCGAGAGAGACAGCAACGTTGGCTTCGCCGCCGCCGTAGTTTATGTCAAATTCGTCCGCCTGGATAAATTTTTCGTTGTTGGGAGTGGATAATCTGAGCATTATTTCGCCCATGGTTACTATTTTTGCCATGCTGTTATTATCTCCTTGTGTTTTACTTTTTTTCTGCAAGATGAACGGCAAATCCGCTGAATTCGTCCTTAAGATAAACCACGGTCATTCTGCCGTCCGCGTCGTACTTGGCGGAATCCATATCCGCCTCAACGCCCATGGACTTAAGCTGATATACCGCTCTGCGAACGCTGTTGGTTGAAACGGCAATATGTCCCTTGGCTCCTCTGAACGGAGATTTCATACACTCGATAAAGCTGCCCGCAAACACGCTGCTGTTTCCGACCTTTTGACCCCAGCCGAACATCTTCTCGAACCTCTCGGAGGTAGCCTTGGCTTCCTCCTCGTTTTCGCAGTTTATACCCACATGGGCAACGGTAAAGTCCAACATTTTGTTGACCGCGGTGCGGCAAAGGGCGGTGATCTCGTCCCACTTGTCCGCCTTTATGAGCTTATCGGGAACTATCCAGCTTCCGCCGCAGCAGATGACCTTTTTAAAGCCGAGATAGGTATTTAAATTGTTTTCGTTAACGCCGCCCGTGGGCATAAACTTCATATTGGCATAGGGAGCGGAGACCGCCTTGATATAAGGAAGACCTCCCGCCTGCTCCGCGGGGAAGAATTTAACGAAGTCGAGACCCAGCTCCATGGCTTCCTCTATCTGGCTGCCGTTGGCAACACCGGGAGCAAAGGGTACCCCTTTATCCAAGCAGTGCTTTACGACTCTTGCGTTAAGACCCGGGGCTACGCAGAATTTTGCTCCCGCCGCAATCGCTCTGTCGCACTGCTCCGTTGTAAGCACGGTGCCCGCGCCTACCAGCATATCGGGGAACGCCTTGGTCATATCGGAAATAACCTTGTCCGCGCCCTCCGCGCGGAAGGTTACCTCCGCCGCGTTTATGCCGCCCGCGCGCAGAGCCTTGGCGAGCTCCACCGCCTTAGATGTATCCTCAAGCTTGATCACGGGGATAATGCCCGTACATTCAAGCTGTTCCTGAAACGCTTTCATATCCATAAAAGTGACCATTCCTTTCAAAAAATGTTATCTGCCCAACCAGCCGCCGTCTACCGCGATAGTAAAGCCGTTTACGTAATCGCTTGCGGAGGAGGCGAGGAATACCGCCGCGCCCATAATGTCGTCGGGAGTGCCCCAGCGTCCCGCGGGAATACGGTCGAGGATAGCTTCGCTTCTGTCTGCGTCCGCGCGGAGAGCCTTGGTGTTATTGGTAGCCATATATCCGGGAGCAATGGCATTTACGTTGATACCGTGCTGCGCCCATTCGTTTGCCATGGTCATTGTGATACCCTTGACGGCGGACTTGCTGGCGGTGTAGCTGGGAACGCGAATACCGCCCTGATACGACAGCATGCTGGCAACGGAAATGATCTTGCCGCCGCTGTTCTGCTTCATAAACTGCTTAGCCACAGCCTGGGAGAGGAAAAAGAGTGTGCGGAGATTTACGTTGATAACGGCGTCCCAGCTCTCTACGCTGAAATCAATGGTATCCTCCCGCTTGATAATGCCCGCGTTGTTTACGAGAATATCAATGTGACCGAAGGTGTCCAAAGCCTTTTTGATGATGCCGTCAATCGGATCGAGCGTGGAAAGGTCCGCCGTAATAAATTCAAAGTTTTCCTTTCCGAGCATTTCCTGCGTTGCCGTGCTGGGGACCACCGAAACGCCCAAAACCTTTGCGCCCGCTTCGACAAACGCCTTTGAAAAGCCCTGTCCAAGACCCGTGTCGCTGCCTGTTACGATCGCCACTTTGCCGTTCAGACTGAATTTGTCCAGTATCATACCTTTTACCTCCGAAAAATAATTTATCATTTGATCATATGTGCTTTTCGGCACATTTCTTACCCTTAATATTATATCCGACCGCCCGAAAAAGCGAGTGCAAAACCGCTTAACTTTATGGACAAAACGGATAAAATAAGCTCTTCTAAAATACTCCCGCAGCCCTGAATACCGCAACGTATATAAACAGCGTCGCCGTACTGAAAAGACTGGTCCAAACGACCAACTGTCCCGCCAATTCGTCGTCCGCGTTCATTTCCTTTGCCATAATTGCGCTCGCCACTGCGACGGGAGTGCCGAAAAGCCCGATATACGCAGCATAGTGCTCCCCCGAAAGACCCGGTATGAAGAAATAAGCCGCCGACAAGGCTGCAACGGGCACCGCAACGGTGCGTACCAGCGTTCCGAAAACAATGTATCTGAGCTGTCTTTTTACGGCGGAAAACTCGAATTTGCCGCCCAAAACCAAAAGCGCAAAGGGAGTGCATATCGATTTGAGATTTTCAAGGGTTTTATACAAAAAACCGATATCCTTAAGCCTAAATCCGAAGTCAAGGCTTACAAACAGCTCCCGTACCCCCAAGGTCAGAAGTCCCAAAGCCGTTCCTATTATAAGCGGATTTTTTACAATACCGATAAGTATTTTTTTAACGTCGATCCTGCCCTTTTCGCTGCTGTTGTTGAATATCGTCAGCGTAATTACCGCCAGTATGTTAAAGGCAGGCACGCAGAAGGCAGACATAACTCCCGCCGCAGCAGCCCCCTTGTCCCCGAACAGGGCGGAGGCTAAGGGCAGCCCGATTATCGCGTAGTTTGAACGAAAGGCGGACTGTATCAGCGCGCCTCTTTTTCCGCCGTCTCTTGTGAACAGGCAAGTAACTGCCGAAGCGATCAGAAAAATTACGGCAACAGCGGCGATACCGTACAGTACAAAGCCGAAGCTTATCTCCTCAAAGCCTCCTATCCCGTAAATGTTGAAGTACAGCAGAGCGGGAATAAGCACCCTAAAGGTAAGCTTGTTCCCCGCGTCCAAAAAACTCGGCGTAAGCAAGCCTATTCTCTTCAGCAGGTAGCCCAGCGCTATCATAAGCACTATGGGCAAAACTGCGTTTGCCGCAAAAATAAACGCGTCCGTCATATCTTAAGCTGCTCCGAGGCGTAATACGGCTCCAAATATTTTCTCGCAGCGTTTATCATGCTGTTCAACAGCTCCCTTGCGTTGTCAACGGAAAGATTTGAGCATAAGGGTTGGTTTATAAACGCCTCGAAGATCGCTTTTATGTCACGGTGCTTAATACCGTAATAGGTGTTTTCGATGTTTTGCGCATTGCGCAGTACAAGCGAATTAACGCTTGGCGGAAGTCTCTTGGCGGTTATCGGCTTAAGGCTGTTTTGAGAAAACAGGCAATTGGTCTCCACCACCGAGCCTAAAGGCATATCCGGCATCTGTCCGACGTTTACCGTGTTTGCGTTGGAAACGGTGGGCGGGATAAGCCCGAGCAGCGCTTTCATCAGCTCGACCACCTCTTCGTCGCTCTTTTTGACCTCTATTTCTTCCGCGCCCTCCGCGATCCGCATGGACTGATCTGTCCTGTTTACTCTGTCCTGCTTTCGGTAAGAAACGGAGGTAAGATGATAAAGCCATTTTTGAACGTCGTTTTTATCCTTGATATACCAGGAATTGTTCATAAATTCCACTAAATGCCTGTCGCCCGCCGCAGCCAAAATCCCGAACCGCTTGAACAGGTCCATTTTGACCTTGTTGCCGTATAAAAACGGATCGTCCTTAAAACCGTCGGGAGCGGTGCCGGGACGCTCGCAATATCCCGTTTCGTAATATTTGCCGATAAATTCGGGAAGTACGGCAAGCATATCCTGCCCCTTGAAATTCGCCTCGGTGATCCAAGTAAAATGATTTATCCCGCAGGCGTCGATAATAATATCCTTGCGTGAGGGACGGGGGACGCCCAAAACCTCCTTGGCGGCGCAGCACAGAAATTCCTGTGCATGAAAAACCTCATGGCAGCAGCCAAAAGCCTTTATTTCGGGAAAAACGTCATACAGCGTCTTGGTGCACGCCGTCATCGGGTTGGTAAGGTTTATCACCCAAGCCTTGGGGCAGTGCTCCTTGATCTCGCGCGCAAAGCCCTCGTAAATAGGCACCGTCCTCATGGCGCGAAGCACGCCGCCGGGACCTACGGTGTCGCCCACCGACTGGTATATCCCGTATTTTTCGGGAAGGTGAACGTCGCCCTCCATCTCGTCAAATGTGCCCGGCAGGATCGAGCAGGCGACAAAATCCGCGCCGTCCAACGCCTCCCCGATATTTTCATAGACCCTGTAGTCCCATTTTGAGACGGTGTTTTCGTTCTCGTTTATTCTTGCCCCGATTTTTTTGTTGAGCTCCGCGGCGGGTCGGTCGATATCGTACAATGCGATCTCGCCGCAAATATCCTCCGCCAGCGCCAGGTCCGTCATAAACACCCTTGCCCAAGCCTTTGAGCCGCCGCCCAAATAGGCGATCTTGATATTCTTCATTTTAACCTCTTTAATTTACACGTGCTGCTAAACCGAGCTTTATACGGATAATCTCTTGACCTCGGTATAGCACAGCACAAAGGGCGCAACTCCCTTTGCGTCGTTTTCCACAACGGGCTCGGAAATATAATACTCGTAGCTGCCGTCCCGTCGGCGGTTATCCTCGGGACCCAGCCCCGCCACAAGGCAGATGCCTCCCAAATTTAAGTCCCCGTCCCCGCTGACCGTCAGATATTTTTTGCATATCCCGTCAAAGGTTTTCTTGCCCGCCTCGGCATATCTTTTATCTATAACGCCCAATCTTGCGCCTTTCATCATGGCGTAGGCTATCATGCTGCTGCCGCTGGTCTCAAGGTAATTCCCTTCTCTGCCGCCGCAGTCGATGACCTGATAGAACATTCCCGTTTCGGGGTCGGCATAGCCCGATATCCCCTCGATCGCCTCATTGAATATCCCGCAAAGCTCTTTTTTTGCTCCCTCGTCGTCGATATACTCGATAATGTCCGCAAGCGCCACGCAAAACCAGCCCATGGCTCTGAGCCAAAAGTTTTTGGAGCAGCCCGTTTCCTTATCCGCCCAAAACGCGGCTTTCGAGCAGTCCATGCCGTGATAAAACAGCCTTTTGTTATTATCGAACATATATTTGCGGACGTTTCCGAACTGTGACAGCGTATCGGAATAATCCTTACCGCCGAAGGTCTTTTGAAATCTTACATAAAACACCTGAGCCATATATAAGCCGTCAAGCCATATCTGATCGGGGTATATCTGCTTGTGCCAAAAGTTGTCGGTGTTGGTGCGGGGCTGATGCTTAAGCTGCTCCCGCAAAAGGAAGATCGCTTTTTTATATTTTTCCTTGCCTGTTTTTTCGTACAGATCAAATAATACCCTGCCCTCGTTTATATCGTCAAGGTTGTATTTTTCCATTGAGTAGCCCAAAATCGAGCCGTCCTCTTTTACGTAATAGTCGATAAAGCTCTCGGCAAAATCGAAATATTTCTTTTCTCCCGTTATTTCGCTTGCACAGATGAGCGCGGTTATCATACAGCCGTCAATGTAGTTCCAATGCGGCTTTTTTCCCTGCCTTATGCTCTCGATGTTCCACAGGGGAGCGTCGGGCGAGGAGCCCGTTAAAAGCTTTTCGATATAGTTGTCTATGCGTTCGTACATATTTCTTTCCCTCTTTTAAAATTAAAATCAGTCCCACCAAAACACCCAAACATTGCTGTCCAGGGTCATCAAAACATAATCCTCTATTCCCGCGATCCAAAGAGACTCGCTTGAAAAAGCGCACTGCTCTTTTGCCGCCTTTACCGCCGTCTCTCTGTCCGTGATCGGTTCGTCCAAATAAAAATACAGCATATCGTAGGTTATCATGGCGGGCATCGCGCCGTATTCCTCATACCAATATTCGCACATGGAGATCATCTCGTCTGTCGGCGGACATTCGTTCCAACCGCAAAAGGGCAGCCATGCGAATATTTCAAAGGGTCTGCTTGTGGGTACCTTGACCAAATACAGCTCCCCGCCGTACCAATCCGCCGAGGGCAGACCTCTGTCCCCAAAGCCGCCGTACTCGAAAAGCAGCATATCCACCTTTCCCATGTCCACCGTCAGCTCGCCGCCGAAATATTCCTCCAGCTCGGAGTAATATTTGTCGAACAGCTCCCTGCCGTCCGCCCGTTCCGCGTTCAGCGCTTCCTCGATATAGCTTTCCCGTCCCTTTTCCTCAAAGTCGGCGTTTATTTTCCGCTCCAGCACCTCTTCAAGAAAAACCAAAACGGGAACGTACCCTTTTTCCTTTCCCTCTGCCACGGCGTCAAGATACAGACTTGTGACCGCCTCTTCCGAGGCTTGGTCCTTTATTCGGCATGCTTCGCATTCAAAAACCTTTGTTTCCTCCCCGAGCATGATCTCGGGGTGCCTTGACGTATACTCGTCAAGCAGGTCGAAGGCTTTATATTGACAGCCCGTCGTCATGATCAGCCCCGCGGCAAGCAGCACGCCCGCAGCCGTTCTTGTTTTTCTCATTCCTTTACCAATATATCAATGTGACTTATTATCAGATTCGCCCCATCGTTTCCGCTGATATCCACATTCCTTACCGTAAGCTTATTGACGTTATCGAAATACATTCCTGCCCTGCACATTTTTTCCGCGTTGTTTCTCATGGCGGGCACCCCTTCCTTGGCGTCGGGGTCGTAGGTGAATTTTATGTTTTCAACGGTTATCTCCTCGATAGGCTGCTCGGGAAGACCGTCGCAGTAGCAGGCGGCGACCTGACAGTTTAAGCATTCCATATCCCTAAAGGTAAATTTTCCCAAATAAGGTGTGCGCTCGTCAACGGGCAGCTTTTCGCGGGTGGTGTTGTACTCGGAATAGCGGTCGGGGTCGCAGCAGTTGTACCACATATTTATGACTATGGGAGTCAAAACTCCGTCCATTTTGATATTCTCGAAAAGCACGCCGTCTATTATCGCGTCCTTTCCTCTGCCGCGGCGGGTCTTTATGCGAAGTCCCCTGTCGGTGCGGCTGAAAATACAGCGGTTCACGGTAAGATTTTTTACTCCTCCCGCCATTTCGCTGCCCAAGGTGATCGCGCCGTGACCGAACTGCATTATGCAGTTTCTTATCGTGTGGTGATCCGCGGGCGTTTTATACATTTTTCCCAACTCTATCTTGCCCGATTTTATGGCGATACAGTCGTCGCCCACGCTGAATCTGCAGCCGATGATGTTGACGTTGTCGCAAGCTTCGGGATCCAGCGCGTCGGTGTTCGGGCTGTCCTTAGGCGCGTTTACCGATATATCCAAAAAGCTCAGCTCCTTGGAGAAGTAGGGGTGAAGCTGCCACGAGGCGGCGTTTTGAACGGTAACGCCGTGCATAACTATATTTTTGCAGCGGTTGGTAAACAAAAGCCTCGGTCTGCCGATCTCCCGCTCCTTGACGTTTATCCACCATTCGCTGTTCTGAGCGTTTCCGTCAATGACGCCCTTTCCTACTATACGAATATCCTCCGCATATTCGGCAAACAAAAGCGCCTGATGCATGGGAACGGAGTTGCCCTCCCATGTGCCCGTCTGTACAAGCTCTCCCGTTTCGATATCGACGACCGCCCCGGGAATAACGGGATATCGTTCCGTATCGGTCGCTCCCAGCAATACCGCCTTTTCCGAAAGCTCTATCGTCATATGGCTTTTCAGATTCAAGGGTGCGGTACAGTATACGCCCTCGGGGAAATACAGTCTGCCGCCCTTTGGGAGGCAGTTTATCGCCGTTTGTATGCTCAGCGTGTCGTCGTGCCCGCCGTCGCCCGCCGCGCCGAAATCCTTTACGCTCACCGCGCAGCTTTCCTTTTCGGTGGTGAATTTGAGCATTCCGTGTCCGCTCACCTCAAGGGTGTATTCTCTGTCGGGCTTAAGCCCGAAAAGCGAAAAAACGTTGGTGCGAGCCTTAAGCTCCTCTCTGCCGTCCAGGGTCACCTTGTATTCGCAGTCGTTATAATAGGCAAGGCTGTTGTCCAGCTCAAAGCATGCCGAAACGGAGCCCGCGTAAAGTATATTTATCATTTTGCGTTAAGTCCTTTCCCGTTCTGCGCCTTTGACTCGGTACCCGCGACCTTGTCGCCGGCGTCCTTGAACACCTTTATCAAGCCGTTTTTTATCGTTATGAAGAGCATATCGAAGCCCATGTACAGCAGTCCGAACAGTATCGGCTCAACGCCTATGGCTACCGTGTCGGCTGTTTCCGCGCTTCCCACCAGCAGGGTGTTCGCCGCATTATAGAACTGTATGACGCAAAACAGCAGCAGCACGGCATACAGCACGTTAAGAAATATCGTCCAAAATTTCCTGAACGGTATCATCATCCATTTGTCGTAGGCGCCCTTTTCGGGCTCAAAATGACGAAGCACATGGTTTACCATAAGGTCGGTGGAGACTCCCAAGCCGATCGCCAGCACCGCCATAAGATCCAGCCCCGAAATATACGTTCCCAATCCCCAAAGGAAAAAATAGCATACGGCGCCGCTGAACCAAAATTTTATGAAAATTATCTTAAGCCACGAGGGAATACGCAGCTTATGCCTGCGGGTATATTTTTCGATCTCCTCGTCGGAGACCTTGGGCGCGTTTTTTGCGTTGACCAGTCTTTCCACCGCGTCCGTCTTAAGATCATAGTAGTTGACCGCCGCCTTGTCTCCGCCGTTTTTTTTGTTTTTCTTTGACATAACAGCCCCTAAATTTGTTTTACTGCAAAGAAAGCAACACAAGTCCTTTTATACCGCCTCGGCTCCCTTAGAGCCGAGGGCGGTTTTATGACAGATGTTGCTTCCATTATGAGAACCTGCTCTAAATTATCATTCCTCGCCGGAAATGTCTATAACTTCCATTTCGCCGTTTCCTTCGACCTCGATGGAGGTGTTTATCTTCTTCAAGAGCTTTCCGTAAAGAGGCAGAGCGGCTAAAAGAACGGCGCAAACGGCTACGCACACTATATGCGCCACAATGGTGTTGTTGGCGACTGCGATATAAGCGGTGTCAACATTGATCACCAACGGATTTTCCGTGCGCATGATCGCCTGGTTTATTCTTGTAAGGTATACACAGTCCACAAACACCAATCCCACCAGCATCAGACACAACAGACCCAGCATCAGCCAATTCGGCTTCTGACGCTTGGGAAAAGACCTGAGAAAACAGACAAATGCAAGAATAGAAAACAGCATTGCCGCAAATTCGCACTGTCCCATATTGGGAGAATTTATTCTTGCGGTGGTGTTGGAAATTGAGGTCAGATTAAGCGAATATACAAGGAACGCCGCAGCCAATGCGACCATTGCGATATTCTGCGGGCTGCGCTTAAGGGAAACAAAGAATTTACGGATAAATTCCTTAAAGCCTTTCCTTGGAGCAGCGGCAG
The DNA here is from genome assembly GCA_023663265.1 of Bacteroides sp. Classification (GTDB taxonomy): domain Bacteria; phylum Bacillota; class Clostridia; order Oscillospirales; family Ruminococcaceae; genus Ruminiclostridium_E. Next base: position 28,693 of record JAMPHV010000006.1, read on the forward strand.
ACGTTTTTTTCTTACTCATATGCTTTGTTCTCCTTCGTGTTATCTTATGGCATTGGTGGTTTCCTTGTCGAAGAAATGCTTTCTGTTAAAGGAAACGCTGACCGTGTCGCCTGCCTTGTAATTGCACCATTCACGGAACTTACAGGTGATCTTGTGATTTTTCACTGCGCCGTTCACCAAAGTGGTCTGACCCAAGTTTTCGTTGGAGAATACGTTGACGGAGATTTTTCCGCCCTCAACGATATTTTCGGGTCTTACGCCGAGAACGATGGTCTTATTCTCATAGGATTTGAGTATCTCCCTTTCCTCCGCGGTAAGATCGACGGCAAAGCTCTCGCAAACCGCCTGCCCGTTCTTTACCTCCACGTCGAAGAAATTCATGGGAGGAAGCCCGATAAAGCCTGCCACGAAAAGATTTGCGGGAGTATCGTACAGCTCCAGAGGCGTGCCTATCTGCTGAACGTAGCCCATCGACATACAAACGATCCTGTCCGCAAGGGTCAGCGCCTCGGTCTGATCGTGAGTTACATAGATCATAGTGGCGTTGAGCCTTTTGTGGAGCAAAAGTATCTCGCGCCTTGTGGCGCCTCTGAGCTTGGCGTCAAGGTTGGAAAGAGGCTCGTCGAAAAGGAATACCTTGGGTGTGCGCACGATCGCGCGCCCCATTGCGACTCTCTGCCGCTGACCGCCCGAAAGCTGATTGGGCTTTTTATTGAGCTGATCGGTGAGCCCGAGAATTTCCGCCGCCGCCAAAACCTTCTGATGTATCTCGTTTTTGTTTTCCTTGCGAAGATTAAGCGAGAACGCCATATTTTCATATATGGTCATATGACCGTAAAGAGCGTAGTTTTGGAAAACCATGGCAATGTCGCGGTCCTTGGGCGGCATTGAGGTAACGTCCTTCCCGTCTATTATGAGCTTCCCCGCGGAGATATCCTCCAAGCCCGCCACCATACGAAGCGTCGTGGATTTTCCGCAGCCCGAGGGACCTACAAGAACGATAAGCTCGCCGTCGTTGATATCGAGGTTGAAATCATAGACCGCCTGTACGTTGTTGTCGTATATTTTGTCAAGATGCTGTAATTTAAGATTACTCATTGGCTCGCTCCCTTTGCTTTTTGTTCAAGCTCCGCTTCGTAGCTTGTCAGAGTACGTGTCTTGATAAAAGCGGTTATTCCCGCAAGAATGCAAAGAGCGGCGGAGGCTGCAAGATAAATGCAAACTCTCATAAATTGTCCGTCATGCATTACCTGCTGTGATTCCTGGCTTAAGGTGACCGTTGCGTTCCTTGCGCTTAAGGGAAGTATGAAAATGCGAACTATCTGCCCTATGCCCAAGACGACCAAAACATAGCTGTAATTCAGCTTATATCCCTTTACGCCCTCGGAGGAAAGAAACGCGATAAGCATAAACAAGAGATTGTAAACCACCGATATGCCTATAAGAAAGCTGTAATAATAAGAACCCACGTCCGATTTATATATACTGACGAAATAAAGCGCGTTAAAAACAATAGCAAGCAAGGTCAGATTAGAGGAAAGCTTGTTTTTGGAGTAACGCAGACGGTCCTTTTTAATAAGAGCTACGCTGTCGTTTTTCATGCTTTCACGTCCTTTCTGCTGCCGATAAGGCGCTTTTCTTCCTTCATCAGGATCACTTTCAAAATTGTATTAACGATAAGCAGCACGGTAACGAACAGGAGCAAACCGAAAACAAGATAGCTTATATCGAACCAAAAGGTCGAATCGGTATAAACGTCGGGCTGTTTTCTGTTTTCCCAAAATTCCTTCAATGCTGCAAAATCGATCTGCAAAAATCTTGCTTTATAATATGCGATATGGTAAAGCGACCATGCGGAAACGGCAATATTGGCTATTGTTGTCAGCGCTACCGCAATATAGTTTCCAATGTAATATTTTCTGCGCGAATGGGTGCAGGTAACAAACAGTATCAAGGTCACAAGTATAAGACCTATGGAGAGGTTGGTAAATATGGTGTTAAACGGCTGCATTTCATAATAAATGGCAGAGCCGCTCACCTTTGAGCTGTAAATATTATTGGGATTGGGCATTGTGTAATACAGAGTATCGTAGATATCCGTCATTATTCCCAATGAATACAGAAATACTACTGCCGACATAGCCAGCATAGCAAAACAAACTATTTTCTGAAAAATCAATTGTTTCTTATACATAAAAGCCCTCTTCCTTTATGTTTAAACGGGAGGGGGAGAGCCCCTCCCGAGTGAACATAATTAGGATTTTACATTGCTCCTCGGGGATTTTCTCCCCGAGAGACAATGCGCAATTTTTAGTGTTTCTTTCAGAGAATGTTTCCGTGCCTGATCCCGATCCTCAATCGGTCAAAATCGATTACAGAGAATTGTAGTACTCAACAAGTCTGTCCCAAGCGTCGTTGCGGAGGCTGAGAACCTGAGAACCGCCCCAGGAATCTGTAACGCTGGAGATGGTCTCGCTGCGTGAAGAGGTGCCTTCGCCCGAATAACCGCCCGTGATGATGTTAACAAATACGTTTTCGCCGTCCTTGGAGGTGCTGAATACGCCCTTGGAGCCCAGCTTATCGTAGGTGTTGATCTCATCGGTCTCGGTCTTGTAGTTTGGGAGAACGGTGGGAACGGAGGTGTACCAGGGATTGGAGGTAAGGTCAAGCTCGGGGTGCTTGATGGTGCCCAAGCCGATAGCGTTGGAAATGTAGCCCGCGCCCTCCTTGCCTACGTCGTGCGTGCACTGATACTCGAACGCCTGGCTCTTTACGAAGCTGAGGGTGGAACCGAGATACTTACGCGCATAGTTGGTATAGTTTCCGTTTGCCTTTTCCCAAAGCTCGTTGTAGGTAGCCTCGGAGATCATGGGCATATCCTCGCCGTTGAACTTGAAGGTCATGTATTCGCCGTTTGCGTCGGTCATAATGAAGTCGTCGGGACCGTAGGACATAAGTATCTGACCCTTGGGGCTGTAAGCGTAGTCGATAAGGGAAAGAGCCGCGTTAAGCTTGTTCACGTCGCCCTGTGTGCCTTCCAGGGAGATTCCCCAACCGTCGGTCTTAACGGAACGCCAGGACTCGGTAAATCTCATGTAAACGCCGCCCTCGGTGCCGTCCTGCCAAAGAGCAACGGGCACCATAGCCGCCATATACTTTTCGCCGTCCTGAAGCTTGGACTGGTTGTAGGCTGTCTGGGTCTGGTTGTAGTCATAGCTCATAAAGCCTGTGTCGGTTTCCAAATACTGGTCGGACTTTGCTTCCGCGTTATTAAGGAAGTTGGCGGAGATAAGTCCCTCCTGAGCCATGTTGTTCATTCTTTCCATAGCAATGTATGCGTCTTCCTCCATACGAGCGTCATGGAGCTTGTTGTCGGTGCCTACGTACAGCCAGTCGGACCTGGATTCGAGACCGCGAACGCCGAAGAGGTGACCTGCGAAGCGCATAACGTCTACCTTTCTCTGGAGGTTGTTGTCCTCACGGGAGAAGAGACCCTGTACCGTGTCGGTGCCGTTGAGCGTCTGTGCGTTGGCTACTACGCAGCGGAGAAGAGCTACAAGCTCGTCTGCGTCCCAAGCCGCGTTCTGACCTACGAAGAGATTGGAGCGAGTGGTGCCGTAATATCCGCCGTAAGCCTCGTCGATGTATGTACGAAGCATATTTACCGCGTCAACGCCGCTCATGGCGCCCGCGTCGTTCATCTTTGCAACGATATTGCCCGCCGTGTCGTAATCCTTGGTGACCTTCTCGGTACCGGAGCCGTCAAGCTTAACAACGTCTATGTCGATCTTGCCGCTTGTGGGCATATAAGGCTGGTAAACGGGGTCTGCGGTGGTGCCGCTTGCATCTGCGGCAAATTCGCCGTCGCCGTCAAGAAGCTTGGCTACCCAGTCAACTCTCATAAGAGGCATACGCTCGATGTCGTTTACACCGTCGAAGTAAGGGGAGAAGTAAATGGAGCCTGTGTCGGTATCGCCCATAATGGAAATACGAACGATGGGGTTAGCCTCAAGGTATGCCTTGAAGTTGGGCATCTGATCAAGGTAATCCGCAAGGTTAACGACCAGACCGTTGTTGCCCGCCTCGGTCAGCAGGGTAGCGGTACCGCTTACCATATCGATATTGCCCATCTGAGATCTCCAGTATTCAAACTCGTCAGAAGCCTTGTTGCCCTGATACTGGTCGTCGATCTTGATGTTGAGTCTCTTTTCGATCTCTACCCATGTGGGCTTAAGGTCGCCCGCGTTATAGGTATTGCCGTCAGCAAGAGTAATGCCCTCGCCCGCGATCTCGGGGTCCATGGAAAGACCCGTGTCGGCGCTGTTATAGCCTGTCGCCATACGAAGCACCGTACCCGCCTCGTAAGGCAGAGCCGAAGTCTCCGCGTTATCCGCAGGCGCGGGGCCCTCTCCTACAGTCGTAGAGGCGTCCTCGCTGTTGTTTCCGCCGGCGGTGGTAGTAGTAGGCGCCGCCGTACCGGGCGTTTCCGCCTCGGGAACGGTAGCGCAGCCTGTCAGCAATGCGGCTGCCGCAACGGATACTGCGATCAGTTTAGCCGCAAGTGTGTTCTTTTTCATTTCTTTCCTCCTTTAAGGATTCTGTTTTTGGTCATTTTCTCATTTTTTATCTAAACCGTTATGTTATAAACGGCTGATAACAATATGGGATCATTCCTTTACGCCGCCGACGTTGACGCCCTTGGCGAAATATTTTTGAATAAAGGGGTAAATGATGAGGATAGGCACGATGGAGCAGACGATAAGCGCGTAGATCACAGAGTCGGACGCGTAAGGCTCCGACCAGTTGGTCATCTGTTCGGGGTCGCTGAACTGCTCCAGCTTAAGCCGTATAAATACCTGGAGAGGGCGCTCGTTGGCGTTGGAGATCATCTGTCTCGCCCAGAAATATCCGTTCCAGCGCGATATTCCGAAGAACAGCGCAACGGTGGCTATAATGGATTTGCTCATAGGTATGTAAACGCGCCACAGCACCTGCATTTCCGTGGCTCCGTCCACGATAGCCGCCTCCTCGATCTCGGAGGGCACGCCCTCGAAGGAGTTTCTCAGCAGTATGATGTTCATGGCGGCCATGCCCATAGCGATAACTACCAGCCACTTGTCGTCCGTTATGCCGACGGACTTAAATACCCGCTGAGTGTCCAAATAGTTCAGATACTGGGGAACAAGACCCGCACTGAACCACATTGTGAATACCAGGAAGAAGTTGAAGCCCTTGCGGAACAGCAAACGCTTTTTGGAAAGAGCGTAAGCGCCGAACAGGGATATCCCCAGCGCCCAGATCGTACCGTAAAAGGTAAGGAAAAGGGTATTCGTGTAGGAGTTCCAAAACATATTGTCGTTGAACATGGTCGAGAAAGCCTGGAACTGAACGTCCTTGGGGAACAGAACGACCTCGTTGTACTCTACCGCGCTCCGTCCGCTGATAGACGCGGAGATCGCGTACAGAAACGGGTATAAGCAGCAGAGCGCAAATATTGTCAGCAGGGTGTAGCTTATAATCTTGAATATAAGCTCGGAAATTTCGAGTTTTCTTTTCATAACAGCCTCTTATTCCTTTATACTATATTTTTGTCACAGCCGCGTAAGTATGTTTTGATCGGCGTTTCCTTAATACAGCGATACGTCGGACGCCTTTCGTGAAATGGTGTTGGCGCCGATAACCAGCAGCATCCCTATGACGTTGTTCATCATTTCGGCTGCGGACGCCAAGCCCTTGGCGGCTCCCGCGATACCCGTTCTCTGCGCAAAGGTGGAAACTACGTCCGCGGTAACATAGGTGTTGGGGTTGTAAAGAAGCAGAACCTTTTCGTAGCCTATGTTGAGCAGCGAGCCGATCCTTGTTATAAGCATAATAACTATCGTGGACAGGATACAGGGTAAAACGACGTATCTCATCTGTGCCATTTTTCCCGCGCCGTCTATCTGCGCCGCCTCATAGCTGGTGGGCGATATCGCGATTATGGCGGCAAAGAATACGATGCTGTCGTAGCCCGCCGTCTCCCAAATGCCGCTTATCTGATATATGGCTCGGAAGAAGGACGGATCGTTGAGAAGACCCGCGCCGGCGGTCTCGCTGCTGATGAAGCCGATCTGCTCGAGAAGCTGAGAAAGAATGCCCGTGCCCGAGAAGGTAGAGCCCTGCTTGACCAGCATCATAACGAGAGAGGTCATAACGACCGTTGACATAAATTTGGGAAGGTATGTAAGGACTTGGTACACGCTGCGGCAGATATTTGAACGTATCTCGTTAAAGAACAGCGCAATGATTATCGGCGTGGGGAAGCCGAACAAAAGTCCGTAAAAGCTAAGCAAAAACGTATTGCGGAACGCTCTCCAAAAATCCACGTTCGAGGTGAGCAGGGACTTGAAGTTGGAGAAGCCCACAAAGAATTGATCCGCAACGGGCTTGATATCCTCCGTGAGCTTAAAGCAGCCCAGCAGCTCGTACATCGGGAAGTAGCGCCAAAAAAGGAACACAAGGATCATAGGCACCAGCATCAGATACAGCCGCCAATCCTTCAGCACTGTTTTCAGCACGTTCAGCCAATGATGCTTTTCAACGTCATCGCGAACGATTTGTTCCGGATTTTCGATATAGGTCCCGCTCTCTTCATCGAAAATCAAATAGTCGGTAGCGTTCAGTTGCATCGTAAAACCTCCTGATAAAGATATTTCAAAACAAATTTACAAAGTCGTTATGCTCCTACTGCATATAGTAATCCTCTGCCTCTTTTTTTCTTCTTTCCTTATCCATTCTCAGAAGATAGCTCCTCTGATCCTCGAAAAGTCCGTCCGCTCTGCGGGAAATAAGCACCACCACAACGGCGAACAGCAGCGAAAGCGAATCCGTGGTGAGAAACACCACCAGGGAATCGGCGGGACCTCCGAAAACAAGGCTCACGAGCCAGCGCCCAAGCTGCGCCCCGATATAGGCGGCCGCCGTAAACAAAACCGTAAAATAAAATTTTTCCTTTATCCTCTCCTTGCCGAGAAGCTTAAAAAGCAGCAGCGCCAACAGCGAAAAGCAGTTTCCCGCGCAGTAAACTATGATCTGCTGCTCCGTGGCTCCCGACGCCAGGCAGAAAGCCATGCCTCCGACCGCCGCGTTTATCGCCGCATAGCCGCCCCACCTCATCATAACGATACAGACCATTGTAACGGTGGGGGAAAGGGTATAGAGCTGGTCGGGGAACCACCTTGTGGCGGCGAGAGCGGTTATCGTCTCAAAAACAAGGGTGACCACCGTCAAAATGATCAGGTCCAGCGTTCTGTATTGCTTAAAAGACATTTTGTTCATGTAAAACTCGTTTTCTAAAATAAATATTCGTTATTTTTCAATGTATGTGCGTTTTTATAATATCCGCACAATATCCGTTATAAAAATATCAAATAATTTTTATCAATGTTGTAACTTTTTGTTGGATATTTACAAAACATATTGTAACCGAAAATCAAGCGAAAGTATACGCCAAATACAAAACTTTTTATGCACAATTCGGACATTTGATTTTTTTATCCGCCGCTCTCTTATCTTAAATTTCAATAAAATCCGACAAGCGGTAAAGGATACTTTTGTCTCTTTTTTACAAAAATTCTCATTTCCCGTTGAAAAAAGCTTTAAGAACATATATAATCATATCGTTAAAAAATATATCTTTTTTGGTCATTCGATCATTTAAGAGAAAGGAACAGCCATGAAAACGATCCGTATCACACCGAAGGACAAGCTCTCGGAGGCTCTTAAAAAAGCCGAGCCGTTCACGCGGATAATACTTGAAAGGGGAGTTTACAGAGAAAAAACGGAGATCGGCGTTCCCAATATCACCCTTATCGGCTCGGGCAGAGACGAAACCGTTATCGTATACGACGATTACGCCAAAAAGCTTGACGAAAGCGGCAGGGAGTACAACACCTTCCGCACCTATACCATGGCGGTCACCGCGCCCAACGTAACGCTTGAGGCTCTTACCGTTGAAAACGATTCCCGCTTCCCCGAGAAAAAGGGGCAAGAGGTAGCCTTGACGGTGTACGCCGACGGCTTTTCCGCCTCCGACTGCGGCTTTGTTTCAACTCAAGACACCGTTTTCTGCGGTCCCCTGCCTCCCGATCTTACGGAAAGGTACAACGGCTTTCTCAAGGACGAGCTCCGCCGCTCGGAATACGAAAAGCAGATATTTAAGAACTGCTTTATCGCGGGTACGGTGGACTTTATTTTCGGCTGCGGCGACGCCTTGTTTGAGAACTGCGAGATAAAGTCCCTTTTTGACGTAAGAGGTCACGGCTACGCCGCCGCACCCGCTCACGCGCTCTCCCAAAGCACGGGGTTTGTGTTTGACCGCTGCCGCTTTACCTGCGATGAAAGGGTCGAGAGCGGCTCCGTATTTTTGGCGCGTCCCTGGCGCGATCACGGAAAAGCGAGCTTCATAAGCTGCCGCTACGGCAGACACATCGCAGAGGCGGGCTTTGACAAATGGAACGATACCGAAAGGGACAAGACCGCCCGCTTCGCCGAATATAACGAGCATAACGCCAAAAGCGAGGGCAGAGTCAAATGGAGCAAAATTATTTCGGAAAATGAAAAAGAAACCCTGCTTAGCTATTTTAAGGAAACTTAAAGCTGCAATTACTCGGTAATGGGGTTTCTGTAAAGGTATGATGTTAGTATAGCATATTGTTTATGTTTTTTCAATAGTTTCCCATAAAATTTGTTGATTATGCACAAGCGTTTTGTCTTGTATTAGGGCATATTACCGTTATGCCGATCGTGAAAGGGCGTTAAACCATGAACAACATAGTATATGTGGGCAGAAATCTTCTGACCTTTTCAATGCACCGTCACTCCCATGAGAGCTGGGAGCTGGTCTACTGCACGGGCGGCAGCGGAAAATTCGTCTTTGACGGCTCCGAGCTGAATTACAGCCAAGGCGATATCGTGGTGATCCCTCCCGGCATATCCCATATGAACAACAGCGACGAGGGCTTCACAAACATACATATAAATATAAAGGACGCCGCTTTTCCCTTTAAAAATCCCCTTTCGGTCTCCGACGACAGCGACAGGCACGTTCTGACCTCCTTTAACGACGCCTTTTACTATTTCAACAGCGAGATCGGCAATAAGCAGCTTATTATAGAGGCGTTCGGAAATCTTATCGTCAATTACGTCATAGCCTTTCAGAGCACCAAGCCCCTAAGAAACGTGGTCGGCGCCATAAAGAGCCATATTATGCAGCACTGCACCGACTGCGATTACGAGCTCGACAAATATTTGCAGACCATACCCTTCAGCTACGATTATCTGCGCAAGCTGTTCAAAAGCGAGGTGGGAATGACTCCGCACAATTACCTTACGGGCTTGCGTATGCAAATGGCCGAAAAGCTGCTTTGCTCTACCTGCGATATAGAGCAGAACATATCGCAGATTGCCTACGTATGCGGATTTTCGGAGCCGCTGTATTTTTCGCGGGTGTTCAAAAAGAACTTCGGCTGCTCCCCGAAGCATTACGCTGAAAAGATGAGGAAAAGGAAGAGCGGAGAGTAAAAAGGAGCCCCTTTTTTACGGTATCTTACTGTTTCTGCATTGTCGGAAACACCGCCGTTACCGTTATAACGCCGTTTTCCAGCTCGGCGAAGAAGTCGCCGTTCATTTTACGCATCAGCTCTCTGCAAATATAAAGACCCAAGCCGCTGCCCTGTGTTCCCGAAGCGTTTGCGCCCCGCCAGAAGCTTTCGAGGATATGGGGCAGCTCGCTTTTTTCGAGGGTGCAGCCGCCGTTGCCGACCGAGACCAATATCCCCTCGTCCTCCTCGGAGACGGTGAGGGTCACAAGCTTTCCGTCTCCGTACTTCAGCGCGTTTTCCATAACGTTTTGCAGCACCTCGACGCTGCGGTCAAGATCGCCGTAAAGGAGGCGGTCGCCGTATTCTCCTATGCGGAGCTCCGTTTTTGTCAGCTCGGTTTTTTCCCGATAGTAGGAGGCTACGCTTTGAACAAGCTCCGACAGATAAAACTCTCCGTTTTTGACCTCAAGGGAAAGAAAATCCTCGCGTGAAGCGCTGACGATCTGCGTTACATAGCGTTCTATCTCGTCCGCCTTGGCGTTAATGCTTTCGGCTATGCTGCGCCGCTTTTCCTCATCGGGATAAAGATTTTTCGACAGCGCGCTTGAATACAGCTTTATGGCGGAGAGAGGAGTTTTTATATCATGAGACAGAGAAAGGAGCAGGGTCTTCTTTTCCCGCTGAAGCTCCAGCTCCCGCCGTTTTTGCTGCTCGATGCTCTCCCGAAGCAGGTCTAAGCCCCAAAGAAATTTTCCGAAGAACCGATCCCTGCTTTCCTTTATCGGAGGGGTAAGGTTGCCCCTTGACAGCTCGTAGGGCACTTCCTTGAGCCGTTCAAAGGGCTTAAGCACTTTTTCTCTTACGTACAGCAGGACTGCGAGGACCGCCGCCGTCATAACGCACAACGAAAGATTTAACGTAACGGCTGCCCGTCCTGCCGAAGCGCCGTCCTTTGCCGAATAATCGAAACGGTACAGCTCTCCGTTGACCTCCATTATTACGCAGTCGCTGTCCGAGCCGAAAAAGCTCTTATCGCCGCCGTATTTTACTATATTGCTTATATAAGCAAGGCTTGACGCGTCAAGTCCGTTCAGTCCCTCTTCCTCGATTCGAAGAGCGGCGCGGTTTATTTCCACGCGGTAGGGTCTTCCGCTTTCCGAGGATAAGATCAGGCTTAGGGCGATATTGGAGGCGGCAAATACCAAGCCCGCTAAAAGCAGCGCCGCCGCCGCGATACCGTTAAACGCTTTCATAAATATTTATACCCCACTCCCCAGACGGTTATTATTTTGCGAGGGCTTTTCGGCTCCTCTTCTATTTTTTCCCTTAGCCGCTTGATGTGAACGGTAAGGGTCTGAGGCTCGGAAAAGCTGTCGCTGCCCCATATCCTGTTGAAAATATACTCCTTGGAAAGCGTCCTGCCCTTGTTTTCCATCAGAAGCGCCAAAAGCTCAAATTCCTTGGCGGTCATTTCCAAGGGCTTATCGTCCTTATAGGCGGTCCTTTCCGTTCTGTTGAGACTTATGCCTCCGTCGGTCAATTGATTGAGAGAATACCGCCGCTTGAAAATGCCGCTTATTTTTACAAGCAGAATATCGATATCATACGGCTTTTCTATATAATCGTCCGCCCCTAAGTTTAAGCCCGTCAGCTTGTCCTCCTTGTCCGTTTTTGCGCTTACGACAAGTATGGGGACGTCGCTTTCGGCGCGTATTTTTTTGCAGACCGCAAAGCCGTCCGTATCGGGCAGCATTATATCCAGCACAATAAGCCTTGCGCCGTATTTTTCATACAGCGACAAGGCTTTTTCCGCATTTTCGGCGACGGAGACGGTGTAATTTTCGGCTCTCAGGAAATCGCACAGCAGCCCCGCCAATTCCTTATTGTCTTCCACTATCAGAATATCTGTCACGGTAAAAATCCTTTCGAGCTTTTTGTACAAGCTTTGCAGCAGCGTCACCAGCCCATTTCCATAAGCCAGCCGTTTAGGGCGCGTTCCCGCTCCCTCAGTCCCGAGCCGTCGTATCTGTTAAAAGTATACTCTCCTTTTATGTTTCCGTCAAGCATATATAAAATTCTTGTGCATTTCGCCGCCACCTTGACGTCGTGAGTGACTAACATTATGGCGGTTCCCTCGGCGTTAAGCTTAGCCAGCTCCTCCATCACCTCGTCGGAGGAGCTGCGGTTAAGGGCGCCCGTAGGCTCGTCCGCAAAGATCATTTTGGGATCGTTTATCATACTTCTGCAAATGCAGGCGCGCTGGAGCTGTCCGCCCGAGACCTCGTTTATGTCGTTGTCGGCAACGTCGATTATCCCCAACTTGCGCATGAGCCCGAAGCCGCGTTCGGCGGTCCTGCGCCGAGGCTCCCTTATCTTATCCGAGCGGCAGGCGGGCAGGATAATATTGTCCAGCACCGTAAGATTTTTGAGCATATACATTTGCTGAAAAATAAAGCCCATTTCGTTGAGGCGCAGAGCGGCAAGCTCGCCTTGGTCCATTTTCACAAGACTTTTTCCGTCAAAGCATACCTCTCCCGCGGTTATCCCGTCCATTCCCGAAACGGCGTACAGCAGGGTGGATTTTCCCGAGCCCGAGGGCCCCATGACCGCCGTCATTTCCCCCTCGGCGATGCTGAAATTAACGTTTTTCAGTACGTTGTTCTGACGCTTGTTGACTATATAGGTTTTGCAAAGGTTTTTTACCTCTAAAATATTTTTCATACAAAGCTCCTTTTATCGGTCATCATTCGGCGGCTTCCACAGAGGATATCCCTCTTAGCGACTGTGCGGAAATAAACGCCGCAAGCATGGTCGCGGCAAGCACGGTCAGCGGGAAGAGGACATATATCTCCGCCGCGTTTACTGCAAGGTTGATGCTGAACGCGCCCATCATTCTGAAAACAGGCGTTATGATAAGGGTCGAAAGCGGCGAGGACAGCAGGGCGCCCGCAATGACCGAGATCAAGAGCACTATCCCTATTCTTGCGGACTGCCACAGCACAAGTGAGCCGTTTCCGAAGCCCAGCGACTTCAGCAGCGCGATCTCGCTTTTCTCCTTTGCGACAAAGCTTTTCACCATAAGCAGCGCCACAAGCATATTTACGCACAGCACTACGGTAAGGATAAGGGTCTTCAAGCCGTCCAGCTGTTCCGCTACGCCTATCATATTATTTATGTATTCGCCGCAGATGTATACGTCGTCGTCGGGATACAGCCGCCGAAGCATATCCATTCTTTGGGAAAGCTCCTCTCCGTCGGGGCTGTCCCTGTAATCGATCTGTAATCCGAAGCTTCCCATAGCCAGGCTGTAATCGAGCTTTGCGTCCTGATGAAAGCGGACGCCCTCGCCCATATTGTTCATGCTTTGGGTAATAGCGGTCACGGTATAGGTATCGGTCGTTTCGCCGAGCTTTATTTCAACTCTGTCGCCGATCTCCGCGCCGATCTGTCCCGCGGTAATGTATGACAGCGCCACCTCTCCCGCATTTTGCGGCGCGCTTCCCTCAATATAGGCGTACTTGTCCGCCGTTACATCTCCCGCTCCCTGAAAGGACAGTGAGCTGACGGAGCTGCCGTTATGGCTTACTCGGCTGCGGAACAGTATTTCCTGAAACACGTTCGCTTCTATATTGTTTTCCGAAAGCGCCTCACGCAGATAAGCAAGCTGGTCTTCGATTTTTTTCGCGTTGTTCTCTTTCGGATTAAAAAGCAGCTCCATGTCAATGATATGATCGCTTCTGACCATATTGAACGCGGTCATTATATCGTCCGAACGAAGAGTGTTTACGGTGTTTGCGGGTATGGTCACCAGCAGCGTTCCGAGTATGAAAATAATTATCATGGAGATATAGCTTTTAACTCCGCTGAGGATATCGTTCAGCGCCATAAACGGCACCACCGCCAAATGAGACCTGCTTAGGCTCAATACGCTTTTTTTGCGGAAGCGTTCGCCCGTTTCACCGCTGTGTATCGCCTCGATCGGGGAAAAACGGCGTATTTTCCGCGTACAGAAAAAGGCGAACAGTATCACGAAGCCGCCTGCGGCAGCCGCCGCCAATATGTTGACGATATAATTGTCCTCTCCCGAAATAACTATCTTTTGCTCGACCTCGTTTATCATCAGCTTTCCGAAGGGGAAGCTCAGCGCCGCGCCGATAAGGGCTCCCGTTACCGCAACGGCAAAATATTTGACCGTGTACAGCCCTCTTATGGCGGAGCTTTTCAGCCCGATAGCTTTCATAACGCCGATCTCACGGAAATCCTCCATAATGGTGAAGCTTATGATAAAATGCAGTATCACCATGGAAATGATTATCAGGCACACGCTCACCGTCATTAGGACCGCCGCGGTAAGCACGTCCATAATATAGGTCGTTTTTACGCCCGAGCGGTTAACCGACAACAGCATTGTGTTCAAGCCGAGAGCGTTGAACTTATCCGTGTAATCGGGGTCCTTTGCGCTTACGGTCAGGGAGAAGATCGAGGGGTTTTCGCCGCCAAACAGCGCGGCGTCGTTTTCGCTTACCGCAAATCTTGTAATACCCATCATAGGCGAGCCGAAAAGCGCGTCCTTGGTATATCCCTTTATGGTAAAGATTTTTTCGGCGCCGCCCTGCTTTATAAGGACCTTGCAGCCCTCGTAAAAATTGTTCGTCTCGGATAGGAACATATGACCCGTGACGTAAATTTCGCCGTCGTTTATCTCGGTTATCTCTCGGTCGTTTTTGTCAAAAAGCTTGGTGTCCCCGAGAGAGGATAAGGACAGTATGCCGGAATAGTCAAGCTTTTTTCCGTCAACAAAAACGTTTTTGGGGTCTATCTGTACGAGTCTCGATACCTTATAATCGTATCCGTTTTCCGCGGCAAGCCGCCCGAAGGCTTCAACGTCGGCTGCGCTTGTAACTCCGAACCAGTGATCGGGTACGTTCGCCTTGGCGAAAAAGCTGTCCAGCGCGCCGCTTACCGTGATAAGATCGTTGGCGCTGGCGGCAATAAAGGTAGCCGCCAAGATCACAAAAATAAGCAGGATAACGTTCATGGTTTTCTTGCGTTTAAGGTCCTTTTTCAGTATACGCAGATACATTTTACCTCTCCTTTCCTTGTGATCTTATTTTAGCACGGAAATTATTAAAAAATCCTTAAATAATTTCAGAAAAGACAGACGTTTTTTCCGCGCGCCCTTGAATACCGAACGAACTCGTTTTCGTTTCGGTCGGCGACGGCCGCGAAGACATAGCCGCACCGATCCAACGCGTAGTAGCGCGCCGCCGCAAGGCAATGCTCCTTATAATGCGCGTTCATAAATACTACCTCGGTAGCCTCCGACAAAACTCTGTAATAAAGCTCGTGCATATCGTTGTGCCACTTTGCCGCCTGCTCTTCATAGGGGATAACGCAGTAAAGCTTGGTCTCAGCGTCGGACCGCATTATATATGTGACCACCTCCGCCGCCCAAAGGTCCACGCCCTGCTCGCATACCGAGTAAAACGTCTTTACTCCCGATTTGCACATATCGTTTATGTACTGCGCGGTCTGAAGCTTTAAGGCAACGCATTTGGGATGGGACGCGTCATATCCGAAGCTGAAGCTGCTCAGCTCCGAGGAAATAAATGTACAGGCTTTTATGCTCATAGTTATCATCGATCCTTTCAAAATTTTTAAAAACGGGAACGTTATGCCGTTTGCGTGAGCGCTCTTCTGCTTCGACATTTGTCATACCGTTTTCGATATTTTGTATTGATTTATTTTATTTTAGAGCAATATTTTGCTTTTTTCAATACCTTTTGCAAACAAAATCGCACAAAGACAAAAAAAGGCGCAAATCCGTTTATATAGCGTATTTGCGCGTTCCCTCCCCAAATATTCGGAGGTAAAATAATAAGTTATTTTGATGTAAAAAGGAAATTTTTTCTGTAATTTGTCGAAAAAGAAAGAAAATTGTCTTATAAATTTTCAGCCGAATTTATGACCAGAACGTCTCCCTCGGTAAACACCGTACGTCCGCGGGGAATTATCACCCGCTCCCCTCTTTTTATAAGCACGACAAGATTTCCGTTGTCGGGCGGGAGCTCCGACAGCATAAGCCCGCAGTACACGCTGTCCTTTGTAACGTTGACCTCGGTCAGCTTTATCTCCGCTCCGTCGCCCATGGCGGGAGCGCACAAGACGGCCGTGTCGCCCGCGCGAAGCTGCGTATATCCCTTGGGGACTATCCTTTTGCTTCTTCTTACCACCATGGCTATAAGGGTCTCGGGAGGCAGGCTGATGTCCTTTATCTGCTTTCCGTCCCACGGGTTGCCCTCGTTGATGTTGATCTTTATAAACTGAACGGGCAGCTCCTCGGAGTAGTCGTTAAAGGTAGTCATAACATCGTTGGTATCGTCTATCATATCCAGCTTTTTAGCAAAGAAGGGTATCAAGGAGCCTTGCAGCAGGAGAGAAAAGAGAACGGTTATAAACACCGTATGAAACAGGTCGTATTGTTGGAAATCCGTTGCGGCTGTCGCCATTATTGCGAAAACGATGGAAGCCACTCCGCGAAGCCCCGACCATGAGACAAGCAGCATTTGATTGAGCTTGCACCTAAAGGGCGCAAGTATCCCGAAAACAGAAACGGGACGCGCGACAAAGGTCATAAACAAGGCGATAAGTATACCCGGAAGCATTACCTCGGGAAGCTTAGAGGGGAACGCCAGCAGACCCAGCATAAAGAATACCAGCATTTGAAGCAAGCCCGTCACGCCGTCGAAAAAATGCACGAGGTTTCTTTTTCCCGAGATAGGGGAGTTGCCGAGAAAAATGCCCACTATGTACGCGCTTAAGTATCCGTTGCCCCCCATTACGGCGGGAGCGCCGTATGCAAGCAGCGCTATTGCCACCATATACACCGAATCGAGCCCCGCGGAGCTGAACTTGATCTTTTCCAAAACAAACCGCGCCGATACCGCTATAAGAAAGCCCAAGGCGCCTCCGATAAAAAGCTGCTGAAACAGCATGACCGCCATACTGCCCGCCGAGCCGCCGCCCCGCATAAAGGACAGCACGATCATGGTTATCATATACGCAAAGGGGTCGTTGCTCCCGCTCTCCACCTCTAAGAGAGAGGCGGTATTGTATTTAAGGTTAAGCCGCTTTCCTCTCAGTATCGAGAAAACCGTCGCCGCGTCGGTGGAGCCTAAGCAGGCGCCTATCAGCATACCTCCCGCAAAGTCCATGCCAAGGGCGAAGCGGCAGAAAACACCCGTTAAAAGAGCGGTAACCACAACGCCGAGAGAGGACAGAAGCATCGATTTTACCGCTACGGGCTTCGCCTTTTGCCAATTGGTGCCGAAGCCGCCGTAAAACATAATGAAGATCAGCGCCGCGGAGCAGCCTGTTTCCGCCAAGCTGTAATCCTCAAAGGGGATCTTCACGATCCCGTCCGAGCCGAACAGCATGCCCACGGCAATAAACACGAGCAGCATCGGTACTCCGAACCTGCCCGATATACGGTTTGCGAAAATGCAGATCAGGATCACTATTGCTGTAATCAAGGTAATAGTTTCCAAGGAGCACCCCCACCGTTAGACAATAACCATTCGGTCTGCGTATTTTATCGGCAAACCAAATGGTTATCGGTATAATTTTTTATAGCTCGATCTTTCCGTAAAGGCTTACGCTTTTTTCAAACTCGGTCGTTTCCTCCGAATACTCGGCGGGCTCCACCGCGGGAGCGTCCTTTCTCTTGTATTCCCTTTCAAAGGAGGTGGAGAAGCCCGAGCTTCTCTTGTAGGAGTCGGTGGAATAGCTGCCGCCTCTGCTTCCGCCACCGTTTCTGGGTCCTCTTCTGTGAGGCTCGTTGGCGCTGATGACCACCTTGCGGAAAGGCTCCTCGCCTGTGGAACGGCTGCTTACGCCCTCGATCTCCGCTACCTTGCTGTGGATAATGCGGCGCTCATATGGATTCATGGGCTCAAGGGTGATGCGTCTGCCCGCCTTGATGACCTTTTTTGCGGTTTTAACGGCAAGGGTCTCCAGCGCGTCTCTTCTTTTTTCGCGGTAGCCGCAGCAGTCTATGCTGAGCCTGCAATAGTTTTCCTCGCCTCTGTTGCCCGCGAGAATGGTCAGATACTGCAATGCGTCAAGGGTCTCGCCGCGTCTTCCGATAACGACGCCCAAATCGTCGCCCTCAATGTCGAGCACCACCGAGTCGCCGCTTTTGACGGGATTTATTGTAAAGGCTTCTATCCCCAATTTCTGGAGCACCGAGGTGAGATAAGCGGTAGCTCTTTGTATTTTGGCACAGGTAAGCGCAGGATCGTTCTCATCATTGCCGTTATTATCATCGGCTTTGGCGGAATCGGGCTCGGGCTTGGAATATACGGGTGCGGAGGGCGCTTTTTTGGGCTCCTCTTTAACCGCCTCAACCGAGGAAGCGAAAACGCTTTTAACGTCTACCTCGACGGGATTCCACTCTGCCTTGATCTTATACTCGCCCTTTGTGCCGAAAAGCTTTTTTACGGGCTGCTCCAAAATGGTGATGTCTATTTCGTCGCGGTCGGCGCCCTCTGCCTCAAATTCCTTGTACGCCTGTTCCTTTGCGTCTTCCAAAAGCTTTGCGGAATATATTTTTTCCATTTTTCAATATTTTCCTTTCATAACATTTTATTTTGCGCGGACGGCGTCAGTCTTTGTTTTTGCCGTCCCTTTCGTTTTTACCGTTTTTTTCGATGCCGCCGTCGGGTTCCTCGGAGTCCTCCTTATCCCAATCGATGGGCGGCAGGTCGGGGATATCCTCGTCGCCGTACTTTTCGGCGTCCGCTTTTCTCGCTTCCTCGATTTTCCTGCGCTGATATTCCTTTATCTCCTTTGCGGACATTTCCGACATTTTCTTGGAGACCTTTACCTCGTTGCCCTTTTCGTCAACGTCGATCACGGTGGCGGTAGCCTGTATATTTATGCTTTTCTTTTCAAGCTCCGCTTTAGCCTGCGCCTGAAGCTTTTCGGTGGGCCAGAATTTGTAGATCACAAGAGACTGCAAAATACCGAACACGTAGCTCAGCGTCCAGTAAAAGCCCACTCCCGCAGGGACCTGGAACGCGATATACAGCGAAAACAGAGGCATAATATACAGCGTTGCCTTTGCGCAGCCGGGCTGTTCCGGCATATCGGGGTTGGTTTTCCTTTGTATGATCTGAGAAATTATCATCTGCGCCAAGGACATTATCAGCGACAGGATAGGTATAAGGATAAGAGGAAGCTCAAAGCCGGGGGTAGCGCCGAGATCAAGCCCCGCAAACTTCATATTGTGGCTTAAATTATCCAGCTTATCCATGGCGGTCTGTGTTATGGGCAGGTCCGAAAAGGCTTCGTTGTGGGCGGTGTAGACCTGAAGCGCCGCCAGCTCCTGTCTCAGTGAAACAAACCTGCCGTTTTTCGCCGAGGTGAGCTCCGATTTCACCTGAGAGGAAAGCCTCGACTTGTTGTCCGCAAGGGTGGCGACGATATCGTCGGTAAGGGAGGAGAGCCTGTTCCACTGATCCTCCGTAAGACCGTATTCGGACATTACGTTTTCCTTAGTAAAGCTGACAGCCGCTTTTGCCTTTGTTATGTCAAACTCCCGCTCCTCGGGGATAACGACCTGCTCGCGGACGGAGGCGGTGACCCTCGCTTCCTCGGCGAGAGCGTCGATATTCTGCTGCGTCATTATGTTAAGAGTATTGGGATCGCTGATATAATCGAGGTATATTTTCAGATCGTCCTCGTTGGCGAGCAGCGTCAAGGCGTAATCCGTCTGCTTTGCTCTTGACACTATGGTAGAGACCGCGCTGCTGTCGCCCCAGTTCATATGCTCCATATGGGTCATGGGCTTATACACAACGTCGATAACTCCGAACAGGATAAGGAAGGTTATCAGCATGGTGCCGCAGCCGCCCATGGGGTTGTAGCCCTCCTTTTGGAGCTTTGCCATTTCCTCCTGCTGTTTTTCTTGATTATTGCGGTATTTTTGCTGTATTTCCCTTACGCGGGGAGTAAAAAGCTGGGACTTCGCCATATTCTTCTGCTGCTTCAAGGTAAGCGGGAAGGTCGCCAGCTTGATGATAAGCGTGAAAATAATGATCGCCCAGCCGAAATTGTTTACCAACAGATAGCACACCCACATGATGTAGCCAAGGGGCATACCTAAAAGAGAGTATAAAAATTCTATTTAAATCACAACCTTTTTTGTTCCAATAAACCGAGCCGCCTAAATCTCGTCTTATATTTACCGTACGTCTTGTTGCTCTGCAAAGGCGCTGCGCTGTGGAGCGAGGTGTTTTTCCAAAATAATTGTCATTTATTTTTTGCCGAATTTTTGCAAAAACCGCTTCTTTAGGGAGCGGAAAAAATAATATTCCTCGGGAACGGGGTCCCACCCGCCCGCGGAAAAGGGGTTGCATCTGCAAATTCTCCAAAATGCCAAAAAGCCGCCCTTAACCGCTCCGAAACGGCTGACAGCAGTAAGCGCATACTGTGAGCAGCTTGGAGTAAAGCGGCATAAACGCGGCAATCTTTCCGACAAGGTCATTCTATACAATTTTATAAGCCAGATCAATATATATTTCATTTTACCTATCGGTCGCTGCCGATCTGCTCCGTTATAAGCCTTTTCATTATTCCGTAAAGCTTATTCGATTTCATAAAGGGAGTTTTTCCCCGCGCGACGAAAATAAAGTCGTAGCGTTTGTCCCCAAGCTGTCTGAGCTCTGGCTCCAACAGCCTAAAGGCTTCTCTTATGACCCGCCTTGCTCTGCTTCTTTTTACCGCGTTCCCGATCTTTTTGGAGGTAACTATCCCCAAACGGTTCACGCGTCTTTTGCTGGGACGGAGGTAGCACACAAAGGCGCTGTTCACAATGCTTTTTCCCTTTTTGAAAAGGAAACGGAACTCACGGTCCTTTTTGACGCTTACATATTTTTTGGAGTAATCCACAGCTTAGTGAGAAAGTCTTTTTCTGCCCTTGGCGCGTCTTCTTGCGAGCACCTTTCTGCCGTTAGAGGTAGACATTCTTTTTCTGAAGCCGTGTTCCATTTTTCTCTGGCGCTTCTTAGGCTGATATGTTCTTTTCATTTTTCGTCATTCCTTTCCGATTTTTTAAGTTATGCTTTCAGTTGTTTTTTCCGAAGCCGATCCCAAATCGGATCGGCGTTGGGGCAAAATAATGCCTTGTTT
Source organism: Bacteroides sp. (assembly GCA_023663265.1). Lineage (GTDB taxonomy): Bacteria > Bacillota > Clostridia > Oscillospirales > Ruminococcaceae > Ruminiclostridium_E. The sequence goes on from JAMPHV010000006.1 coordinate 49,464, forward strand.
GCTACGATAGCCTTATTATTATATCGCATTTGCTTCGGTATGTCAAGAGATAAATTAAAAAAATTTCCGTTGATTTTTATAAAGAAAAGTGTTATAATTATAAAATGTATAAAACTGTCCCTGTTTTTAGGGGCAACGGAGGAAATATGGATCTTTTGGACATAGGCTTCGGCAATATGATCAACACCGACCGCGTTATCGCGCTCGTAGGCGCGGAGGCTGCGCCCACCAAGCGAATAATTTCCGCCGCCAGGGAAAAAAACTTAGCGGTTGACGCGACCTGCGGCAAAAAGACAAAAGCTGTTTTCATAATGGACAGCGGACACGTGATACTTTCCGCCAAGACTCCCGACAGACTTCGGGAAAAGAGCCTCGGAGCCGAGGATAAGGAGCCCGAGGGAGAAACGGAACAATCCGAAAACGAAAGGAACAAGAGATGACTAAAGGAATTTTGTTTGTGGTATCCGCTCCCGCAGGCTGCGGAAAGGATTCGATACTTGAAAGGGCGCTGTCTAAGGATATCAACCTCACCTACTCCGTATCCGCCACCACAAGGGCTATGAGAGCGGGAGAAACGGAGGGCATAAGCTACTGCTTCAAGACCCGCGGCGAATTTGAGAGCATGATAGAGAACGGGGAACTGCTGGAGCACACCGAGTACTGCGGCAATTATTACGGCACGCCGAAGCAGACGGTGGAGGAAATATTGAACAGCGGCAGAAACGTGGTGCTCAAAATAGAGACCGAGGGAGCGGGCAACGTTAAAAAGCTCCTGCCCGAGGCTGTACTTATATTCATTCTTCCGCCCTCGATGCAGGAGCTGTCCCGCCGCCTGCACAAAAGAGGCACCGAGGACGAGGAGACCATTGAAAAACGCTTGAAGCAGGCGGAGACCGAGCTGGCTCATGCCCGCGATTACGATTACGTTATAGTAAACGGCGATCTGGACGCCGCCGTGAACGATTTTGTCGCCATAATCAAGTCGGAGAGCTTTAGGACCGAAAGAAACAGGGCGCTGATCGAAAGGCTTATGGCATGACCCGTATGCTCGGAAAGGAATGACTGCAAAATGGAGAAATCGGAGCAAAAAAGGCTTGTGGCTTCCGTTGCGGTGGACAAATGCCTTTATCCCTTCGATCATATTTACGATTACACGGTGCCTGCCTTTCTCGAGGGCAGGCTGCGCGTGGGTCAGTCCGTTTTGGTGCCGTTCGGCAGGGGCAACAAAAAAAGGATCGCCATGATATACGCCTTGGAGGAAAAGGAATGCGACCCCGAACGGCTAAAGCCGATAGCGGGAACCTCGGGGAACGGCGTCGCCATGAGCGCGGAGCAGCTCGGTCTGACCGTATGGCTTAAGGAAAACACCTTTTGCACCTACTTTGACGCGATACGCGTCATACTGCCGCCTGGGCTTACCTTCGGCATAAGGGAGGAATACTCCTTTGAGGACGTTTCCCAATCGGAATATACGAAGCTTACGGAAAGGGAAAGGCTTCTTGTTGATAAGCTGAGAACGGCAAAGGGATCCAACCGTATTTCGGGGATAATCAGAGACGCGCGCATGCGCCCCGACGGGGAGCTTGCCTTTACGGCGCTGAGCGGCAGGGACGTTATAAAGGGTCTTGAGGTCATGAAGCGCAGAGTGGGGGACGAGACCGAGCAAATGGTGCGGCTGACGGAGGGCTGGCAGGAGATACCAAAGGCGAAGGCGCTTACCCCAAAGCAGAGAAAGGTAACGGAAACGGTGGAGGAGTACGAGTCGGCGTCGGTAAAGGAGCTTTGCTACATATGCTCCGTTACCTCGGCGGTGATCAAAAATCTTGTCAGGATAGGGATATTGGAGGAATATGCCTACACTCTGTCGAGAGCCGAGACCTCGGGGTACGCCAAGGAAAAAAATCCCTCGGACATCCTGCTTTCGGAAAAGCAGCAGCATGCCTTCGATACCCTTTCGGCGCTTATGGACGGAGGAAAGCCGAGCTGCGCGCTGCTTCACGGAGTTACGGGAAGCGGCAAGACCTCGGTTTTCATAAAGCTTATAGATAAAGCCGTCGGGGAGGGAAAAACGGCGCTTATGTTAGTGCCCGAAATTTCCCTTACGCCTCAGATGGTGGGAAGCTTTCGCTCAATGTTCGGAAACACAGTCGCCATTATACACAGCAGTCTTTCGATGGGACAGAGAGCCGACGAGTACAAGCGGATAGAAAGCGGAGAAGCGAGAATAGTAATAGGTACCAGAAGCGCGGTTTTCGCGCCTCTTGACAATATAGGCGTCATTGTTATCGACGAGGAGGGAGAGCATACCTACAAATCGGACCGTTCGCCGCGGTATCACGCAAGGAACGTTGCGAAGCAAAGGGCTTTTTTTCACGGCGCGCTGCTTCTCCTGGCTTCGGCTACGCCGTCATTAGACAGCAGCTATAACGCGCGAACAGGCAAATATACGCTTGTAGCCCTTGACGAAAGATTTAACAGGACCGAGCTTCCCGAGGTCTACACGATAGATATGAAAGCGGAGTACGAGAACGGGAACCGCGGAAATTTCAGCATGGCGCTGCTCCACGAGATAGAGCTTAATCTGCGCAGCGGGGAGCAAACGCTTTTGCTGCTGAACCGCAGAGGGTATTATACCGATCTCACCTGCATAAAGTGCGGCGAGACCATGAAATGCCCCAACTGCGACCTGCCGCTGACCTATCACAAGCCAAACGATTCCTTGTGCTGCCACTACTGCGGCTTCACCGAGCCGACCCCCGACAAGTGCCCCAAATGCGGCGGCGCTTATATCTCCCAAAGCGGAACGGGCACTCAGCGCATTGAGGACGAGCTTAAGGAATACTTTCCGAGCGCGAGGATACTTCGTATGGACGCGGACACCACAATGTCAAAAAACGCTTTTTCGAACCGCTTTGCCGAGTTCGGACGGGGCGAGTACGATATTATGGTGGGCACGCAGATGATAGCAAAGGGACTTGATTTTGAAAACGTGACCCTTGTGGGGGTCTTACAGATAGATAAAGCCCTGTATGCGGGAGATTATTTGGGCTATGAGCGGACGTTTTCGCTGATAACCCAGGTAGTCGGACGTTCGGGACGGGGCAGCAAGAAGGGCAGGGCGTATTTGCAGACCTATTCGCCCGACCACTATGTTTTGCAGCTTGCCGCAAGGCAGGATTACGATGAGTTTTACGCCCAAGAGATAGAGGTGAGAAAGGCGCTTTTGTTCCCGCCGTTCTGCGATATTTGTCTCATAGGGTTCAGCTCGGCAAGAAGCGACTTCTCCGAAAGGGCTGCCAAGAGGTTTTTGGAGCTGTTTAAGGAAAGGCTGGCAAAGGAAAACGGCTCGCTTCCGATACGGGCGCTGGGACCTACCAAAATGGGGACGGGAATGCTGGCGGGACGGTATCGGCATAAGCTTGTTATAAAATGCCGCTTTAACAGACAGTTCCGCAGAGTGCTTTCGGACACGCTGGCGGCGGCTTACAAGGACAGCGGCTTCGCCTTTGTGAGCTTTTACGCGGATATAAACGGAGAAGTAGTATAGTATTGTACTGCGGCAGAAAGGAAAACGGCATGGCAAAAAGAAATATAGTAAAATTCGGAGATGATATCTTAAGGAAAAAATGCAGGGAGGTCACGGTTTTTGACGACCGCCTGTGGGTTTTGCTCGACGATATGTACGAGACCATGACCGCCGCCAACGGCGTAGGTCTCGCCGCGCCTCAGGTCGGCATACTCAAGAGAGTGGTGGTAATAGATATAGGAGAGGGCAGGATCGAGCTTGTGAATCCGATCATTACCGCCGCCAAGGGAAAGAACAGGGACAAAGAGGGCTGCCTCTCCTCGCCTAACCTGTGGGGGTATGTGGAAAGACCCGCCAAGGTAAAGCTCAAGGCTCAGAACCGTTACGGCAAGGAGATAAAGTTAGAGGGCAGCAATCTGCTCGCCCGCGCTTTCTGCCATGAAATAGACCATCTTAACGGAATTATTTTTACGGACCTCGCGGACGAAATGATCGAGGGGGACGAGGAATGATGCGCTATGAAAGAGGGATAACGTTATGAATTGCTTGAATTATCGGTATGAATGCCAGGACGCATTGGATTTCTGCAAATCAATTCCGTCCGATTCAATAAAATTGATTATTACATCACCACCGTATAACATTGGAAAGGAATATGAAATCAAAAGAAATATTGATGATTATATATCAAATTTACTGCCTATGCTGACCGAGTTTCATCGAATACTTTCAAGCGACGGAAGTATTTGTTGGCAAACAGGGAACTTTGTTGACGAAGGGGAAATATATCCTTTAGATATATTTTTTTATCCGTATTTTAAAAGAATGGGTTTATATTTAAGAAATAGGATCATTTGGCATTTCGGGCATGGTCTTCACTGTTCAAAGAGATTTAGCGGCAGGTACGAAACTATTTTGTGGTTTACAAAATCAAACCGATATGTATTTAATCTTGATGCGGTTCGTATTCCCTCCAAATACCCGGGAAAGAAATATTACAAAGGGGAAAAAAAAGGACAGATCAGCGGAAATCCGAGAGGAAAAAATCCGGAAGATGTTTGGGAAATTACCTTAGAGCGCCTTATTGATGATTGGGATGCTCAAATATGGGAGATACCCAATGTTAAAAACAATCATCCTGAAAAGGTAAACCATCCTTGTCAATTTCCCGTTGAATTGGTTGAAAGATGTGTTTTAGCTTTAACAAACGAGAATGATATAGTTTACGACCCGTTTTCGGGGGTAGGTTCATCATTGGTCGCTGCTCTTAAAAATAATAGGATAGCATATGGAACGGAATTGGAGCAAACCTATGTAGATATTGGCTTGGATAGAATACATAAGCTTGAGAACGGTACGCTTGCAACACGTCCGATATATCAGAAAATATGGATTCCGAGTCCTAATGATAAGGTCGCTCAAATGCCGGATGAATGGAGATAAGGAAAATGCGAATAGGACAAATGTACAGCCACTTAAATGGCGTTGAATTTCTTATTGTTCACAAGCTTGATTTATGGAACGAAATAAAAAATGTAATTAAAAATGTTAATGCAAATGAAGCTTTTAATAAAGTCAGCAAAGAAAAAACAATGGTCGGAAAAATTTTATATTCTCCGTCTAAATTAAACAAGCTTTTTGAGAACGGGTTTTCCAAAGCAGGTTGGAATGGAATGAGGACCGATTACTTTGTAAACGAAGATTTGGAAACTACCAAAGAAACCGTTAATATAAGAGATAAAGAGAGACAAAAGAGCGCTATATTAAGTAAAGGCTACAATGCATTCAGAACTTATAATCACGTGGATTTTGTTAAGGATCGCATCGCTGTTGAGGTTCAGTTTGGAAAATATTTTTCTGTACAATATGATCTTCATGTTAAACATACTTTTTTCTATGGACGAGGGGATATTGACGTTGGTATTGAAATTATACCTATGCATAAGCTAATGACCCAAATGTCAACCGGTGTCTCCTGGTATGAAAATGAATTAACAAATATAGTCAGAGAGGGACGTTCTAATCCATCGGTCCCCGTTGTTCTTATAGGTGTTGAACCAGATTAAGCGAAAATTTTTAGCATAGCGAAAGGATTTGGATCGTGAATATAGTATTTATGGGCACCCCCGAAATAGCCGTATCCTGTCTGAGCGCTTTATACGAAGCGGGACACGTGATCTCGGCGGTTTTCACTCAGCCCGACAAGCCCAAGAACAGAGGGCATAAGACGCAGATGCCGCCTGTAAAGGAATACGCTTTGGAAAAGGGTATAGAAGTGCATCAGCCCTTGTCCCTGCGAAAGGGAGAGGACGGAGAAAAAAGCTTGGAAACGCTGAAAAGCCTTGCACCCGACTGTATAGTCGTTGTGGCATACGGTCAGATACTTCCCAAGAGTATCTTGGATATACCGAAATGCGGCTGCGTCAACGTTCACGCCTCGCTGCTCCCCAAATACCGCGGTGCGGCTCCCATACAGCGGGCTATAATGGACGGCGAGACCGAAACGGGTATCACCACCATGTATATGTCCGAGGGCTTGGATACCGGAGATATGATACTTAAGGAAGCGGTCGCCATAGCTCCCGAAGCTACGGGGGAGCAGCTTCACGACCGCTTGGCGGAGATCGGCTCCCGCTTGATAACGGAGACGCTTTCGCTGATAGAAAAGGGGATCGCGCCCAGGACGCCTCAAACCGAGGAAAATACCTGCTACGCGGAAAGAATAATGAAAGAGGACTGCCGAATAGACTTTACCAAAAGCGCAGATACTCTTTATAATATGATAAGAGGTCTTTCCCCGTCTCCGTGCGCCTTTACCTTTCTCGGCGGGAAACGGCTCAAGGTGTATTTTGCGGAAAAGCTCGGCCGCGTTTCGGACGCGCCCGCGGGAACGGTCGTTGAGGGAGACGGATTATGCGCCGCCTGCGGCGAGGGCGTGCTGAGGCTTACGGATATACAGCTTGAGGGCGGAAAAAGAATGAGAGACAGTGATATGCTGAGAGGAAGAAAGGTAGAAAAAGGAACGGTTTTGGGATAATGCGATCTCTCAAAACCGAGCTCGGAGGTGCGTTATGTTTTTTAATTTCTTTTACTTTCACCCCACTCTCGCTTATTTCCTTGTTATAGCAACGGTGATATTTTCTTATGCCATGCAGGCGAGGGTGGATTCGGCGTTTAAAAAATACAGCAGGGTAGGCAGCCGCAGAAACGTGCCCGCTCACGTTATAGCAAGGCAGATATTGGACAGCTTCGGGCTTTACAACGTTACCGTTATGCGGGTGGACGGAAGGCTCACCGACCATTACGACCCGAGGCAGAACGTGGTGGCGCTTTCGGATTCCACCTTTTACAGCACGTCGGTGGCGGCTATCGGCGTGGCGGCTCACGAGGTGGGTCATGCGGTGCAGTACAACAAAAACTATCTTCCGATAAAGATACGCTCGCTTTTTGTACCTGTCGCTCAGATCGGTTCAAAGTCGTGGATAATTTTCTTTCTTGCGGGAATGTTTTTCAGCATGCCGTTCCTGCTGGATATCGGGGTTCTCCTTTTTGCCTGCGTGGTGCTGTTTCAGCTCTTGACGCTGCCCGTTGAATTTAACGCCAGCCGCAGAGCCTTGAACACTATCGAGCAGCAATTCCTGCTTGAACAAGACGAAATGGAGGGCGCAAGAAAGACGCTTTCCGCAGCGGCTATGACCTATGTCGCGGGACTTATGGCAGCGGCGGCGCAGCTTATCAGACTGCTTGTCATGGTCAACGGCAGGAACAGCAGAAGATAACGATCTCCCCCACAAAGCGAGGAAAGGAACCTGAACATATGAAGACATCAAGACAGGTGGTTTTGGAGCTGCTTGTAAAAATGGAGCAAAACGGCGCGTATTCCAATATAGTGCTGGACAACACTTTTCATTCGGAAAAGCTTTCCGACAGAGACAAGGCGTTTGCCGCAATGCTGTTTTACGGAGTCATCGAGAGGAAAATGACCCTCGATCACATAATCCGTATGTATTCCTCCACCGAATTTGACAAGATCGATACGGACGTATTGCAGCTCCTCAGAATGGGGATATATCAGCTCTTATATACCTCCGTTCCCGAAAGCGCGGCGGTGAACGAGTGCACCGAGCTTGCGCAGCAAAGCAGAAAGGGCTTTGTAAACGGAATACTCAGAAGCTTCATACGCGGAGGCAAGCAGATAGATTACAAGGACTTGGAGGGCGCCGCAAGAATGTCGGTGGAATATTCCTGTCCCAAATGGCTCGTAAAAAAATGGACGGGAATGTTCGGCGAGGAGAAAACGGCAGCCATTTTAAAGGACAGCTTCGGAAGACCGCCGCTGTTCGTTAAGGTAAACACGCTGAAATGCACCGCAGACGAGCTTATCGCCGAGTTTGCCAAGGAAAGGATAGAGGCGAAGAAAAACGCCCTGCTCGACGACTGTCTGGAGCTGGGGCGGATCCACGGGGTAGAAGCCACCAACGCTTACAGAAAGGGGCTTTTTCATGTGCAGGATATATCCTCCCAGCTTTGCTGCCGAGTGGCTAAGCCCGTATTTAACGAAACGGTGATAGACGTTTGCGCCGCCCCCGGAGGGAAGACCTTCACTATGGGCGAAATGATGGCGAACAGAGGAAAAATTTACAGCTTCGACCTGTACGACGGCAAGGTGTCCATGATAAACGAGGGCGCGAGACGGCTGGGATTGTCCATTGTCACCGCCGCGGTGCACGACGCCACAAGCTACGACGAAAATATCCCCTTGGCGGACAAGGTGCTTTGCGACGTGGTTTGCTCCGGGCTCGGGGTCATCAGAAGAAAGCCCGAAATAAAATATAAGGAAGTGAAAAATCTCGAACAGCTCCCTATCGTTCAGAAGCATATAATGGAAACCGCTTCAAAATACGTCAAGACGGGAGGGACGCTCATATATTCGACCTGCACCTTAAACGCCGAGGAAAACGAAAGGGTAGTGGAAAGCTTTTTGAGCGATAACCCGAGCTTTGCTCCCGTGGTGGTACCCATCGGGATCGCGGGAGTCGAGGACGTTTGTATGAGAACCTTTTTGCCCACCGTCACGGGCGGCGACGGATTTTTTGCCGCAACGCTCAGGAGGATCAGGTAAAAAATTGGAAAATAAAGAAAAAACGGATATTTTGTCCTTAAGCTTGGAGGAGCTTGAGGAGAAATTATTACAAATCGGTGAAAAAAAGTACCGCGCGATGCAGGTATTTCAATGGCTGCACTGTAAAAAAGCGGTGGATTTCGATGAAATGACCAATATTTCTGCACAAGCCAAGGCTTTGCTTGTTGAAAATTTTTATATAAATTCAATGAAAATTCAAAAAAGGCTTGTATCAGCTATCGATAATACTGTAAAATACTTATATCTGCTCCCCGACGGAAACAAGATCGAAACGGTTTTGATGGAATATCGTCACGGAAACAGCGTCTGCCTTTCAACGCAGGTAGGCTGTAAAATGGGCTGCAAGTTCTGCGCCTCTGCCAAGGCGGGGTTCGTGAGAGACCTTTTGCCCTCCGAGATACTGCTTCAGATATACGAGACCGAACGGGACAGCGGACGGAAAATAGATTCCGTGGTTTTGATGGGTATAGGCGAGCCCTTGGACAATTTCGACAATACGGTAAAGTTTCTTCGGCTCGTTTCTCATAAGGACGGGAGAAATATGAGCTTAAGGCACGTTTCTCTTTCCACCTGCGGCTTGGTCGATAAAATATACGCGCTGGCGGAAATGAAGCTTCCGCTGACGCTGTCGGTGTCGCTCCATGCTCCCACGGACGAAAAAAGAGACGGGATAATGCCGGTTAACGGGAAATATCCCGTAAAGGAGCTTATAAAAGCCTGCGGCGATTATTTCAAAGCTACGGGCAGGCGGATAAGCTTTGAGTTCAGCCTTATAAAGGGCGTAAACGACGATATGGATACCGCGCGGGAGCTTATCGCGCTGCTTAAGCCCTTAGGCATATGTCATGTAAATCTTATTCCCGTAAATGAAATAAGAGAGGGCGGCTACAGAAAAAGCGGCTCTGTGTCACAGTTTCGCAGCGCGCTTATACGTGGCGGGCTCAACGCCACCGTAAGGAGAACTTTGGGCTCCGATATCGAAGCCGCCTGCGGTCAGCTCAGACGGGATAACATATGATCAAGGAGAATAACATTGAAATTTTATTCCAAAACCGACATAGGTTTGTTAAGAAACGAAAACCAGGACAGAGTATGGGTAAGCTATCTCGGTGAGAACGAGGAAGCCGCCGCTCTTGTGGTGTGCGACGGAATGGGCGGAGAAAACGCCGGAAGCTGCGCCAGTCAGATGACCTTGGACGCTATGCGCGACAGGATAATGAACGGCTTTCGCTTAAACGGCAGCCGCAACTTTATACGCAATCTTTTAATAACCTCGGTCACGGCGGCGAACAGTCTTGTCTTCGACCGAGCCAGAAGCGAGCCCGATAAAAAGGGAATGGGCACCACCTGCGTTGCGGCGGTGGTCTGCGCCGAAAGAGCGTATATCATAAACGTAGGCGACAGCCGCTGTTACCGTGTTTTCGGCGAAAGCATGCAGCAGATAACCAAGGATCATACCGAGGTGCGCCGTCTTCTTGACCTTGGCAGGATCACCGAGGAGGAAAGCAAGGATCACCCGTACAGAAGCCGCCTTACAAGAGCCGTGGGAGCCACGAGAGACATAACGCCCGATTATTTCGAGATAGACCTGGAGGAGGGCAACAGCCTTTTGCTGTGCTCGGACGGACTTCATTCCTACGGAGACGATTCGGAAATAGCGGGAATAATCGTGAACAATCCCGCAAACAGGTGCTGCGACCTTCTTATAGATTACGCCCTTGCCAACGGCGGAAGAGACAATACCACGGTCGCGCTGCTTAAATACTGAGTACATATTGCCGCGTCTCGGCTCTTTTCTTTCCACGCAGGGAAAGTAAGCCGCAGCGGCAGGGACATATCTGAACAAAGGAAATCTCGCGTGGAGAAACGGCGGATATATTATGGACAATAACATTGGTAAAAAGCTTGACGGCAGATACGAGCTGCTGGAGCTTATCGGTGTTGGGGGAATGGCGGATATATACAAAGCCAGAGATATAACGGAGGACAGGGTAGTTGCCGTAAAGATACTCAAAAACGAGTTCGTGGGCAGCGAGGATTTTATACGCAGATTCAGGAACGAGTCCAAGGCTATTGCGCTTTTGTCTCACCCCAACATAGTTAAGATATACGACGTGGGCTTTACCGACAAGCTTCAGTTTATTGTTATGGAGTACATTGACGGGATCACTCTTACCGAATATATATCCAAGCAGGGCGTGCTTAAATGGAAGGACACCGTGCATTTCACCATGCAGATACTGAAAGCGCTTCAGCACGCTCATGACCGCGGGATAGTGCACCGCGACATAAAACCGCAGAACGTTATGCTTTTATCGGACGGCACCATAAAGGTCATGGACTTCGGCATTGCCCGTTTTAACCGCGAGACCGACAAGACCATGTCGGAAAAGGCGATAGGCTCGGTTCACTATATCAGCCCCGAACAGGCGAGAGGCGACGTTACCGACGAACGGAGCGATATATACTCCATAGGCATTATGATGTACGAAATGCTTACGGGAAAAAAGCCCTTTGACGGAGACAGCCCCGTAGCCATTGCGCTTATGCATATGCAGTCCGGAGCAAAAAAAATGTCCGAGATCAATAACTCTATCCCCGAGGGTCTGGAAGAAATAACCGAAAAGGCTATGCAAAAGGAGCCCTCAAAGCGTTATCAGACCGCGGGAGAGATGATGAAGGATATAGAGGAGTTCAAGCAGAACCCCAGTATCGTTTTCGAGTATAAGTATTTCTCCACGGACGGCACCACCAAGTATTTTGACAAGGTGGCGGAGCCCGCTCAGAAAAAAACCGCCGCCTCGGTCTCCTCAACGTCCGCCTCGGCTTCTCAGAAAAAGGGGTACAGCCTTAAAAAAGCCGACGAGGCGAGGGAGGAGTACGGTGAGGACTATGACGACGAGGATTATGACGAGGATTACGACGACGAGGTAGCGCCGCGCCGTTCTCCGCTGCTGTCGGTGCTGTTTGCGGTCACCGCGGTGTTTGTCATCGTGGCGGCGTTCGTGGTGTACAAGCTGGTGACCGACGTTGTGCCTACGGAGGAAAACAACGAGATCGAAGAAATAACCGTTCCTACGCTGGTGGGACTTACCGAGGACGAGATGAGGCAGCAGTATTCCAATCTTGTTCTTCTGCTGACAAGGGCAAACGATCCCGCTCCCGCGGGAGAGATCATTTATCAAAGCATAGGCGCGGGAACTCAGATCAAATCCACCCAGCAGATAACCGTAACGGTAAGTCTCGGTCCAAAAATGGAGGAGATAGACGAATATTCCTCGAGACCCAAGGACGAGGCGGTAATACAGCTTAAAAACCAAGGCTTCAAAACCGATATAGTGTGGGTGGACAACGACTCGGTGCCCCGCGACAACGTTATAAGGACCGATCCGCCCGCAAGAACGAGAGCGGAGGTAGGTACCACGGTCACTATTTATGTAAGCCAGGGACCCTCGCCCACTCTTACCGTTGTCCCCAACTTTAAGAACCTTACCGAAGCCACCGCAAAACAAAACGCGGAGCGAAACGATCTTGTGCTCCTCATCGAGTATATACCCAGCGAGGACGGCAGCGTAGAAAAGGGCAGGGTAATAAGCCAAAGCATCGAACCCAACGAAAAGGTGGACAAAAACACGGTGGTAACTCTCTACGTTTCCAACGGAGAAACGCCTCAGAAGACCTCCGACTTGACCTTCAGCATAAACAGCAGCGCCAGCGGGGAATTTAAATTCAGATACTATATCGACGGCGTATTGCAGGAGGAAATGGAGGAGACCAGAGATATTTCCTTAAGCAAGCAGATAGTATGGGAGATATCGGGTACGGGAACCGTGATATACTCCATAGTGGTGGAAAGCGTCGAGACAGGCGAAAGCAAGACCATGGCAAAGATCGAGGTGGATTTTGACGCCGACCCGATCGAAAAGAAGCAGATCGAGCTTAACGGCAACGTCTTCAGAGAATTGCAGGCGGAAGCCGCCGCGGAGGAAACTACCACGGTCGTTACCACGGCGGTCACAACTCCTCCCGTAATGGAGTTTGAAACCGAGGACGGCTCCGAAACGGAGGGCATAGGAGTACTTTAATCACAGTCGGATAATAATCGATATCAATAACCATTTTGACCTTGAGATACCTCGGGCAAAATGGTTATTGATATAAGAAGGGAGAAAAGGTTGAATACCGAAAACAGGATCATAAGCGTCAGCGGAGGAATTTACACTGTGGAAACTCCCGAGGGGACAATATCGGCAAGATCGAGAGGCGTGTTCAGACAAAAGGGGATAAAGCCCGTAACGGGAGACTACGTCGAGCTTCGGCTGGAGGAAAACGCCGAGCCTGTCATATCAGAGGTGCTCGAACGGAAAAACGTTATAATACGCCCCCCTCTCGCCAATCTTGATATGGCGGTGCTGGTGGTGTCCTCCTGCGAGCCCGCTCCCAACCTGTTTGTTTTGGACAAGCTGACGGCGATTTTTGAAAGCAAGGGAATAGAGACGGTCTATGCCTTTACAAAGATCGACAGGGTACAGGCGGAGCGGTACGCGGCGATATATGAAAATATAGGCTATAAAACCTTTATGACGGACAACGTCACAGGCGAGGGCTCCCGACCGCTGGCGGACTGTCTTAGGGGAAAGACCTCCGCTCTCATAGGCAATACGGGAGTGGGCAAGTCCAGCCTTATGAACCATATCGCTCCCGTAGCCGAGCATAAGACCTCGGAGATCAGCAAAAAGCTGGGCAGAGGAAGGCATACCACAAGAGAGGTCAGACTGTACCGTCTCGATAACGCCACTTATATTGCCGATACGCCCGGCTTTTCCACTGTTGAGGTAAGCAGGTACGGAAACATTCCCTCCGAGGAGGTGGCGGGGTGCTTCCGCGAGTTTTCGGAGTACACGGATAAATGCAGATTCAAGGACTGCGCTCATATAAAAGAGGAAAGCTGCGCCGTACGGGAGGCGGTACGGACAGGACGTATCGCCGTATCGAGACACGAGAGCTACTGCAAAATTTACGATGAGGCGGTTAATGCCGTTTTCAAATACAAATAAGGGGCTGTAAAAAAACTATACCAAAGCTTCAAAAATTGCCAATTATTATAACGAAATTTAAGTTTTCCCAAAATTTCTAAACCAGATTACTATTTTTATGACCGCGCTCAAGATAATGCTTTAATTTTTATAAAAGCGTCGATTTACTAATTCTTAAAATTACATATTATGTGGTGTTCTCTTTTGCTCGGAAGCGAGAGCAGCGCGCCTCCCGCGGGGCTTAAGGTGA
>JAMPHV010000070.1 GCA_023663265.1 Bacteroides sp.
TCCAAATACTCCATATTCATTTGTCTATCTTTGTATTTGGAAAGAGTATTAAAATGCAGTCGTAAAAAACAGTATTTCTGATTTAGAAATTTTAGGGAAACATAAATTGTTATAATATTGACAATTATCAATTTTTACATTCCCTATCTCCATATGACCCTATCCTCTCTCATAGGCAGCCGTGTATCCAGCTTCCATAATCCGTCCTCATAGGCGATGGTCACGGGCACCGTGTAAGTATTTTCCCCGTCCGTCCACTCTACGGCGGAGGTGACGTCAAAGCTGCTTATGGCTCTGTTTTCGTAGCTCGCCAGCGAAAATTCACCCGTTTGGGGAAGTATGGAGCCGTTTATGATGTACAGTCTCCCGTCCTTTTCAACATACGTTCGGTTTATATAAAGCTTTATATAGCTCTCCGCGATCTCGGAGGTAAAGGTGTCGCGCATAAACTGCCGCATTTCCTCCACCGTCATAAAGGGCTCTATTTCAAGCCCGTTGTAAAATCCGTGCCCGTAAACGTCGTTTTCGATGGTCACGAGCTGCGGGTTCCAGTCGCCGTTTTCGTCCGTCACGGGCTTGGCGTTTCCGAATATCTTGTTTAAGGTAACGCCCTTGTCTATCAGCAGCTGACTGAACACCGCGATCTCTCCCGTTACGGTCTCGTCCTCGTACATGCGCACCACCCAGCCTCTTACGCCGTTCAGCATATCGTAGGTGCGCCATATATACCTGTCTCCCTGCGTCCCCAGCGCCGTCACCAGAGCGGTGGTCTCGTTAAGCTCGGTCAGCACGGCGGAGGAAACGTCAATGACAACGGGAGCCTCCTTTTCCGCCACCGAAAGCATTATGCCGTTATCCACCTCCAAAACAAGCTCGGGGAGCATATTCTCCACCTCGTCGCCGTACTTGTCCTCCCAAAAGGAATACTTAAAGCCCTCGTACATTCTTTCGGTAAGCTCACCGACATCGGCGGCGTAATCGGGAGATATAAGCCTGTAGCCGCCGCTTTCCGTTCCTTTAAGGGGTATCAGCGTGTTTTTGCCGTAAAGCACGCTGTTTGCCGTTTCGGCGGCGGTGATGATCTCCTTGAAGTGCGACAGAACGGTATCGTCCTCCACCGCTCCCGAGGGATAGGGCGCGGGGAAGCCGTCGGGCGGCGCGGTCTCCGCGGAAAAGCTTGCTCCCGCCTCTGAGACGGCGGATGTGTTTTCGGGCTGATCCTCCACCGCGCTCACTCTTGCGGTGGTCTCCTCCGCCTCGGGAGCAGCCGCCGCCTGCGTCTCCTTAGGCTCCGCCTCGCTCGGATCGCAGGAGGAGAAAAGAGAGACGGTAAAAAGAAGAGACATAATAAGGGCTAATTTTTTTTTCATGTGAATACCTTTCTTTTATCAATACTCAGCCGATAAACGGCAGCTCGTCTAAGGTAACAAAGCTTTCGTGATTATAAGCCCGTTCCAAAAGCACGTTGGAGGAATAGCGCTCCGTTAAGCTGCCGTTTTCGTCGATAAGAGCGTCCCCCTTGCCGAGAGCGAACCAAAGCCAGCGGGCGTTGTCCTGCGCTAAGGTATCGGCGTTGGGTATCATAAGACAGTCGGTCATGGCGACGGCTCTGACGGAATTGTAATAGGCTGTGCCCATAAATACGCCGTTGCCGCTGTCGCCCGTGGTATTGTAAACGTTCTCCCCCACTATATCCACATACTCGTCGCCCGGGTAGAACTCCGCGCTTCCCCCGTTCCATACCCAAATTATATTGCCAAGCCCGTAAAATTCATTCAGCCGCTTTACCATGGTGCGCCATACCCAAAGATAGCTGTCAGCGCTTTCGCTCCACCAATAGCCGCCCTTTCCTCCGTCCGCAAGGGGCGAAAACAAAACGGTCACTCCCTTTTCCTCCAGACCTGCCATGACCTGCGCCATTTCGTCGATATCCTTCATTATCAGATAACATTCTCTCGATATCTCGCCGCTGCCGTAAAATTTTTCCACGGTTTCGGGGGAGGCAAGGGAAATATCGGTATTTGTATACACATTCTCAAACCGAAAATCCGTCATTGAGGAAAGATAGTGGCTTTCGGCGTCCGAGGGCGAGTACCATGTCCAGCCGTAGCCCACCAAGCCTCCCATATCGCTCCACTCCGCCGCCAGATCAAGCTCGGCTTTGGTCTCGTCATAGTAAGGGCTCCCGCTTTGGGCGCAGGTCAAGTCGCCCGTCCTCACGGCGGGCAGTCTGCCCGTTTCTTTGTATATAGCGGCTATCTCCGCGTTTGTGCCGTTGGTAACTCTTTGACCCGTTAACGTCTGCTTGCCGTATATCTCGGATAAATAGCGCATTATTTTTGTTGTTTTCAGGGAAGCGTTGGGACTTATCGGGGCGTTGCTTACGCTGTAAAAGCTGTCGCTCACGGTGGAGCCGTTTTCGATAATGACCTTGTCCATATAGGCTATGCCGAACTCCGACTGTAGGGTAACGGTATTGTCGCCCTTTTTCAGATAAATGCCGTTTACGGTAAAGGGCGTAAACGCGGTCACGTCCTTTGCGAACACCACGCCCTTGGACACGCCGTCGTAGGTCTCGTACTCGCCGTTGTCGTAAAGCGCGCCGCCCGTTATGACGTTTACCCCCGTATCAAAGGCGCACATCTGTATGGTGAGCCTGTAATACTGCGTAGAGGGCACGTGCACGGTAAAGGTGGCGTATTCGTGGCGGTCTATCTGAATATACCCTTTTCCCTCATAGCCCATTAAATAGCTGTGGGTGGTATTGTCGCACACCTCCTCAAGCTGAAGCGTCTCCGAAAAAGCCTCCGCGTTTATCGGGAACTCCTTTTCCTCGTACTTGTCGGGTGAGACGGTCTCCAAGGGCTCCGTTTCCGCAGGAACGGCGCTTTCCTCCGTTTGCTCCGTTTGCTCGGTTCCCTCGGTAATCGGGGCTATGCCGTAATCTATTTCGGTGCAGGCGGAAAAGACCGCCGCCGAAAGCAGCGATAAGGCTATCGCAAGCGCCGTATTTTTCCGCCGTATTTTTTTTATCATAAAGCGATCTATTCCTTCCACTTTACTACCGCTCTGTCGCCGTCGTGAAGCTCCTCGCCGAAGTTTATCTCCGCGCCGTTCAGAGTGAGCTCTATGTTTCTTCCCATGGGGTTTCTTGTGTCGATGTCAACATGGCTCATCAGCTCCAAAAACGTATGAGGTATTCCGTCGTGCTTTTCGGGAAGAGTTATGGGCTTTCCGTTCAGCGTAAGCGTAAGAGCCGGAATACGCTCTCCCAAGTCGGGCTCTTCCTCCGCCGCTTCCTCCTCTTCCTCCGGCTCCTCCGCAGCAGGCTCCTCTACAGCGGAGGGAGCTTCGTAAACGGCGGGCGCGGGAGACGGCTTTCGCTTCTCGGCGGCGGGGGGCGGCGCGCTTACGGTCTCCTCATCGTCCGCCTCCGTCGGCTCGGCTTCGGCGCGAACGCTCTTCTTTTCATCGGGCGCAAGCTTCAGCGTGATAACGTCGCCGTCCGACAAAAGGGCAAATTCCTCCGCATACTCCCCGTTGATGGCAAAGCCCTCCGAGTATTCCACTCCTATGGAGCCTAACAGGTCTCCCAGGGTCAATATGCCGCCCGTAACTATCTCGTCGAGAGGCTGTATCTCATACTGAGGCGATTTTTTAACGCCGTTCACAAAAGCCTCTATGCCGAATTTATACTGCTTGTCGCCGAAGCTTACGCTTCCCGAGCGGTATTTTCTGTAATTTATCTCGTTTTTCAGCACTGCCTTGGCGTTTTCTCCGTTTTTCGCGGGAATAAGCTCTACCTTGTCGCCTTGAGTGACTATGGAGGTGAGCCCCGCCGAATTTCCGTTTATCTTTATTTCCGAGGGGGTCATCATGCTGCCCTTGCGGAATACCTTGTTCCCGTTAACGGTAAAGGCGAGACCCTGACCCGAATGTCCCATGATATCCCCCGCCTTGTAGCCCGCAAGAGAAAGCACTTGATAAACGGTAAGCTTTTTGGTGTCGAAAACTCTTATTTTTTTGCCGTTTACGGTGATAACGGAGAAATCGTAGCCCCTGTCCTCCAAGGCGGTAACGCCTATACCCAGGGGGGTGATGAACTCGGCGCCCATATTGAAGTCACCCGTGTCAACGTCGCGGAGAAATTCCCCGCCGCCTACCGCCACTCGGTCCTCGTCCAGCTCAAGCTTATCCGCCACAAGGGTGGTGAGACCCTTTATAAGGCTGCCTCCGCCCACCAAAAAGACCGCCTGGGGCGATTCGCCGTTTATTTTCAGTATCGTATCGCAGATAGTTGCCGCCAGGTTGTCCATACAAGGCAGTATTTTTTCGATAAATTCCTCTTGAGTGACCTCGTGAGGGATACCGAAAATATCCTTGTATGTAATTATTTCGTTGTCGGCTGCGTCGTGCTTCATCTGCTCCGCCGCCGAGAAATCAACAAGAAAGCTTCTTATTATTTCCTCGGTGATCTCGTCGCCCGCCACCGTCGCCATGGCGTAGGCAATAATCGAGCCGTCCTTGGCTATGGCGATATCCGAGGTGCCCGCGCCTATATCCACCAAAGCAATATTTATCAGGCGTATTTCCGGGGGAATAATAACGTTCATCGCCGCGATAGGCTCCAGCGTAAGGCTCTGCACCTCCAGCTTGTTAAGCTCCATTACCGAATACAGGCTTTCCACAACGATCCCCGGCAGAAAAGCGACTACCATATCTATTCCCGCGGTGGCGCCCTTGTGCCCGTTAAGAGAGATCATTTTATAATCGTCCAGGCGATAGGTGACCACGTTGTGACCCACGCAGTAAAACAGCGTCTTTTCGTTGGCGAGGCTTTCGTCCAGCTCGGTCTGAGCGGCGGAAACGGTCTCCATTTCCATGGAAGCCACCATTTCCTCGGTAATAATATCGCTTCCCGAAACGTCGAACTCCTTGGATACGTTTACGGTCTTAAGGGCGCGTCCCGCGGCGGCGATGGACGCCCTCGTCAGAGTTATGCCGTTGCGCTGCTCAAGCTTTTGCTTGACCTGCCCGACAATTTTCGCCACCTGCTTTATATCCTCTATCTGTCCGTCAACCATGGCGCGGCGGGTGTGCGGTACCACCACGCAGTCCAAAACGCGGTATTTTTCATCGGATTTTTCTCCGATAATACCCACAACGGTACGCGTGCCTATATCCAGGGCAAATATCTTATCTCCCTGGGTCTCCTGTTTTTTCGCGGCTTTTTTTAAGATCTGGTCGATGTCCATATTTTAATTTCTCCCTAATTATTATGATTTGAGCTTCACCAGCTTATCAAAGGTCTGCTTTTTAAGATAATCCTTGACGATCTCCGTCACCTCGCCGAACGCCCGCCGATAATTGCAGGGCAGTCCGTCGGCGCTGCAATTGCAGCTGTAATCCTCCGAAAGGCAGCGGCTGAAACGGTATTCTCCCTCCACTATCTCCATAACGTCGTAGATGGATATCTCGCTCAGCTCGGCTATAAGCCTGTACCCTCCGTAAACCCCCTTATAGCTCTTTACTATACCGCCGCTCACTAACTTCCGCAGTATCTTGAGCGCAAATCTCAGGGGCACGTCGGTGCGCTCGGAAATGGTTCCCGCGTCTATGCAGCCTCTGAAGGAGCTTTGCTCCTTTACCAACTCGGCTGCAAGCGCGTCCACTATTCTTATAGCGTAGTCGGTTTCCAGTGTAATGTGCATATTTCACCTTTTCTTTTGTATATGTATAAGGACTTTCCCGTAAAAAAATTACAAGGTCGCGCAAAAAATACAGGTCAATCAAGAAAATCCTTAAGCTTTTTGCTTCTTGTGGGGTGGCGCAGCTTTCTTAAAGCCTTTGCCTCTATCTGACGTATCCTTTCACGGGTGACCTGGAAGCGCTGACCCACCTCCTCGAGAGTGCGGGGTCTTCCGTCCTCCAAACCGAAGCGCAGCCGAAGCACCTTTGCCTCGCGGTCGGTGAGGGTACCCAAAACCTCGTCAAGCTGCTCCTTAAGCAATGAAAGAGAAGCCACCTCGGCGGGGGCGGGAGCCAGCTCGTCCGGGATAAAGTCGCCCAAATGGCTGTCCTCCTCCTCGCCGATAGGCGTTTCGAGAGAAACGGGGTCCTGGCTTATCCTTATTATTTCCCTTACTCTGTCAACGGGCATGCTGAGCTCCTCCGCTATCTCATCTACGCTTGCCTCGTGCCCGTTTTTATGAAGAAGCTGACTTGACACCTTTTTGACCTTGGTTATGGTCTCCACCATATGGACGGGTATGCGAATGGTCCTTGCCTGGTCGGCGATCGCTCTTGTTATCGCCTGTCTTATCCACCAGGTGGCGTAGGTGGAAAACTTATATCCCTTGCGGTAGTCGAATTTCTCCACCGCCTTTATAAGTCCCATATTGCCCTCCTGGATCAGATCGAGAAACTGCATCCCGCGTCCCACGTAGCGCTTTGCAATGCTTACCACCAAACGAAGATTTGCCTCGGTGAGCCTCTTTCTCGCGAACTGGTCGCCTTGATTTTTGCGCATGGCGAGCTCGATCTCCTCCTCCGCGCTCAGCAGCGGCACTCTTCCTATCTCCTTAAGATAAATTTTAACGGGATCGTCAATGGTTATTCCCTCGGTGGAGAGCGCCATATCAAGATCGTCCTCCCCCGTAAAGTCAAGAGCGGTGTCCAAGTCCTCGTCGATAATGAAGTCGTCCACAATGTCGATGTTGTTGCTTTCAAAATCGTCGTAAAGACGGTTTATTTGGTCAACGTCGAAGTTAAGGTCCTCCAATACGTCGTTTATCTCCTTTGTGGTGAGCTTGCCTTCCTTTTTACCGTGTTCGATAAGGTCGGTTATCATATTTTTTCCGTTTTCCGTCATTTTATATTTCCCTTCTTTTTGATTTGCTTGCGTGTTCTTTCGTTATTTTGATTTTATTGGCTTCCCCCGATCCTTTTTTCTCTTCTTATTCTTTCCATCTGCTCCAGCAGGTCCTCCTTGCTCATCTCCTCTACCTTTTTTCCTCCGTATCTGTCCCGATTTCTTTCCAGAACTCTTATATATTCCTCTAATCTTTCCTTCTGATAGGGAAGCAGGTTATTTTCGTTGATTATACCCGTTATTTTGCCCACTTCCTGTGCCGAAAATTCGTCTCCTATTGACGATAAGTCAACGGAACCGCCTTTTTTTATTCTTTCCGCCGCCGAATTAAACACGTTTCGATAAAATTCGGTAGGAAAATCCTCTTTACTCAGCCTTGACTCGACCCTCGGCAGCATATCGGGCGAATGAAACATAAAGGCGATTATGCCCCTTTCCGCCTTCTGCTCGGGAGTATGTCTCAGCGCGGCGCCCGAAACGCTGTCTCTCGGCGCGGCGCGCGGGCTTATCAGCTCCCGCCGCTCCTCTCGGCTCGCCGAGTATGCCTTATACCGTCTGCGCTCCTCCACAGCCTTTTCTATCTCTCCCGAATCCATTCCGCAAAGCTTTGCCGTGTCGCTTATGTAAACCATGCGGTCTATTTTATTGTTGACCTCCGCCAGCAGCTCGACCGCCTTTTTCAAGTAGGAAGCCTTTCCCTCGGGCGCGTCCATATTCAACCCGTCCGTAAGCTTTTTCAGCTCGAAGCTGATAGCTCCTCCCGACTGCTGAAGCAGCATTCTGAAGCCGTCCGCACCGTATTTTTTCACATATTCGTCGGGGTCCTTGGCTCCGCTCATTTGAAGCACTCTCGCGTCCACTCCCGCCTCGGAGAGCAGATTGATCGCTTTCATGGTCGCCTTTTGCCCCGCCCCGTCGCTGTCGTAGCTGATCACCACCTGCTCGCAGTACTGCCGCATAAGCCGCGCCTGCTCGGGAGTTATCGCCGTGCCCAAGGTGGCGACGGCGTTGTCGAAGCCCGCCTGATTGAGACTTATAACGTCCATATACCCCTCGCAGAGTATAAGGAATTTTTCCTTTGTGTTTTTTGCGAAATTCAGGCTGAACAATCCGCTGCGCTTGTGGAATACGGGGGTCTCGTCGCTGTTCAGATACTTTGCGGGCGCGTCTGCCTCGAGAGCCCGTCCGCCAAAGGCGATGATGTTGCCCCGCCTGTCTATTATGGGGAACATCACCCTGTGCCGAAACTTGTCGTAGGTGCGTCCCTTTTGGTTTTGCGACAGCAGCGCCGCCGTTCTCAGCTCCTGCTCGCCGTACCCCTTGGACAGCATATGATTTTTTAAGCTGTCCCAGCTGTCGGGGGCGTAGCCCAAGCCGTATTTGCGGACGGTGTTTTCGCTGAGCCTGCGCTCCGCCAAGTAGCGGCGTCCCTCAAGTCCCTGCTCGGAAAGCAGTACGTCGCGGTAAAATCTTGCCGCCTCGCGGTTTATTTCCAACAGCCTCTGCTTAAGCTCCGCCGAGCGGTCCCCCGCGTCCTCGGGCATGGGTATCCCCGCCCTTTGCGCCAAAAATTTGACGCTTTCTATATAGTCAAGATTTTCAATAAGCCGTATAAAGGTTATTACGTCTCCCCCCGCGCCGCAGCCGAAGCAGTAAAAGCTTTGGGTGTCGGTATATATATGGCAGGAGGGGGTTTTCTCCGAGTGGAAGGGGCAAAGACACACGTTATCCCGTCCCGCCCGCTTAAGGCTTATATAAGAGGACATCACCGAGGTTATCTCGCTGCTGTCTCGTATCGTCTGAAGAAAATCGTCGGATAAGGGCATTGTTTGTTACGCTCCTTTTTTACAATAAAACCGCGGCGAAAGAATTTATCGTTCGCCGATTCAAAACGAGACCCACTGTTTGGGCACAAACAGCTCCTTGAACAAATCAACGGCATGATCGTCCGTCATGCCCGAAATGTAATCCGCAGCCGCTCTCTCCCTGCCGCTGCGCTCGGCTATATCCAAATACGGCTCGGGCATTTTCTCGGGACTGCTTCGGTAATACTCGAACAAATGCTCTATAACGTGGCACGCCTTTTCCTTTTCCGAGGTGTTTGCCTTTGAGTAATAAACGTTAACGAACATAAATTCTCTCAGCAGATCGTGGGCTTTTTGCACCTCGGGGTCGTAGCTCAGCCGCGGCTTGCCGATGCCGTTTTTTATCAGGGAATTAACAAGAGTGGTTATCCGCTCGCTTTTGGTGTACCCCAGAATTTCCACCGCCTCGCGGGGCAGCTCATCTTCTTTCAGAACGCCGCCCTGCACCGCGTCCTCTATATCGTGATTTATGTAGGCTATCTTGTCCGAAAGCTTTACCACCGTACCCTCCAGCGTTTTCGCCGTGCCGTTGGTGTGGCAGAGAATGCCGTCCTTTACCTGCTCGGTAAGGTTCAGCCCTTTCCCCTCCCGCTCTATGACCTCGCATACTCTAACGCCCTGCTCATAGTGCTTAAAGCCGCCGCACAGCTTGTCAAGAGTTCTTTCCCCGTCGTGCCCGAACGGAGTGTGACCGATATCGTGACCGAGGGCGATGGCTTCCGTCAAGTCTTCGTTCAGCCTTAAGGCTCTGGCAACGGTCCTGGCGATCTGAGCCACCTCCAGCGTGTGGGTAAGGCGGGTGCGGTAACGGTCAGATTTGGGGATAAGAAAAACCTGCGTCTTGCGCTTGAGCGCTCTGAAGGAATTGCAGTGTATAATGCGGTCGCGGTCCCGCTGAAAGTCGGTGCGGACGGGGCAGGGCTCCTGCTCCCGCGCGCGTCCGCAGGCGGAAGCGCTTTTACAGGCGTATTCGGACAGCATAAGCTCTTCGTTCTTATACGTCTGTTCTCTTGGAATAAGCGGAGGCAGCGGCGGCTGCGTGCCGTTCGTTTTTTTTGTACTGTCTGTCATTAAGCTGCTTCTCCTTGCTTTAAAAATACGATATATTTTTTCGACAGC
Organism: Bacteroides sp.; assembly: GCA_023663265.1. GTDB lineage: Bacteria > Bacillota > Clostridia > Oscillospirales > Ruminococcaceae > Ruminiclostridium_E. Next base: position 9,856 of record JAMPHV010000070.1, read on the forward strand.
CTGCGCCAAAATTTTTCGTCTATAAATATATACCTTTTTTATGTGGTTTTTCCTCTATTTTTCTGTGATTTTTTTGTGATTTTTTTGAATTTCAGCGTTTTGCACAAAAACAGACCTTCGATTTTGTGTCGAAGGTCTGAAAATCACCCTATAGCATTCCTATCTGTTCAGAAAAATAAGCACAATAAAATCCGCAACCGCCTCCACTATAAGAGAAACGGCGATAAACGTCCAAATTACCGCAGTCGTCTCAAAGGGATTTATAAGTATAACAGCCGCTAAGACAATTGACAGAGCGGCGCCGGCGGCGGCAATGTACCACCGTCCGAATTTCATTCGGAGCATATCCGCAGCCCACTGTATGCGGACAACGCCGGTAACCAAGACAATGATCCCGTAAACTATCGTTAAAAGAGGGAAGGTAGCAATAAACCACTCGGAGCGGAATATGCAAAACAGCCCCGCGATCATGGCGCATATTCCTTTTACCAAGCCTTGACCGAGCTGAGCCGTAAGAGGGTCGGCGCGAAAATACCCGATTATCCAGCCGAGACCCGCCACGGCAAGCAAAACGCCCACCGCGATCAGTATGCCCGTGGTAAATCCTATGGGATTCACCAGCAGAAGCACTCCCAAGGCGACCTCGCCGAGGCTCATTATCAGCTTCCCGATAATATTCTGTTTTTTCTTTTCCATGACGTCCTCCTTTTTAAGCTATTCGTTTTTGTTTTCGGTATCGTTTTCTTTTTTATTGTCCGCAAGTCTTTTCTTTATTCCGTGCGGTACTCCGAAGTTGATGTTCGTGACCGTTTCCTCGGACGGGGTAAATATCACGAGGATCGTCCCGTGCTTTTCGTGCTCCGCCACCAGGTACCACATGCCGTAGCCCGCGGCGTCGCTCGCCATAACCGTTGCGTTGACGTTGACCTGTTCTCTTCCCGTATATTCGCCCCAGTCTCTTACGGTATTGAGCCTTACCGTGACAAGCCTTTTGCGCTTTCTTTTGCCCGTTATCTTGTCAATATCCAGGTCGTTGTTGGTAACGATGTATTCGTACTCGACAAAGGTGCTCCCCATAAGTATATAGGCGAGGTAGCACGCTCCCGCCGCCACCACGACGAGCGGCAGAAAGCCGAAAAGCACCGCAGCCGCCACCGTTAAGAAAATTACCGCCAATGTCAGAAAAATAATAAGCGCCCTTAAAGCCATATCCTTAGGCTCGCTTTGCTTGCGCACAAGCTGTTCGTTGTAATGATCCATTGTTTTATTCCCTTCGTTTTGCTTTTTGTATAAGTATACCATAAGCTAAGAAAAAAAACAAGGCTTGATTTATTTAAGTTTCCCCAAAATTTCTAAATCAGAGATATTATTTTAACGATTGCGCTAAAGAAAATTCTTAACTTTTAAAAGTACCGATTTACTAATTCTTAAAATTACATATTATGTGATGTTCTTTTTTATTCGGAAGCGAGAGCAGAATGC
>JAMPHV010000071.1 GCA_023663265.1 Bacteroides sp.
CCCTCCCGCCCCTCCTTTGGTGTCGCCTTAAGCCCCGCGGGAGGCGCGCTGCTCTCGCTTCCGAGCAAAAGAGAACATCACATAATATGTAATTTTAAGAATTAGTAAATCGGTACTTTTATAGAGATCAAGAGCTATATTAAGCGCAATCGTAAAAAATATCTCCGATTGAAAATTTTGGGGAAACTTAAATTTCAAAGCGGTTGACTATTTTTTTCGAGAGTGATATAATATATGGGACGAACAAAATATGGGACGAACAAATGAACAAATAAAAGGATAAGGAGAAAGCCGCTTTCGCGGCGGCGAAAATAAAATGGAAATGCCTTTCAAGCCCAACGAGGGCAAAAATCTGACCATCAATACCGATTGGGGCGCCTACGCCCGTTTTCCGATCAGAACTCACGTGGTAATGAAAGAGGACGTGATGAACGACCTGCTCGACCAATATGTAATGAATTATCTTGAAGAGGGGGATATGATCTTTATTTCCGAAAAGATAGTGGCAATAACGCAGGGCAGGGCGCTTAAGGTGAGCGATATCAAGGTGAGCCGTCTCGCTAAGCTTCTTGTTAAATTCGTGTATAAATCCGACGCGGGCATCGGTATCGGCGCACCCTCCACAATGGAGCTTTGTCTCAGAGAGTGCGGAAGAATAAAGGTGCTGTTCGCCGCCGCTGTGGCAGGCGTATGTAAGCTTTTCGGAAAACGCGGGGTTTTCTACAACATTCTCGGAATGAAAGCAAGGGCGATAGACGGACCCAGCGAATACAACGTTCCGCCCTATAACGAATACGCAAAAATGGCTCCCGAAAACCCCGACGGGGCGGCAGCCGATATGAAAGCCCACACGGGCGCGGAGGTGGTTATCGTTGACGCCAACGACCTTGGCTGCAACGTTTTGGGAAAAAGCAGCAAGGATATCCCGGACAAGTTCTGCGAACAGCTTTACCGCGATAATCCCCACGACCAAGGCTTTTGCCAGACCCCTCTCGCCATCGTGCGCAAGGCGGAAAGGCTGGAGGGCAAGGATAAGGATTTAGCCGAGCTGGAGAAGATCAGATTCGACAGCGAAAACAAAACGGCGGGATAATGCTATTGACCGTTTCAACTCTGTTTTTCTTGCGCTGAAACGGTTATCGGTATAAAATATACTGGGTTACCGCCCGCGTCGGCGGCAGCCCTTTTTTTGTAACTTTTTTGTAACCACTTTGACGGTTTTGTAAAAATCCGAGAGGCTTAAAATTTTACGTACAACTTAAATATATCACCAAAGCCCCTGTTTGTCAACAAAAATCGTTTTTTTCGGGTTTTTCTTACTTGACACGGCGGGGATTTTGAGGTAAAATTAAAGTAATTGTATTATAAAGAGTATGACGCAAATCAAAGAGCGGGCTTATACGAGCCTTAGGAAAAGAGAATTTTATGAAAAAAGAAACCAATCTGTGTATGAGCTGTATGGGCAGGCTTAACGATCACGGCACCTGCCCCCTCTGCGGATATTTTGACGCCGAATCCTACATATCCTCCTATCTTGCCCCCAAAACCTTTTTGGCGGATCGCTATATCGCGGGCAAGCTTATAGGCTACTGCGGCGAATCGGCTTTGTATATAGGCTTCGATACCGAAGCGGGGCGCAAGGTGACTATCCGCGAATATATGCCCGATACTCTTTGCGTAAGGGAAAGAGACGACGAGATCGTTTCGGTAAGAAGCGATAAGCTGCCGCTGTACAAGACCTACCTTGCGGAATTTATCGAGCTTCATTCAACGCTTATGCGCTCCTCGAATATCCGCTGTATACAGCCCGTTTTAGACGTGTTCACCCAAAACAATACCGCTTATGCGGTCATGGAATATATAGGCGGGATCAGCCTTAAGGCTTACCTTACCAACTGCGGCGAGGTCATGACATGGGAGCAGATAAAGGAGCTTTTTCCTCCCGTGCTGACCGCCTTGAGCATGCTGCACGGTCTCGGGATCGTTCACCGCGGGATAAGCCCCTCCACTATATTTGTAAGCGAAAGGAACGAGCTGCGCCTTATCGGTTTTTCTATCAGCGCCGCCCACACGGCGGACAGCGATATAGGCTATGAGGTTTTCGGCGGCTTTGCCGCGCCCGAGCAGTATTCCAGCGCAAGAAGAAACGGGAGCTGGACGGACGTTTACGGTATCTCCGCCGTGCTTTACCGCTGTCTTACGGGCATTACTCCGCCCTCCGCCACCGACAGACTTATCAACGACACGCTTACCGACCCCATGCTCATCAACAGAAATATCCCCAAAAACGTCTCCGACGTTATTATGAGGGGTATGAGGCTTGAGGCGGAGGAGAGGATATCCACCGTTACCGAATTTGTGGATCGGCTTTTTGAGCAGCCTGTTCCCGCGGAGGAATATTCATCGGAAATATCCATTCCCACACCGAAGCCCGCCCCGAAAAAAAGCAGCGGGAACACCGCTCCTCCGCGCAGCGCCGCTCGCGGCGGCAGCGGCAGGAGCGATCCTCCTCCGGTGAGAAAGAGAAGAGGGAAGAGAAAAACGGACAGAGACAAAATAAAGTTTATCGCCATATCCGCAATTTTGGGTATAATAATACTTGCTTTCATCATAGCAATGATAGTTACGGCTTCGGCGGGACCCGAGGAAAAAGAGCCGGAAATAACCACCGCGCGGACCACGGCTTCACCCCCCTCCGCTGTCACCACGGCGGCTGAGACCTCTGCCGACGAAGCGGCAAACGCCACTCACGGAGGCTACGTCCTCCCCAACTTCGAGGGGACCTTCTTCACCACCGTGAGCACAAACAGTCAGTACTCCTACCTTATTTTCAACGCTTCCTACGATTTCAGCAGCGAATTTAAATCGGGACAGATAATAAGTCAGAGCATACCTCCCGAAACGGTGGTGCAGGCGGGCACCGAAATATCCGTATTGGTCAGCAAGGGACCCGAAAAGCTGCCGCTTCCCGATTACACGGGTAAAACCGTTGAGGCTTACGTCAAGGAGCTGTCCGACCTCGGTATAAAATACCGCATTGAGGACGAGATCACGGACGAGGTCGAGGAGGGAATGGTCGCAGGGTGCAGCAAGGAGATCGGCGAGGACATCTATGTCGCCGACAGCGAGGAGGTCGTGATCTACAGCGCCGTTAAGCCCGAGGAGACTACAACTTCATTTAACGCGCTTGAATTTGAGACCGAGCCGGAGCTTACCGACGCTCCCGAAAATACGGAAAATACGGAGTACTCGGAACCCGACCTCGGCGATATGACCGACGACCCCGAAAACACCGACGACTACGCGGAAGACCCCTTTATTTGGTGAAGACGGGTTCTAATACTCTTTCCAAATACAAAGACAGACAAATGAATATGGAATATTTGGAAAGAGTGTTTCGGGTTTAATTCCAAATAGAATTAGTATAATTTTTACACAGGAGAAGGCTTTTCCCTCGCGCTTGCGAAAAAAGCCGACAAGGTAATGAAGCTTGATAAAATAAGAAAAAAAATCGACGAGACGGACGGAGAAATACTAAGACTTTTTTCCGAAAGAATGGAGCTTTGCGAGCAGGTCGCGGACTATAAGAAAAAAAACGGCATGCCCGTTTTTCAAGGCGGGCGAGAAAAACAGGTGTTGGACGGTATCGAGGCTAAAACCGAGCCTCATTTGAGATCCGCTTCGAGGCTTTTATTTTCGCAGATCATGGAGATATCCAAATGTCTTCAAACGGAGCGGCTTACCGAATACGAGCGGGCGGATACCACCGCCGTAAAGCCCGATCCCAAGATCGCCTGTCCCGGAATACGCGGCAGCTATACCGAGGAAGCCTGTCGGCGGGTGTTCGGAAAAAACGCGCGAATCGATTATTACGATACCTTTGAGCAGGTTTTCGGCGCGGTAAGCGGAGGCGAAGCCGAGTACGGCATAGTGCCCATAGAAAACTCGACCGCGGGCGGCGTTGACGGCACCTACGAGCTGTTTAACCGTTACGATATACATATATGCAGACGGCTGTCCATTCCCGTGAACCACGTTTTGGCGGCAAGGTCCGAAGACTGCGTTATCGGCAGGGTCGTCTCCCATGAACAGGCGCTGCATCAATGCCAAGGCTTTTTAAAGGAGCTCGGCTGTGAGACCGCCGCCGCGCCGAATACCTCTATCGCCGCAAGAGACGTCGCAGAGAGCGGCGACGAGAGCATCGCCTGTATTTGTTCACAGCACTGCGCCGATCTGTACGGCTTAAAGGTGCTCAAAAGGGAAATAGCGGACAACAACGACAATTTCACCCGCTTCATAGTTATATCGAAGGACCTGCAAATAGAGGAGAATGCGGATATGATCAGCGTTTGTCTTTCTTTGCCGCATGTAACGGGCTCGCTCTACAGGCTTCTTACAAAATTCAACTACTGCGGCTTAAATCTGACCAAGATCGAAAGCCGCCCCATGCCAAAGCATATAAAACAACTTTTTGAAGCGGCGGAGACGGACAAGGAAAATTTTGAAGTGATCTTTTATTTGGATTTTGAGGGCAGTCTTTCCGATCCCTCTGTTTCAAAGCTTTTGAAAAGCCTTGAAAAGGAATGTGTATACTACCGTTTTTTGGGTAATTACCGTGATATGGATAAGAAAGGCTGAGAGCACAAAAATACATATAGTATAATTTGGCGAAAAATATACCGAAAGGAAGAAAAATGAGGATCGGACACGGGTACGACGTACATTTATTTAAAGAGGGCAGAAGGCTTATTCTGGGCGGAGTGGAGATACCCTTCGAAAAGGGGCTGGACGGTCATTCCGACGCCGACGTACTGGTCCACGCGATAATGGACGCGCTTTTGGGAGCCGCAGGGCTTCCCGATATAGGGAAGCTTTTTCCCGATACCGACGTCAAATACGAGGGGATATCGAGCCTAAAGCTGCTGGAGGCGGTAAGGGACAAGCTTTATTCCTTAGGGTACAGCGTCGGCAATATAGACTGCACCGTGGTTATGCTTAATCCCAAGATAGGACAGTATACGGAGAAAATGAAGTCCAATATCTGCGGATGTCTGAATATAGAGGAAAGCAGACTCAACATAAAGGCTACCACCGAGGAGGGCGCAGGGCTCGGAGAAAACGCGGCGGGAGCGCATGCGGTAGTTCTGCTGAACGGGTGCGAGGGATTCTTCGGCGGAGTGTTCGGGTAAGGAAACAAAACCGTTCTCTTGACAACGGGGCAATAATGCTATATAATACACTATATACTAAATACTAAACACAGCTTTAAAATCAGGCATGGGGGCTGAAAGCAATTTTATGAAAAAAACAAGAAACTCCTGGAAAAACGCTTTGTACATTGTGGTTCTGCTTATAATGGTCATCATACTTTTTCAGTGGTTTATCAACGACACCAGCGACCGTATAGAATCGCAAAATCTCAATTACGCCATGGATTCCGCGCGGCAGACATCAAAGCGCATTGAAGGAGAGCTGAAAAGCGGGGTACAGCGCTTGGCGACCTACGCTTCTCTTGTAAGCACCTCTGCGGTAAGACCCGAAATAACCACCGATATGCTGAGAAAATGGGAGGAAGGCTCCGATTTTGACGCGTTTCGGTATGTCGATATGAACGGAGTAAATATCGCGTCCGACGGACAGACCTGTAATATTGCCGACCGCGATTACTTTAAAAGGTGCATGCAGGGAGAGATCGGCAGCGCCGTAATACTCGAATCCCGCGTTACGGGCGACCCGATGATGGTTTTTTACGCTCCGCTGAGGCATGAGGGCAGGATATTCGGAATGCTTATGGGGCTTTACTACGCCGAGGATTACCTTCAGCAGATGCTGACAGCCAGCTATTTTGACGAGCCTGCGGACGTGTTTTTGTGCGACCTTGACGGCATGGCTATCGCCGGCGCAAACAGCACGCTGTACGATGTGCCCCTGCTGGACGAGCTTTTGGCGGAAAACGTTATCGATAAGAAAACCTACGAGGGCGCACGAACGGTCTTTGAGGACAAGGGCGGAGAAAAAGCCTTTGTCTGCAAAGACGGGTGCAGCACCGACAACATCTGTATAATAAGCATTCCCGACACCGAATACGTTCTTGTTCAGACCTTCCCGCTGAGCGTAACGCAAAATATGATATATAATGCAAACCGTGCGGGAATAATCGTCGAAACGTTTCTTATAGTTATCTTCCTTTTATATATTGCCGCGCTTATTTTCCAGTCCGGACGCAAAAGGCGGCAGCTCGAGCACGAAAACGCCGAGATGGGATATGTTACCGTCGGCACCAGCACGCTGTTCAACCGCTTTATTATGGTCGATCTGGAAAAAAACACCTATGATTACCTGCTGGGAACGACGCCCATTGACAAAAGCTTTCCCGTCAGCGGCGAATACGGGAGCCTTGTAAAATACCTCTGCTCGAAAATGGCGGACGAGGAGGACAGGCAAAACGCGCTGAGGGACTTTGAGGGAGAAACGCTGGCGTCGGAGATAGGCGACGACGGTGACACCCAGTACGAATACCGCATTAAGGTGGGCGACGCCCTTAGGTGGGAGCATATGAACGTTATCTGCTTGGAGCGGGACGAGAGCGGAAAGGCGGCAAAGCTTCTCTTCCTGCGGCAGGATATCACAAGGCTCAAGGAAAAGGAGCTTAAGGCTAAGGCGGCGATCGCCGTAGCGAACCGCAAGGAACGCCAGTATATGACGGCGACCATGTCCGACGCTATGTGCGCTTACGAGATCAACCTTACCCGCGACCTTATTTCGGAGGACGCTATGCTGATGCAGGACGGTCAGCAGGTGAGCATGCTGTCTCAGGTGGGTCTGTCGGCTCCCTGCAGCGCTACCGAGTGGTTTGAAAAATGGAAGCAGTTCGTGGAGGACGAATCCATGGCGGATTACTGCGCGGGGGCGAGCGTTCCCGCACTGCTTGAAAAATTCAACCTGGGAAGCCGCGAATGTATCATTGAATATTGGCGCAAATCCAAAAGCGGGCAAAAGATATGCATACGTCAGTCCTTCTTTATGACCTGGGACGATGAGACGCGCGATATTATGGCGATGGTGATAATAAAGGAGATCACGGGGCAGGTGCTTAAGCAGCGCGAACAGATGCAGGCGCTTCAAGAGGCTCTTATGCAGGCGCAGCACGCCAACAATGCCAAGACCACCTTCCTTAACAATATGTCCCACGATATCCGCACGCCGATGAACGCCATTATCGGCTTTACCAACATTGCCGTTAGCCATATCAACAACAGGGATCAGGTGCTCGACTGTCTGCAAAAGGTGCTTTCGTCAAGCAACCACCTGTTGAGCCTTATAAACGACATATTGGATATGAGCCGCATCGAAAGCGGAAAGGTGCAGATAAAGGAGCAGGAGTGCAACATTTCCGAGCTTACGCATAATCTTGTGAACATTATCCAGCCGCAGGTAAAGGCGAAGCAGCTCGAGCTGTTTATCGACACCTTTGACGTTGCCAACGAGGACGTTATCGCCGATTCGCTGAAGCTGAGCCAGGTGTTCGTCAATCTCCTCAGCAACGCGGTAAAATATACCCCCGCGGGCGGAATAGTAAGCTTCCGCATAATACAGGAGACCACCTTCCACCGCGGAAGAGGGGACTATACCTTTATCGTCAAGGACAACGGCATAGGAATGTCCCCCGAGTTTGTCGAGCATATTTTCGAACCGTTCGAGCGCGAATCCAGCGTTACAAAGACGGGAATACAGGGCACGGGTCTCGGAATGGCGATAACCAAGAATATCGTGGAAATGATGGGCGGAGAAATTTCCGTTTCCAGCGAAAAGGGCAAGGGCAGCGAGTTTGTGGTAAAGCTGAGCCTCCAGCTTCGCGACGATGAAAATACCGCCGCGCAGATCAAGGAGCTTGAGGGACTTCGGGCAATGGTGCTGGACGACGATCCCAACAGCTGCGACAGCGTTACCAAAATGCTGAAGCAGCTCGGTATGCGCGCAGAGTGGACAACCTCGGGAAGAGAGGCGGTTTTCCGCGCGAAAAGAGCGCATGACGAGGGCGATCCCTATCATACATACATCATCGATTGGCAAATGCCCGAGATGAGCGGCATCGAGGTCACAAGGAAAATCCGCTCAGCCGTTGACGAGGACGCGCCTATCATTATCCTTACCGCCTATGACTGGACGGATATAGAGCAGGAGGCAAAGGAATCGGGAGTTACCGCGTTCTGCGCCAAGCCCTTGTTTATGTCCGATCTTAAGTTGGCGCTGTTGGCGGCGAATAATCTTGCCGACAAAAAGACGGAAGCCGAAGCGCCCTGGACCAAGGTGGATTTCAAGGGCAAGCGTATACTTCTTGTTGAGGATAACGAGATAAACCGCGAAATAGCCGAGATGATACTGACCGAGGCGGGGCTGGAGGTGGAATGTGCTCCCGACGGCACCGACGCGGTGGGTATGGTGGAGAAAAACGCGGAGAATTATTACGACGCCATACTTATGGACGTGCAGATGCCCATAATGGACGGCTACGAGGCGACCCGCACGATACGCGCCCTGCCCCGCAAGGACGTCGAAAGCCTCCCGATCCTCGCAATGACGGCGAACGCCATGGAGGAGGACAAGGAAATGGCTCTCACCTGCGGCATGAACGCCCATATAGCGAAGCCCATAAATATAGAGCTGTTAGTCTCCATTCTCGGAAAGTTTTTGTATCAGGAAAACGGTTGACGGGCATAGAGGGAAAAATCATAAATTATCGATCGTCAATTATTATAACAAAAAACGACCCGTTTTCGACAGGTCGTTTTTTTCAGTCCCTTTTTACAGCCTACTTTTATTCTCAGCGAATATACTCATCTCTCAGCGCGGGAACGTAGAAAACGCTGTAAGCCTCCCAAACGTCGGTTTCCCAGTGAGGGCTCTTTACGAAAAATGCGTAGTAGGGCTTGAAATACTCTATATTCTCATTGCCGTGAAATTCGTCGGCATAAAGGAGAGTAACGTTTTCAATATCCTCCTCGGTCAATTCCTCGCTGTAATCGTCGTACCATTCGGCTTGCCAGCCGCCGGGCAGCTCAAAGCCGCCGTAGGCGTTCAAAAGCTTCTCTTGGGCTTCCGCCGCGGTGATTATCTCATAGTCGCCCACCTTTTCGCAAACCTGCGATCTTATGTCGATGCTCATACCCATAAGCTCGTTATCGTGTATATTAAATTCAAAGGAGTTCAGGGAATAGTTCACTATATTCTGCGCCGGGTCGTCGGTTTCGTTATATATTGTGTTTAAGGCGCTGCCGTGGGGATTTTCCATATTTATCAGCTCGCCGAAGCGTTGGTACAGGTAATCCGAAAGCGCTTCCCCATCGTCTGCGTATTCCAAGGGCAGCTTCATATAGTTGGGATCGTCGTTGGGCTCGCGGTCGGCTATTCCAATGCCTACACTGCCTCTTGCCCAAACATATATTTTCACCGCCTCAACTCCGTAGCTTTCGCCGTCGCATATTGCCTCCAGACAGCATTCATCCTGCACGTAATCCTCTTCCGCCTGCTCGTCGGTCCCCTCGGAGTCCCAAAGGGCGTTGAAAAAATCGGTCTCGCTTATCGTAACGCCGAGAGCCTCAGCCATTTCCTCCGCTATCGCTTTCATTTTATCCTCGTTGAGATAACAGTCGGGGTAAACGTAATCTCCGCCGTAGGAGAGGTTTTTGTATACGGGCATGGAGGTTATCTCCTGATCCTCGCTCCAAGGGCAGTCGGAAATCATATTCTCCGCGCCGTTATAGCCGAAATGACCCAGGCTTTCTGTGGTAAAGCCGCTGTTGACGGTGAAGCTCTCGTAGGGTATTTTGGGCAGACCGTCGGCGGCGAAATCGGGATCGGAGAACAGGTCCTCTCCGCTTTCCACAATATCGACGCCCTCGCCGTCAAGAGGAGAGAATACCTGCGGCATATCGGAGTAAGCCGCGCCTCTCATTATCACAAATCCCGCAATAGCCGCCGCAGCCGTGCCGCAGCCCGCCACAGCCCATCTGAGAGCGTGATTTTTCTTTTTGTCCGAGGGGACGAGCCTTAAGTCCACCTCGCCTAAGGTGTATAGCAGTTGTTCTTCTTTTTTCATAGTCATAGCTTCCTTTCGCTGAATTTTTTCCTTACAGGTCATAGCCTTCGTCCGCAAGAAATTCCTTTAACGCCTCCCGCGTTCTGAAAAGAGACATACGCACCGTGCCCTCTTTGATCCCGCTGCGCCTTGCGACCTCCTTTACGGGGAGCATATACCAATATCTGAGCATAAAAATATCCCTTGCGCTTCCCGAAAGCTCCTTTAGGAACCTGTTAAGCGCGTCTCTCAGCAAAACGGTATCGGTAAAGCTTCCCGAGCTCTCGTCGCTTATACATTCCGCCAGCTCTTCAAGGCACGCCGCCGCTTCGCCCTTGCCCCGCTTTCCCGAATTGGACCTTCGGTACCTGTCGATAGCCAAATTTCTTGTTATGCTGCCTAAAAATACCGAAAGCTTTTCTGGCTTGTTGGGGGGAATACTGTTCCATGCCTTTAGCCAGGTGTCGTTTACACATTCCTCGCTTTCCTCGGAGGAATGCAGTATATTATGGGCGATCGAGGCGCAGTATTTGCCGTATTTGTTTCGGCTCTCCGCGATCGCCGCTTCCGAGCGTTTGAAAAAAAGCTCGATTATTTTTCCGTCCTCCGTGGTCATCAGTCCTTTCCCTAAAAAATGAGTAATTACCCTTCATCTATATAGACGTAAAAGGGAAACGAAATGCAACCTAAAAATGATGTAAAAAAAACGACCGTCTGCGACAGGTCTTTTTTTTACGATATAATAATTGACAATTGTCAGTTATCAATTATTTTAAGTTTCCCAAAAATTCAAGGAAAAAATTTGGAAATCGTTGCGGCAAAAGGGAAAGCGCACATCTTAAAATGAAAATAAGCATTGAATAAAAAGCAGAATGAGCTTT
>JAMPHV010000072.1 GCA_023663265.1 Bacteroides sp.
CTCCGTCTCGCCTCGTCGGCACTGCTCACCGTTCTGACCGCGCCTTTTTTGACAGAGGCGGCGGCACGGGAGCGTAGGTGCTTCGCAATAGGCGGAGAGTGGCTGCTGATAGCTGTGATAGCGATCGGAGGCTGGGTGCTCAGCGGGTATATAATCAAGGAGGTAACAAAAAGTGAATAAGACAAAGAAAAAAGCGCCTGCTTCAGTCGGCACTGAAGCAAACGCAGAAAATATAATAAATAAAAACTCTGTAAATATTTTATCGCATTTAAGCGGAAATGTCAAGGGGGAAAATAAAAAATCTCTCGAAAATTCGGGAAAGCGTGCGGCTAAGCAAGTATACAAAAGCCGCGTATACACAGACCGTCCCTCATATGCCGATCTTGACGCTCCAGACAAATTCCAAGCAATACAGGGAATTATAGCGACTCATCTTAAACGGCACCCAAAGGCTATATGTTCCTATTCGGGAGGCTCGGACAGCGATATCATGATACATCTGATCGAGAGCACACGGGAGCTGTTCCCCTCGCTTCCGCCTGTAAAATATGTGTTCTTCAACACAGGCTTGGAGATGCAGGCGACGAAAGATCATGTCAAAGAGACGGCGGAAAAGTACGGTGTGGAAATCGAAGAGTGCCGCCCCAAGGAAAGCATTGTCACGACAGTCAGAAAGCACGGTATACCATTTGTTTCCAAAATAATGTCCTCGGGATTGTCTGATTGGCAAAAGAAAGGCGTTCCGCTGTCGATCGCCGAGGAATATGAGCAAGCGGAGGACAAGGCGGCAAAGCGAAAAGAGCTTAAAGCGCGCTATCCGAAATGCGAAAGCGTGATAAACTTCCTTTGCTGCTGCAATAGCACAGGTGAACCTCGCCCGAATGTTCAACTTGTGATAAATTCATCGAAATATATGCGGGATTTTATCGGAGAATATCCTCCCGATTTTCAAATAAGCGCAAAATGCTGCGACTATTGCAAGAAAAATCCTGCCCATAAGGCTCAGAAAAAATACGACATGATCATCACGGGCGAGCGAAGAGCTGAGGGCGGCATGAGATCGGTGCCGCGCAAGGACTGTACCACTATGTGCTTCACCGAGACAAGCGAGGGGCAGTATCGGTTCAGACCGCTGTATTATGTTACCGACGCGGACAAGCAGTGGTATAAAGACGAGTATGGCATTAAGTATTCCGACGCTTACGAGGTTTACGGACTTACAAGAACAGGGTGCTGCGGGTGCCCGATCTCGTACAAGGCGGCGGAGGATTTGGAAAAAATCCGCCCTTATGAGCCCAATGTAGTGAAAGCGGCTTGGAATATATTCGGAGCCAGCTATGAATATCGGGCAAAATATGTCGCTTATAAGGAGAAGAGGAAGGAAGCCGAGAAGAGCGGCGTACAATCAAGCAAGGAGGTTTCAAATGTTTAAATGCACCTTATGCGGCAGGATATGGGAGCCGCACGAATGCAGGGTTACTTACAACGAGAAGCTGTGTGAAACGTATATAGGCTGCCCCGAATGTAAGGGGGAGTGCGTTGATTTTGATGAGGAGGAAGACCGATATGGCGTCGTTATATGATATAGATCAGCGTATATTAGCGCTGGTAGACGAGGAAACGGGAGAGATCGAGGATTTTGAGGCGCTGAATAAGCTTCAGATCGAGCGCGATGAAAAAATAGAAAATCTTGCGCTTTGGGTCAAGAATTTGAAAGCCGACGAGGAAAGCTACAAGGCGGAAAAGCAATCCTTTGAGGAGAAGCAGCGACAGGCGAGGCAAAGGCGCGAAAGCCTCGAGCGCTATATTTCGGAAGCGCTGGGCGGCGAGAAATTCAAAACCTCAAGGGTGGAATGCAGCTTTAAAAAATCTTCAAGAGTAGAGATCGACGATATTTTTTCACTGCCGAAGGAGTTTTTGAGATATAAAGACCCCGAAGCGGATAAAACAGCAATCAAGGAAGCTGTCAAGGACGGAAAGGAGGTAGCGGGGGCAAGGCTTGTTACTGCTTTGAACCTGCAAATAAAATAATGATACAGTTTACAAAAGCCACAAGGCAAAAATCAAAGCTTCGCGCGGCGCTTATGGGTCCTTCGGGTTCGGGCAAAACACTTTCCGCGCTGCTTATGGCATACGGGATCACAGGTGATTGGGGAAAAGTAGCTTTGATCGACACAGAACATGAACGCGGCAGATTTTATGCCAACCGTACCGATTTGGGAACGGGAGAATTTTTATACGCCGCCCTTTATCCTCCTTATTCTCCGAAAAGGTATATGGAATACGCCGAGGCAGCAGCCGAGGCGGTGGGAGAAGACGGAGCGGTAATCGTAGACAGCTTTTCACATGCCTGGGATAACGAAGGCGGTGTGCTTGATATTAAGTCCGAAATAGCCAAACGCGCCAATAAAAATGATTATACGGCATGGGACGAAGCGGGAAAGGTACAGAACTCTCTTGTAAATACTCTGCTTTCGATCAACTGTCATACGATAATTACCATGAGGACCAAAACGGCATATGCTATGGAAATAAACGACAAAGGCAAAACGGTCCCCGTAAAGATCGGACTTGCACCTGTTCAGCGTGAGAATACCGAATATGAATTCGACCTTGTAATGCAGATAAACCGTGATCATATTGCCTCGATATCCAAGGACACAACATTTCTTGACGACTGGTCGGGAATCATTACATCGGAGCTCGGAAGCAAGCTTAAAGAATGGCTGGACGACGGCAAGGAGCCGGAGCGCTGCTCCGATTGCGGCAAAACAATAAACGCGGCAAAGGGTCTTTCCGCCGACGAAATCACGTCGATTTCACTGAAAACCTACGGTCGCGCTTTATGTGCGGAATGCTCCTGCAAGGAAAAGAAGAAAATAAAGGAACAAGCTAAAAATGCCGCTGCGCTTGATTCGGCAGTAAATGACAGCACGGAGGAGACTAATGTTCAATAAAGCAATTTTAATGGGGCGCATATGCAACGATCTTGAACTGAAAACAACGCCTAACGGTATATCCGTTCTGTCGTTCAGAATAGCGGTGGACAGAAACTATCAAGCCAAAGGCGAAGAGAAAAAGGTCGATTTCTTTAATATCGTCGCATGGAGAACAACGGCGGAATTTATTTCAAAATATTTCTCCAAGGGCAAGATGATACTGGCAGACGGCGAGCTGCAAACTCGGCAGTATGTAGATAAAAACGGTTCCACGCAGAATGTGGTCGAATTGATCGTAAGCTCGGCGCATTTTACGGGAGAGAAGAAGGCGGATTCGGACGTTGCGCCGACCAACACAGCACCGCAAACAAGTCCTTCATCTAATCCCAACAAGGACAGCTTTGTCGAAGTCGAGGCTTCGGACGATGATTACCCGTTTTAACGGAAATCAATAAAACCAAACAGAAAGGAAAAAAATCACATGGAAAACACCAACAGCATTTTGGAAATGGCGCGCGGCGCTATAATGGAGCAGGTGAACGTCGAGGTGGGAAGAGTGGTGAATAATATTCTCGACCCCAATACCGACCCCAAGAAAAAGCGCTCGCTTACGCTGACCTTTGAGTTTTTGCCTTCCGCGGACAGAACGCAGGTAGGGCTCAAGGCGACCGCCAAATCAAAGCTCGAGCCCAATAACGCCATTCAGACCGCGCTGTCTATCGGCACGGTAGGCGAGCAGGTGGTGGCAATGGAAATGGTGCCGCAGATACCCGGACAGCAGAGCTTGAACGGCGAAGAACAGGAAGACCCCAAAATACTTAAATTTGCGGTATCTTGATTTAAAAAAAGAAAGGAATTAACAAAATGATCAAAGCAGCTATTGAAAAGATTTTATCCCTTGCGGCACCCAATGCCGTTTATGTCGATAACTATACATATACGGACAAGCATTTGGAGCTTTTAGCGCCGCCGCATGTCTCCGAGCTTACCTTCAGCACATTAAAAGGCTTTGCGGATATTATCCGCAAGGAAAGGGAAAATTTTCCCGATCTGACTGTTTCTGTGGGCGCGGATTGTGCCTGCGCTTTTACGGAGCCTGTTGCCGACGATATGAAAAGGGAGTTTCCCTACCGCGCTGAGGCGGATATACCCGAGATCGGATTCGGACGGTATATGCCTTATGAAAATATGATGATCGCTTTAAAGTCCAAGTTTGTGCCTACCGACGAGCTTAAAGAGCTGGTCAAGCTTTTGGGGACGATCACCGAGGAAAACCGCACCGCCGTTTCCGACGACGGGTTTACTCAGTCGGTGAATGTAAAACAGGGTATCGCGCTGATCGGCAATAAGGCGGTCAATCCTATCGTAAGGCTCAAGCCCTTTCGCACCTTTGTGGAGGTTGATCAGCCCGAGAGCGAATTTCTTGTTCGCTTGAGACAGGGCGGAGAGGTCGCGCTGTTTGAAGCGGACGGCGGAGCATGGAAGCTGGAGGCAAGGCACGGGACGGCGGAATTGCTTCGCGAGCTCCTTTCCGATACAGACGTACTCGTGATCGAGTAAATATCCCCTACGAATTTGACCCTTGATACTGCCGCCGCAGCGGTATGCGGCGGCGGATAAGGGGAAAGGAGATGAGCTATTGGATAAATCGGAAGCGGAAAAGCTTGTGGAAGCCGAGCGGGAACGGGGCGAGATCGTGTCGGGCGACGCGGTCGAAAGATTGACCGAGCTGTTTTCAAAAGATATAAACGATTATACAAAAGAGGATTTTATCGACGGCACCGAGCCGTACGAATATCTGTATCTATACATAGATCAGCCCTTTGTAATGGAACAGAAGCGGCTTAAAATAGACGCTGCCGCCAAAAAATGCGGGATACGGAATTTTACCAAGCTGTTTAAGGATTACTGCAAAAATAAGGGCAGAGAGATCGGAGGGCTGAATGTTACGGACTTTCCCGACCAGCCTCTTTCGCTGCGCTGCGGGAACTACACCTGCGACAGCTCGGGGATAAAGCTTGATACGGAAACGGTGTGCCCTCACCCGATAATGCCTATAAGACGGCTGATCAATATTGACACAGGCATTGAAAAAATAGAAATCGCATTTAAAAGCTTTGGTTACGGGTGGAGAAAAATAATTTTTGACCGAAAAATTATATCTTCCGCCAATAAAATCACAGACTTATCGGATTTTGGAGTTTCCGTCACGAGCGAAAGCGCTAAAAGCCTTGTAAAATATTTTGCTAAAATAGAGGAACTGAACGGGGATATAATTGAAATAGCAGAATGCGTATCACATGTAGGGTGGGTTAATCGTAATCTTAACGATGATGAAGATAAGCTTAGATTTGTGCCTTACGAGAAAAATATAATATTCGACGGAGAAGGAAAGCTCAAAACATTTTATCAAAACATTAAAAGCAAAGGCAATTTTGAAAAATGGGTCGATTTTATAGATGAAAAAATACGAAAAAACAAATCAATCGTTCCAAGAATAGTGTTTGCGGCTTCACTGTCTTCGGTTTTGCTGAAGCCGATAGGCTGCCTCCCGTTTGTTATCCACCTTTGGGGCGGCTCGGGAACAGGAAAGTCTGTTGCGGCAATGTGCGCGGCTTCGATATGGGCAAGCCCCCGCATGGGAGATTTTATACAGACTTTTGGGGCTACATTTGTCGGAATGGAAAGAAGCGCGGCGTTTTTCAACAGTCTGCCTTTGTTTCTTGACGAGTTGCAGATAAAAAACGGGCAAAAAGACTTTGACAGCGAAATTTACATGCTTACAGAGGGCGTGGGAAAAACAAGAGGAAATAAGACCGGAGGTCTTGATTTAACGCCTACATGGAGAAACTGTACCATTACCACAGGTGAAAGACCCATACTGCACTCAAGCAGCGGAGGAGGAGCAAACAACCGTGTGATCGAAGTCGAATGTAAGGGGCGTTTTTTCGGAGATTCCTCGACCGAAGGCAAATCAGCGGCAAGATTTCTTGAAAATAATTATGGTTTTTTCGGAAAGGCATTTATAGCGTATTTACACAAGCAAGGATTTGAACATGCAAATACGCTTTTTGACAAATATTGCGATGAGTTTTCTACAGTATACGACATTTCGCAAAAGCAATCTGCGGCCGCCGCCGCAATCCTAACGGCTGATACCTTGGCGACGGAAATGCTGTTTTCCGACACTCCAAGGCTTACAACACAGGAAATAAGCGATTTTTTAAAAACAGAAGCTTCAATGTCCGCCAATCCGCGAGCCTATGAGTACGTCTGCGAGTTTGTGGCAGCCAATCAGAACAGATTTGCGGGCAATGCCGAATTTGGTGAGGTTTGGGGCGTTATGGACGGAAACGGCGTGTATATCATGAAAAATAAGTTTAATCAGATATGCGACGAGGGCGGATATGATGCGCAGAGCCTGCTTAGCTGGCTTGCAGACAGGGGACTTATACGCAGGACGGATAAGAAGCATTATGACGTACTGAAACGGATAGGAAGCTCCCGTGTTCGCTGTGTTCATATGACGCTCAATACGGGAGACGACGAGGACTATTCCGATATCGATCTGTAAATCCTGTCACCGCTGTCACCACTGTCACCACCAAAAAGACATACCCCCTATAGGATTTTATATAAAACTGCAAAGATAAACAAAAAATATTTGCTATATAGAAAAACTTCTTTTAGGTGGTGACGGTGGTGACATAAACCTGCAAACGCGCAGTATAACGGTAAAAATTAAAGTCACCACCTAACAAAAGCAAGTGGTTACACAGCGGTGACATGTGGTGACATATAAGGAGAAATATGAAGCTTTACGATTATCAAGAGGATTTGATCGAGCGCGTTCGAGCGGCATGGCGCAGAGGCAAGCGCAAGCCCTGTATCGTTCTCCCCTGCGGCGGAGGTAAATCGGTGATATGCGCGGATATGGCTAAGCGTACCACGGACAACGGGCGGAATGTGCTTTTCTTGGTGCATAGAGAAGAATTATGCAGGCAGATCGAAAGCACGTTTACGGATTACGGCGTTAACACGGAGCTTTGTACGGTGGGAATGGTGCAGACGGTAACACGGCATATTGAACGGATAAATAAGCCCTCTTTGATCATCACCGACGAAAATCACCACTGCTTGGCAAGCAGCTACAGGTATATTTATGAAGCCTTTCCCGAAAGCTGCTTCGTGGGAGTTACCGCCACTCCCGTCAGATTGAACGGAGGGGGGCTCGGTGAAATAAACGACTGCTTGATTATCGGTCCTTCGGTAAAACAGCTTATCGAAAATGAAAAATTAGCTCCCTATGATTATTACGCGCCTAAGGTAGCCGATCTTTCGGGAATACGGTCGAGGAACGGAGATTACGCGGCGGAGGATATCGAGGCGGCATTAAACAAGCCTCATATTTACGGCGATGTTATCAAATATTACAAGCGGTTAAAGGGAGGTAAGGCTGTTTGTTACTGCGCCACTGTTAAGCATTCGCAGGATATGGCGGAGGCATTTCGAAAGCATGGAATATCCGCATATCACATTGACGGCAAAACGCCTACAAACGAAAGGTCGTGTATAATACAAGGCTTCCGCGAGGGAAAGATACGGGTGCTTTGCAATGTTGATCTGATAAGCGAGGGCTTTGACGTGCCCGATTGCAGCACGTCGATACTGCTGAGACCTACCAAGTCTCTTACACTGTACATACAGCAGGCTATGAGATGCATGCGGTATCAGCCGGGAAAGAAAGCTCTGATAATAGATCATGTGGGAAACGTTCACCGCCACGGGCTGCCCGATACCGAGCGCGAGTGGACCCTCGACTCCAAGCCGCCTAAAGCGGACAAGAGAAATACCGTTTCGGTAAGGCAATGTACGGAATGCTTCTTTACTCACAAGCCCGCGCCCGCTTGCCCCAAATGCGGACATATTTACGAGCTTACCCAAAGGGAGATCAAGGAGAAGCAGGAGGCGGAGCTTAAAAAAATCGTCGAGGGCTATACGGCGCCGACGGAATGCAGAAACTTAAAGGAGCTACACATTTACGCAAAGGAAAGAAACTACAAGGCAGGCTGGGCGTATTATCAAGCTAAAAAAATGGGCTTTTGAGGTGATCAAATGACAGAAACTGACATTCAAAATCAAATAAGGATTGCTTTATCAAAATACGGCATAGTGATTCGCTTGCATTCGGGAAATTACGAATTAAAAGACGGGAGACGAATCGTATGCGGCGTCAAGGGCTTATCCGATCTGCTTTTTATCGGCAGCGAAAGGGTAGCGTTTATCGAGGTGAAGAATATCAACGGAAAAGCAAGCGAGGAACAGCTCAATTTCTTGGCGGCAGTACGTAAATTAGGGCATAGAGCGGGTATCGCTCACAGCGTGGAGGAGGCGCTTGAAATTATAAAATGACGGTTAAGGAGATAGAGGCTTTGGCGAAAAAAGGCACGCCGCTTTCGGACAAGGCTACATTAGCGGAAAGCCTTTTCTATTACAACCTGCGGGCATTGTACAGGGAGTACGGAGACGGGTTGATCGATAAGGCTCGGGCGAGGGTCGAAAAGACAAGGCTTGTTAACCGCTTCGGAGTGCAGAAGCTTTGGGAGGACTGCGGGCAGGAGCAGTATGAAAGGTGGAGAAGATTTTTGCGGCTGGTCTCCGAGGCGGAGAAAAACGGGTGCGAGTATTGCAGGAGGATCATTCGGACTTTGGACGGGAGGGAGAGGTAATGGCTAAGAAATACATAGAGCAAGAAAAATTGCTTAATCTTATCTATAAATGCAACGGCAGAGTTCCCGAATGGATTAAGGATTGCGTTTCGGAGTGCCCTTCAGAGGACGTTCGTCCGGAAAAGCATGGAAAATGGAGCGATACTATGATTGGCGTTGAAGATGAAATTTCTCGATTCGGAGATCATAGCTTCAAGGATTTTCATTTCGGATTCAAATGCTCGGTGTGCGGGGCGGTTTTGAATAAGACTAAGTACTGCGGAAATTGTGGTGCTAAAATGGATGGAAAGGACGGTGAGAACAATGAAAATCATACCGATAACCCTTAGATCAGCAAATGATTTTGTTGCAAAATTTCATCGGCACCATAAGCCTACAGTAGTGTGTAAGTTCAGCATCGGGTGTGAGGAGAAAGGACAGCTTGTCGGCGTGGCAATATGCGGCAGACCCGTAAGCCGCCATTTGGATGATGGGAAAACGCTTGAAATCAACCGCTTATGCACAGACGGAACGAAAAATGCTTGTTCAAAATTATACAGCGCTTGTGTGAGAATAGCCAAGGAAATGGGCTACGAAAGGGTTATTACATACATTCTCGCAAGCGAAAATGGCGCAAGTCTAAAAGCAAGCAACTTTGTTTTTGAGGGAGAAGCGGGCGGCACTATGTGGACGGGATCACGAAAACGTGATAACGGAGTACCACAGGAAATGAAGCAGAGATATGTTTATTATTGCAAGAAAGGAGAAAGCAATGCGTGAAATTTTATTCAGGGGGAAAAGGGCTGATAACGGCGAGTGGGTTAAAGGCTTGCCAAGCGGCCCAATATCAGCAATCGAATTTTACGATGGACTTACAGACTGCGAAACAGCAGAAGTTATTTCCGAAACCGTAGGACAATACACGGGCTTGACCGACAAGAATGGCACTAAGATTTTCGAGGGGGATATCGTAAAATTCGGTGATGATTATTATGAAATCGCGTTTATAGAAAAATACTCGCGTTTCGCGCCGCGCAAGACGGGAACGGTTTTTGCGGTGTTTCTGTTGGAAAATTCCGTTATAATCGGCAACATTCATGACAACCCCGAGTTACTGAAAGGAGATTGAAAAAATGCCTTACGTAAATTGCGAAAACACAGAATGTGTATATTGCTCACAAAACAGGGAGTGTCTTTATAATTCAAACATTTGGGTAGGTGACGTTTATTGTGCCGGGTGCAGTGAATATTCAAGCTACCGCAATACAGAGGATTACCAAACCGAATTTTGGAAAACATATCCAATAAGAGGTCAAGAAGGAAAATATGAACGTAAAAAGGCGATCGGCAAGCGAATAGAGATAAACGGTCGGGAATTTTTCACGGAAGATAATCCGAATTACGATGAGAAAAATATGAGGGTTACCGACGGGGAGACAGGCGCATTTTGCGGGTATATCAGTTCCGTAAAAGAAAATTGGGAAAAGCTTATCAAACAGATAGGCGAGATTAAGAAAAACAATTTTAGCAATGTTTTGGAGCTGCCGATAAAGGAAGAGAATAAGCAAAGCGATGAAATATAGCGGAAGAAGATCAAAGAGAACTTTTATCGAACGGCGAAAGGAGCAAAGATGACAGCTAAAGAATATTTATCTCAGATAGAGGCACAAACTGTCGTTATGAATAATCTTGAAAACGAAATCAAACGCTTGATCGAAAACGCAAAGACAATCAGCAGCCCTAACTACTCCGTTGCGGGTTCCACCTGCGGGAGCTTCGGAAGCGTCGGAAAATATAAAATGATAGATTCGTCGGTCGATTTATTGCTTGAGCTTTTTGAAAAACGTGCGGAAGCAGACCGCAAGCGTCTCATAATTATCAGCGAAATTCACCGATTGGACAATGCTAAGTACATAAAGCT
>JAMPHV010000073.1 GCA_023663265.1 Bacteroides sp.
GGTGTCACCTTAAGCCCCGCGGGAGGCGCGCTGCTCTCGCTTTCGAGAATAAGAGAACATCACATAATATGCAATATTAAGAATTAGTAAATCGGTACTTTTATAAAAGTTAAGCATTATCTTAAACGCAATCGTTAAAAATAATATTTCCGATTGAAAATTTTGGGGAAACTAAAAAAACAGAAGCTTTAATAATTGTCAATTATTGAGTTAAAAAACGACCTGTCGAAGACGGGTCGCTTTTTTATCTTATTGTCTCTTCATTTGTCTTAAGAACAGCAGCACAGCAAGCACAAGAATTACCGCCATATATCCCAGCACCCACAAAAGGTGCGGCAGGATATCCGACGTGTTACCGTTCAGCACGGCTCTTTCAAGCTCCACCGCGTGGATAAACGGCAGAGCGTTGGCGATATCCTTAAAAACTCCGCCCACCAGATCAAGGTCAAACCATATCCCCGACAGCCAGGCGGTGAGGTTTGTCAGCAGCGCGCCGCAGATGCCTCCTACCTGCTTTACTCCCAATATGCTGCCGAAAAGCAGACCCAAGGAGATATAAAACAGAACGGTCGGGATTATAAACAGCACGGCATATATAATAGTAACGGTCACGGGAAGCCCCAAAAGGATCGCCGCTATGTAGCAGACAATGCTTTGCCCCACCGCAATGGGCAGGATAGGCAGGGCGTAGCCCAAAATAAAGTCCTTCGCGGTAAGGGGAGTGGTGTAGAGCCGCTGCAAAAGGGCGCTCTCTCTGTCCTTTGCGACCAGCGTCGCGGTGAAAAGAGTCATAAAGGAAAGTCCGAACACCGTTATACCCGGCGTAAGGTGCTGTATTTCAAACAGGGCGACGGGGATATTGGCTTGTATTGCCGAGAGCAGCAGTATCAAAACCAACGGAAAGCCCAGCCCGAAGCATAAGTTAAGCGGGTCCCGCAGTATTTCCTTAGCCGTTCTTCCCGAAAATGCAAGCAGCTTCATTTTGATTCCCCCTTTACGATCTTTATAAACGCGTCCTCTATCCTGTCCGTTTCGGTCTGCCGCTTCAATTCCTCGGCGGTGCCCAAGGCAAGAAGCTGTCCGTCCTTCATAATTCCTATACGGTCGGACAGCGCCTCCGCCTCCTCCATATAATGGGTGGTCAGAATAACGGTGATCTTTCCCTTAAGAGAGCGGATAACGTCCCACAGATCGCTTCTCGCCAATACGTCCAAGCCTAAGGTCGGCTCGTCGAGAAACAGTATCCTCGGCTCGCCGATAAGCGCCATGGCGATGCTGAGCCTGCGCTGCCAGCCGCCCGACAGCTTTCCCGCCTTTTTGTTCAACACGCTGTTCAGGTCCAGCTTTTCGCACAGCTCCGACGTTTTGCTCTCCGTTTTTTCCTTGGAAAAGCCGTGAACGCCGCACATCAGCTTAAGATTTTCCTTAACGGTAAGATTGGGAGCTACCGCCGTTTCCTGCGGGGAAACGCCTATTATTTTCTTTACCGCCGCCGTGTCCGATATAATGCTGCTGCCCTCCAAAAGGGCGTCGCCGCCGTCGGGGGCGGTAAGGCAGGAAAGCATTTTTATGGTGGTGGTCTTCCCCGCGCCGTTAACTCCCAGAAGCGAGAAAAGCTCGCCCTGCTCTACGGTAAGGTCGAGACCGTCCACCGCGGTCAGGTCCTTGTATTTTTTTGTCAAGCCGATTGTTTTGATCGCTTCCATCATTGTTCCCCCTTATTGCAATAGCGGTGCTTTAATCCCATATATCCGTCGGTCAGCACCTTGGAGATAAAATCCGCGTCCCATTCGAGATAGGACGTGGCAAGCATTGTGGCGATCCCGTGAACGTAAATCCACATTTCAATGTGGAACATATACGCTTCGTCCTCGCTCAAGCCCGTGTTTTTCATAATTATTTCCAAAAGCGGCTTTATGTCCTCGCGGCTGTCGGTCACGTTTTCGCCCGAGCGGTCCCGCATAAAGAGAAGCTTAAAAAGCTCCCGCTCTTCCTTGGCGAAGCGTATATAGCCCATACCGCTCGCCTTGTAGAGAGGGTATTTTCCGCTTGTCATATCCTCCCTTAAATAAGAGCCGTACAGCTTGTCAGCCTCGTTCATGACCTCCCGCTGTACCTCCTCCATATTCTTGAACAGCCCGAAAACGGGCTTTACGGAGCAGTTCAGCCGCGCCGCTAGCGCTCTGGCGGTAAGAGCCGATATCCCCGATTCTCTCGTTAGGTCGAGGGCGGCTTTTGTTATCTCCTCCCTCGTGAATTTAAATTTAGGCGGCATTTGCTCCTCCAAAAAAACTATTGTTGCGCAACTTATGTTACTTATTATACACGAGAGCGCCGTAAATGTCAAGGGATTTCCGCAATTTTTGGGTAAATTATCGGACAAAACGCACTTGACTTTTTCTTCGATACGATATATAATATAATAGCTTTATTACACCCTTGCGCAGAAAAACCCCAATGCCCGAAAAGCGCCTGCCGTATTTTCGGACAAGGAAGGAACGGTCATAATATGGATAACAGAAAAAACACGCTCCTTATAGTTGACGATACCGACTATAACATCGAGCTGCTTTCTGAAATTTTTCAAGAGTCCTACCGTATTCTTACGGCTAAAAACGGACGTCAGGCGCTGGAGATCATGCGCGGCAGATATGATGAAATTGACGCCGTCCTGCTCGACATTGTCATGCCCGAAATGGACGGGTATCAGGTGCTCCTCGATATGAGCATGGACGAGAACCTTAAGTATCTGCCCGTTATCGTCATAACCGCCGATAACGACCCCGAGTCCGAGCACAAGGCGTTTGATTACGGCGCTTATGACTTTATAACCCGACCCTTTAATTTTACCACGGTGGAGCAAAGGGTGCACGGCTTGTTCCACAAGCGCGAGCTTGAAAAGATGCGCATCGAGAACGAGGAGCTTAAAAAGGAAGCGGAAACGGAAAAACATCTGTCCGCTCTTATGGACAATTTGCCCGGCGGCGTCGCCATAATCGAGACCGACGGCAGCATTGCCGAGTGTACATATTTTAACAGCTCCGTCCCCAAGCTTTTCCATATGACCGACAGCGAGTTTTTGGCGGAATTTTCGGCGGAAAACGTCGGAGAATGGCTCAAAACGTTTATGAGGCGCGCCTCGGAGGGCGGAAAATTCGACTGCGCCTTTTCCGTTAAGGATAAGGACGGCGAGGACTGCTGGATAAGGCTGATCGCTTCGGGTATCGAGGAAAAGGGGACAAGAAGATCGCTTTACTGCGTGTTCCTTGACATAAACGCCGAAAAGCGCAGCGAGCTGCGCGCGGCGGAGGCGGACGAACGTCTCAGACAAAACAATGTAAATATAGAAAAGCTGATAAACAACGCTCCCGGCGGTATCGCCATGTGCGAAAAGGGCGGGGACGGAAAAATGCACGTGCTTTACAGCAGCAGAGGGCTTTCGGAGATATTCGGCTATCCCGATTACGAGAGCTATGTTGAAGAGGTGGAGAAAAAGGGCAGAAAAATGGTGACCGAAACGGAAGCGGAGGCGTTCCGACTCAGAATGAGCTCCTCCATACTTTCGGGCAAGCCGCTGGAATACACCTTCCACTGTCAGTCCTACGCGGGCAGACCGCTGTGGATAACGGTAAGGGCGCAGTTTATCAAAAACGAGGCGGGCAGGCTGAGGCTGTACTGCTTTATTTCCGACACCACAAGAGAAAAGGAATACGAGACGGAGCTTAAGAACAGCGCCTACTACGATTCCCTTACGGGACTTTACAACCGCAGCGCCTTTTACGTAAACGCCCGCGAAATTCTCAGGGACAATCCCGACGTAAATTACGCCGTATACAGGATAAATATAGGCAGCTTTAAGATAATCAACGATATAATGGGGCGCGAGATCGGGGACAAGGTATTGGTCTCGATAGCCACGGCTCTCAACAGGGTCGTTTCCCACAACGGTCTTTTTTCAAGATTTTTTGCCGATAATTTTATGGTAATGGTGCCCGAGGGGACGATCACGCCCGAGGAGATACTGGAGGGTATCAAGGAGGAGGTAGATGACGCCTGTCTCATCAGCCAGGATATACATTATTATTTGGGAGTTTTTATTGTTACAGACAGGACGGTCCCAATCGAGGACGTGTGCGACAGAGCCTCTCTTGCCTGCCGCTCCGTAAACGGAAGCTTCAGCACGCATATCGCCTACTACGACTCCAAAATGAGAGAAAAAATGATAGAGGAGCAGGAGATACGCGCCGAAACTCACCGCGCGATAGTAAAGGGCGAATTTTGCATTTACTATCAGCCCGTCTACGGCGTGAGAGCGAAAAAATTCGTCTGCGCGGAGGCGTTGGTGCGATGGGTGCACCCCACCAAGGGCTTGGTGCCTCCGGGAAAATTCATTCCCGTATTCGAGCGCAACGGCTTTATCGCGGAGCTTGACCTGTACGTTTTGGAGCAGGTGTGCAAGTATCAGCAGAAGCGCAGGACGATGGGCTTGGAGCCGTTCCCCATTTCCGTGAACATCTCCCGCATGAGCCTTTACAATCCGAATCTTTTCGACATGATCCGTATGCTGACCGAGCGCTACGGAGTTGAACCCGCGTATTTTCGGATAGAGATAACCGAGACCGCCTACAACGACAACCCCGCCCAGCTTCTCGAAACGGTCAACAAGCTCAGAGAACACGGCTTCCCCGTTCTTATGGACGATTTCGGGAGCGGCTATTCCTCTTTAAATACTCTTAAGGATATCCCCATAGATATGCTTAAGCTGGATATGAAGTTTATGCAGGGCTTTGAAAGCAACGACCGCGTAGGGACCATCGTTACGGCGGTATCGCGTATGTCGAAGTGGCTGGACGTTCCCATGCTGGCGGAGGGCGTTGAGACAAAGGAGCAGTATGACTTCTTGAAGAGCATAGGCTGCGCTTATATACAGGGCTATTATTTTTCGAGACCCGTGCCCGAGGCGCAGTTCACCGATATAATCAGCAAGGAGACCGTTACGCCCGCCGAAAAGACCCTCGAGCGCTACGGCATGAACGCCGAGGTAAACGAGCTTCTCGGAAGCAACGCCACCGTGTCGAAGCTCATCAGCGGCGTGTTCGGAGGATTGGGCATATACGAGCTGTACGACGACAAGCTGGAGGTCATACGCGTAAACGAGGGGTATATGCAGATAATGGGCTATTCCCCCGACGAGTTTACGGGCGAGCATTACAATATTTGGGGCAAGGTGCACCCCGACGATATCGAAAAATCAAGAAACGCCTGCATCGAAGCCTCCAAGACGGGAAAGACCACGCGGGTGACAGTAAGGCGCTACGACAAAAACGGAAGACTCATATATCTCGACGGTATGCACAAGCGCCTCGGCGGCACCGACGAAAACCCAATTATTTGCATAGCCTTCAACGATATTACGGAGCAGCTCGAAAACGACGCGCTCATCAAAAAATCCCGCCGTCAGATAGACGTTATTTTGGACGCCACCAACGCCGTGGCGGTGGATATCGATTTCGTAACGGGCGACACCTTCTTCTCGGGAGTTATGGAAAATCTTGACATCACGTCGGAGGAGTTCGTGAAGCAGATCAAAAGCGGTAAGAGCTTTGAGAAGATAGTTCACCCCGACGATCTTCAAAAGATGAAGGATTGGCATGACGATAAGACCCCCGGACGCTATTCCAATGAATTTCGCATACTTACAAGGGGCGGCGAATACCGCTGGTTCCGCTTTATCGAGACCCGCATATTCGACGGCTCGGGTAACCTTACCCGACTTATCGGACTGGTCCGCGATATCGACACCGAAAAAAACACCACGCTTGCGCTTGAAGATACCCGTTCACGGGTAAACACGGCGTATCAGCATTTGGAGTCGGTGATAAACAACCTTGAAAAGGGCGTTGCTCTGATAGTCGAAAACGATGGCAGCGTAAGCCTTGCCTACGCCAACCGTAAATTTTTCGACGTCCTCCAAACCGAGCAGTCGGAAACGGAAAAGTTAGGCGGTATTCTTGACGCCATACTCGCCAACGGGGAGGGCAACCGCGATATAACCGTTACCGACAAAAACGGAAACGAGCGCATTATAAGAGTGCATTTGGCGCAGGTGGAAAGCATAAGCCACATGGGAAAAAGCCGTATCGCCTCCATAAGCGACGTCACCACCGAAAGAGCAAGGCGCAAAATGCGCGTCAGAGAGCGCAAGGCTTACGCCGCCGCGGGAATCTACAGCGAGGTGTTCGAGGTGGATTACAAAAAACGGACCACCAGGCTGGTTTCCAGTATGCGCCACCCCGAAAGAGCGGAAAGGTCGAAGCCTCTCGAGCTGGACAAGACCATAGCCCTTTGGGTTGAAAAATATCTTCACCCCGACGACCGCAGAGCGGCTCTCGATTTCTTCGCCGAGCCCGAGCAAAGCTCGGATTTCACCGATAATTACATAGAGGTGAGGATATCCGACCCCGAGGAGAACAACATCTACAAAACCTTCAGTATGGTCATGGTGCATTTCGGCGGCAGTCTTTGCATGCTCTATACCAAGAGCGCCGACACGGTGACCGACGCCACCTTGAACATATCCGCAAAGGAGCTTTTCCGTATTTACAGACAGATGGCGGAGCAGACCAACACCACCGTTATCGAATTCGATCATACTACGGACAGGATAGAGTGCTCCCCCAGCATAAAGGATTTCGCGGC
Source organism: Bacteroides sp. (assembly GCA_023663265.1). Classification (GTDB taxonomy): domain Bacteria; phylum Bacillota; class Clostridia; order Oscillospirales; family Ruminococcaceae; genus Ruminiclostridium_E. Next base: position 6,700 of record JAMPHV010000073.1, read on the forward strand.
GGGCGGTCTTACCGAAGATCAGTTCAAAAGGGAGGAGCATTATGTTAAGGGTCTTGCCATACACTCCGACGACAGGGAGCTGTTTAACGAATTTTTGAAAAGCGCCGCCGCGTCCGACAAGCCCTCTTACGTTACCATGCGTATGAAAATGGCGGACGGCAGCTACAAATGGTGCAGGCTTTCCCTTTCCTTTATCAAGGACTCGGATGGCGCGGTGATAAAATCCCTGTGCACGATAAACATAGTGGACGGCGAGGTCAAGGCGCTCCGTCAGCTTAACGAAAGCGAGGAAATGTTAGCCAAGACCGTTAAGAACATTCCCGTGGGCATCGGTATCTACCGCGTTATCGACAAGACGCCCGTTCCCGTTTACGTCAGCGACTCCACCTACCGCGTTTACGGCGCCGAGCCCGGGGATACCCTTAACGTCAAGCGTTATTCCGACCCGAAGTATTACAGGGAGATAACGGACAAGGTTAAAAATTCGGACTACGCCGAGGGCGAATACACCTGCCGCGCCAACAAGGTGGACGGCGCTCCCTTCTGGCTCAACGTAAAGTACAGAGCCCTTATGGAGGACGACAACGTTTTGATCTACGCGGCGTCGGGCGACGTCAGCGACAAAATAGAGGCTGAGCGCGCCCAAGAGGTGCAAAATCTGATCTATCAGTTTTTGCTGGACGAAACGGGCACGATAATCTTCGACTACGACGCCGAAGCGGATCGGATATCCTACTACCGCCATTCCTCGGACAGCGACAGAAAGCCCGACGTTGTTATGCCGCTCCACAGCTGTCCCGACAGCTTCACCCTTTTGGAGGGCAGCGACAGGCAGAAATTTATAAGCGCTCTCGACAGGCTCACCGAGGTCAAGGACACTCTCGAGATGCCCGTCGTCATAAAGGAGGACGGCTATTTGCGCCACTACCGCTGTATGCTTAAGAGCATCGACGACGAGACGGGAAAGATATTCCGCATTATCGGAAAGTTAGAGGACGTGGAGGATGAAATTGCGCGGCTGGACGAGATACAGGCAAAGGCTATGTACGATTCGCTCTGCGTTGACATTTACAATAAGGCGACCACCGAGGAATTTATCAGAAACGAGCTTAAGCACACCACGGGCGGCGCGCTTTTGATGATAGACGTCGATGATTTCAAGAGCATAAACGATCGCTTGGGTCACCTTTTCGGGGACGAATTTCTTAAGCAGTTCGCTTCCACCGTCAAAAGCGTGTTCAGAGAAAGCGACATCGTGGGCAGATACGGAGGAGACGAGTTTTTCGTATTTTTAAGTCACGCCAATATATCGGTGGCTGTCAGAAAGGGAGAGGACATACTCGAAAGGGTATCGCGCATAAGAGTTCCCGAGATAGGACAGGTGAGAAGCAGCATAGGTATTTCCGCCGTAACTCCCGACAACAGGGATTACCGTCAGATAGTGTCACAGGCGGACAGTGCGCTGTATCAAGCCAAGAACCGCGGCAAAAACCGCGTGGTGCTGTTCGACCACGCCACCATGAACGAGACTGCGTTCCGCGCCTTTGAGAACGGAGAAAAGGATACCGAGGGAAGACATATCGCCTTAAGCAGCAATCCCAGCTCCGAGGCTTCCGTAATTATGCGGGTGTTCAGCGCCTTACAGTCCAGCGGCGACATAAAGACAAGCATAAATCAAATGCTGGCGCTGATAGGAAAGCACTTCGACGTAAGCAGAGCTTATATTTTCGAGGATTCGGCGGACGGGCTGTACTGCTCCAACACCTTTGAATGGTGCGGCGAGGGGGTAAGCTCCGAGATAGCTTCGCTTCAAAATCTTTCCTACAAGGAGGACTTAGGCGGAGTATATCACGAATGTCTGAACGAGGACGGAATATTGTACTGTCACGATATAAACACCTTGAAGCCCGCCATAAGAGACGTGCTTGACCGTCAGGGCATTAAGTCGGTGCTCCACTGCGCCATTACCGAGGACGGAAAATTCAAGGGCTTTATGGGCTTTGACGAGTGCAGGTCCAACCGTTTCTGGACGCAGGGGCAGATAGACGCCTTGACCTATATCTCCAAGGTGTTGGCGACGTTCCTGCTCAATTACAGAACCAAGGATCAGACGAGGCGTTATCTTCGTTCGATCGAGACTATGCTTTACGAATATCCCAAGTATATTTACATTATAGATCGACAGACACGAGAGCTGCTTTACGTCAATAAAATGACGGAGGAGGTTCTCGGTAAAAACAAGACGGACGTTCCCTGCTATTCGCTGATATGCGGAGACAAGGATAACCCCGCCTGCCCTATTAGGGAGCTTGACAAAAACGGGGGCAGAAGGTCCGCAGAGACGATAGCTTCTTTACTTGGCAAAACGGTCAGAGCGCAGGCTGTCAACATAGAGTGGGACGGAAAAAAGGCGTATATGGTGATCGGCATGGACGTTGAATCGGAATAGCGCTTTTTAAAAAAATAAAACGCCGACCGAAAAAACGAGAGTAAAGCAGAAAAACGCAAAGAAAACGAGAGAAAAACATATATATTTAAAAAAAGTTCAAAAAAACTATTGACAAATCCCTTAAACCCTTGTATAATAACAAACGTTGCGCCGACGCTTAAATTTTCGCGTACGGCACTGACTTGAAAAGAAGTATAAAAATAAAATAAACAGGAGGAAAAAACAATGTCTACTTATATGCCCAATCCTCAGACAGTAGAGCGTAAGTGGTATATTCTTGACGCAGCGGGAAAGCCCCTCGGACGCGTTGCCGCCCAGGCTGCCCTTATGCTCAGAGGCAAGCATAAGCCCACCTTTGCTCCTCACTGCGACTGCGGCGATCATGTAATAATCATCAACTGCGAAAAGGCAGTGCTGACTGGCAAGAAGTCAGAGAAAAAGTATTACAGATGGCATACAGGCTATATCGGTCATCTTAAGGAAGTACAGTACAGCAAGCTTATGGCTACCAAGCCCGAAAAGGCAATGGAGCTCGCCGTTTACGGCATGCTCCCCAACAACACCATCGGCAGAAAGGCTATGACAAGACTTCGCCTTTACAGAGGCGCGGAGCATGTCAACGCCGCTCAGAAGCCCGAAGAATTTAAATTTTAAGGAGGGATAAACACTATGTACGAATCTAAACCGTATTACTATGGGACCGGCAGAAGAAAGCATTCTGTAGCAAGAGTGCGCGTTTATCCCGGCTCAGGTAAGATCACCATCAACAACAGAGACATCGACGACTATTTCGGTCTCGATACTCTTAAGCTTATCACACGTCAGCCTCTTACCCTTACGGGCACCACCGAAAAGTTCGACATCGTCTGCCTCGTTGCGGGCGGCGGCGTTACGGGTCAGGCGGGCGCTATCCGTCACGGTCTTTCAAGAGCGCTGCTTCAGTACAGCGAGGAGCTCCGTCCCGTTCTCAAGAAGGCGGGCTTCCTTACCCGCGACCCTCGTATGAAGGAAAGAAAGAAGTACGGCTTGAAGGCTGCAAGACGCGCGCCTCAGTTCTCCAAGCGTTAATTTCGCAAATAATTACAACGGCTGAAAAAAACACGATCTGTTGAAACGGGTCGTGTTTTTCTATAATAATTGACAATTAAGGTGTCGGCTTCGCCGACGAATTTTGATTTTTGCGGTACAAATTTATAGGTTTGATATTAGATAACATTATCATAATGAATTTAGTTAAATAATGCACAAGTGTAAATTTAAATAATGCGGCGAAGCCGCTCCACAATTATCAATTGTCAATTATCAATAGACCTCCTCGGAAACTTACGAAGCACCGTCTGACTTGCCCTTTTGCCGTA
>JAMPHV010000074.1 GCA_023663265.1 Bacteroides sp.
AATTAAGGATACAGTAGGAGAGTTAATATTAGATATTGGAACAATCTTAAAAATTGATAGAAAGAAAAGACATGATGGAATCACGATATACGATGTCCATGTAGATGATACACATAGCGTTGTAATTACGTAAGTTAATACTTTTTTGATATTCCGTTCAATAGTTTGGATAACTTCTTTGTTGAAAGTCGAAAAATCTATTTGGTAACAATATCACAACCCGCACAAATCAAAACCCCGCATATGCAAGCAAATTCTTTTGCAATGCGGGGTTGTGATTTTTATCCGTCTAAAAAGCAGGTATTCTTTCCAAAAATAACACAATATCCCGATAAAGCAGCACCTAAAACACCTTAAGCTCTATTTCCAATTACTCCTATTCATTTGTCTGTCTTTGTATTTGGAAATAGTATTAGTATTATTTTACAACGGATTTATGAAGCGTAGTTCTATTTTCATTTTTTTTACGTTTATGTCCGTTGCCGCGGCTTATCGGACGGTGTTATCCGAGCTTTTTGAACACGGGCATAGCGTTCAGCGGCGCAGCGGCGGTCACGGTTTGTCCGCCATCGTAAACCTTTTTATCCTCAAGGCTCTCCCATTTTCCCGCGGGCAGATATACCTTGCGTTCCCTTGCTCCGAGGCTGAGTACGGGCGCTACAAGGTATTCGCTGCCGAACATATACTGCTCGGGGCTCGACCAGCATTTTTCGTCCTCGGGAAATTCGTAGAACATAGTTCTGATAAGGGGCGCGCCTGTTTCGGAGGCTTCCTTCATAAGCCCCGCAATGTAATCCTTAAGCGAAAGACGGATATCCAGCCATTTTTTCATTATCTCAAAGCATTCGTCGCCGTAGCTCCATATCTCGTTGGGATGACCCGTGTAAAGATAGCCGCCGCCAAAGTCTCTGTCGTCAAGGGCGGGTATGTCGTAAGGGGCGCGGTTGCCGTGCATACGCAGTATCGGACAGAATACGGCGTACTGATACCAGCGTATCAGCAGCTCGACAAATTCGGGATCGCGGCAGTCGTCGGTCATAAAGCCGCCTATGTCGGTTGTCCACCAAGGGATACCCGCAAGTCCCATATTTTGTCCCGCGATCACTTGATCCTTGAAGGATTCAAAATTGGATTGAATGTCGCCTGTCCAAACAAGGGTCCTGTACTTCTGACTTCCCACCCAAGCCGAACGGACGAGGTTTACGCTCTCAAAATCGCCATCCTTTGCCATACCGTTATAGAAGGCTTCAACGTATTTCTTAGGGTATTCGCAGCCCACCTTGGAGCCCCTGCCCGTGTAGTAGCGGTAATTTTCAAAATCATATACAACGCTGTCGGGCTCGGAGTTGTCGAGCCAAAACAGGTCGATGCCAAGCTCGCGGTAATTTCTTTTGCAGGCTTCCCAAACAAATTCCTGCGCCTCGGGATTAAAGAAATCCACCGTTCCGCAGTCACCTTGATAGTCGTAGGTCTGAGCGGAGCCTATATCGGTGGTGCTGAGAAGCCCCATCTGCTCCATCGGATAATAGTTTTCGCTGCGCTTGTCCACCGAGGGCCAAACGGATACCATAACCTTTGTGCCCATACCGTGCAGTTCCTCGGTCATTGCCTTGACCGCGTCCTTGCTCCAGTATTTTTCGTCAAATTTCCAGTCGCCCTGATAAGGCCAGTGGAAAAAGTCGATAACTATAACGTCAAGCTTGATGCCAAGCTCCTTGTATTTCCTTGCCACCTGGAGCACCTCGTCTGGCGTACGGTAACGCAGCTTACACTGCCACAGACCGAGATAATCGCGGCTCATAACGGGAGCGCGGCCTACGCACTCCGTATAGCTGCGGACTATATCGGCGGGAGTATCGTCGGCAGTGATCCAGTAATCCACCGAATCGCTTTCGTCGGCTGTCCACTTGGTAACATTGGTGCCGAAGGCGGCCTCGCCCGTGGCGGGGTTATTCCAAAGCATTCCGTAGCCCTTGCTCGATACGAGGAACGGCACGGTGACCTGCGAATTTCTTTGCTCCAGCGGCAGGACCGCGCCCTTAAGATTGAGGATCGGCATCTGATACTGACCCATACCGAAAAGCTTTTCCTCGGGATCGGACTCGAACCTGACCGTTATCTTGAAGCCGTCCGACGCAAGCCCCTTATATTCGCGGGACACTATTTTATAGCATATAGCCTCTTTTCGGATAGAACCGTAATAGGAGCTGTAATATTCTTGAAGTATAAGCTCGTCGTCCTTATAAAAACAGATGATGCCCACGTTGTTGACCGTAGCCTTGATCTTTCCGTTTACTATTTCGGCGTGCTCCGCCGCATAGTCGATGGCGACCCTTGCGCTGTGCTCCGTCTTCTCGGTGAGCGCGTGCTCCTGCTCGGGCATTTTTTTCAGAAGAGTGGCTCTTACGCGCAGAGCGTTCTTACCCCAGCCCTCGATCCGAAGCGTTTCGTTTCTCAGTCTTGCGACAAGCGCGCCGTCTTCTTCGTAAAATCTTATCATATCAGTACCTCTCTTATATTTGATCGCAAATTATGTTCATCAATATGTATCGATGAATACCCATAATATAATAATAACACAAAATCCGCCCGAATGCTATAATTATATTGCCAAATTATATGACAAAATAATCACGGTTGCTCATCGGGATATTTTTTTGTTTTTTCCGAGCAGCAGGACGCATACCGCCAGTACTGTCGGAAACACGCAGCCCGCAAGAACGCCTGTTTTTAAATTATCTCCCGAGCTTTGGGACACTGCGCCCACTATTGCGGGACCCACCGAGCCGCCCAGATCGCCCGCAAGAGCCAGCAGCGCGAACATAGCGGTTCCTCCCGCAGGAAGCGCCGAGGATGCAAGACTGATGGAGCCCGGCCACATTATTCCCACCGAAAAACCGCACACAGCACAGCCTATCAGCCCCAAAACCGATATATCGGCAAGCCCCGCCAAAAGATAGCAAAACAGGCAGAGTATTCCCGAGGCAGTCATAAATAATTTCAGATCCATTTTTTCGCCGAATTTTCCGTATATTAAACGGCTCATAGCCATAAATATCGCAAAGCCGCAGGGTCCCAAAAGATCGCCCGCTATTTTGGAAACGTGCAGCGCCGACTCGGCAAAGGCGGACGCCCACTGCGCCATAGCTAACTCCGAGGCTCCCGCGCACACCATAAGCAGGATAAACAGCCAAAAGGCTTTTGTTTTGAAAAGCTGTCCCATTGTCATGCCTTGACCGTCCTCTGTTAAATTTTCTATGGGACAGGAGGCAAAATTATAAATATTGTACAGGGGCAGAATCGCCCAAATAACAGCCAATATACGCCAATTTTCGATCCCGAAAATGGTGAAGAACAGCGTTGAGCCGAGGATCACGGCGGCCGATCCCCAACAGTAAAAGGAGTGGAGCAGGCTCATCATGGAATCCTTATTTTCAAAGGGACAGGCTTCTATTATGGGACTTACCAGAACCTCTGCAAGTCCGCTTCCGACAGCGTAGACTATCACGCATGCCAATATCCCCGCAAAGGGCGAAGGGAAGATATCGGGCAGAAACGCCAGTCCGAGCAAGCCAAGTCCCGACATTGCCGCCGCCGCAACGGTGCATTTTCTGTAACCGATCCTGTCAGCCGCCTTAGCGCAGATAAGGTCCGTAACAAGCTGCGTGAAGAAGAAGCAGGTAGAGATCAGCGCCAGTCTGCCAAAGGAAATGCCGTATGTATCATGGAATGTCAAAAACAGCAGGGGCGCAAAGTTCGCGCATATGGCCTGCGCAACAAATCCGAGATAGCACGCTAACTTCGTTTTTCCGTATTTTTTCATGATCTTCGTTGATTTTCCTCCTAAGCTTGATTTTTTGCCTCGATTGCAGTATAATTATATCAGTAAAAAAACAAAAATGTTATGACAAAACCGTCAAAAAATATGACAATATCACCAAGAGGTATGAAATATGGCTGTATCAAAATGCGTTTCATTGTCAAAAAAAACCTTTGTCGGCGCCGACAGCTCCGATCTTGTTCCGAGGATCAACGAATCGGGTCTGCACGGCACCCCCGATTTTCCCGTTGCAATTTACGACGACGACGTTACCAAAGAGTGCGTAAACTGGCATTGGCACGAGGAATTTGAAGCGGGCTTTGTCAGCAAAGGAAGCGTTCATTTTGCCTGCGGAAGCTGCAAATATACATTGTCGGAGGGGGACGTTTTCTTTGTCAACTCCAACGTGCTGCACTTTACGGACAACGCCGCCTTTCCGCGGGAAAGCTCCGTTAAAAGCGTTGTTTTTCACGGCTCCGTGATAGGCGGAAGCGAAAACAGCGTTTTTCACAAAAAATATCTTCTGCCCATATTAAACAGTCCGAATCTAAGAGATTTCACAGTGCGCCCCGGAAATATTTATCACGGGCGGCTGCTGAAAATTCTGACAAGCGTGTGGGACAGCGTTTCGCAGGAAACGCCCGACTATGAGATCGTTGTAAGAAGCAAGCTTTCCGATTTTTTCAGGATATTGATACATATGCCCGAAAACAATATAATAATTTATCCCGAAAACAATTTCGTGCAGGAAAACAGAGTTCAGGTCATTTTGGATCACATTCACTCCCACTACTCGGAAAGCCTTACGCTGGACGAGCTGTCCAAAGCAGCCTCCGTCAGCAAAAGCGAGGTGCTTCGCTGCTTTAAGAACATTATCGGGCAATCGCCGATCAAGTATCTTAAAAATTACAGGCTCCAAACCGCCGCTCATATGATAAAAAATACGGATTATTCCATAGGGACCATCTGCGAATTATGCGGCTTCGACGACAGCAGCTATTTTTCAAAGTCCTTCAAGGAAATATACCACTGCACTCCGAGCGAATACGGGGTGATCAAATGAACGTCTATCCTATTGACAACCGAAGAAGCATATGTTAAAATTTATTTAACAAATTAAAAGGGGTGATCAGATGACCGTCAAGGAATATTCCGGCAAAATAATCGAAAACGTAAAAAAAGTCATAAAAGGAAAGGACGTAGAAACCGCCCTTGTCGTCGCCGCTTTTTTGGCGGGAGGAAACGTTTTGCTGGAGGACGTTCCCGGGACGGGGAAGACCATGCTTGCAAGAGCGTTGGCGAAAAGTCTCGGCTGCGATTTCAGAAGAATACAGTTTACTCCCGATCTGCTGCCCTCGGATATTACAGGAATACATTATTTCAACGTAAAGGAGCAGGAGTTTCAGCTAAGAAAAGGCCCCGTATTCACCAATCTCCTTTTGGCGGACGAGATAAACCGAGCCACGCCCCGAACGCAGTCCGCCCTGCTGGAATGTATGGAGGAGCGGCAGACCACCGTTGACGGAGAGGAGCTGAAAATGCCGCAGCCCTTTATCGTTATCGCCACTCAGAATCCCGTCGATACCTCGGGGACCTTTCCCTTGCCCGAGGCTCAGCTTGACAGATTTATGATATGCCTTTCCCTCGGTTATCCTCCGAGAGAGCAGGAGGGCGAGGTGCTTAAGGCGTCGGGAGCGGATCATCCCATAAACGGTATCGGCACGGCGGTGGACGGTGGGGAGCTTGCCGATATGCAGAGAAAAACCGCGGAGATCGTTGTTAACGGCGCGGTGAACGATTATATTTTGGATATAGGCGAGGCTGTGAGAGGTCATGCGGATATAGCGATGGGGATAAGCACAAGGGGACTTATCGCTCTTAAAAGAATGTCTCAGGGGATAGCCGCGGTAAGAGGGGGCGGCTTTGTTACGCCCGACGACGTGCTGAAAGCGGCAAAATACGTTATCCCTCATAGGCTGATTTGCAGGAGAACGGCAAGGGAAAAGAGAACTGACTCCGCAAGACGGCTGACCGAGGAGATACTTTCAAGAATAGAGGTGCCCACCGAGGTTTTATAAGAGCTATGGAGATAATTTTTGTTTTGATCCTGGTCGGCGCCGCTGTCGCCGCCGAATATTTGGTTTATATCCGAAGCGGCTTTAAAAGGCTGTCATATAAAGCAAGCGTAGGTAAAAGCGAGGTTTTCGAGGGAGAGGAGGTAATTCTTACCGAGACGATCGTCAACGGCAAGCTGTTGCCTTTGCCCTTTGTGAAAACCGAGATAGTAGCGCCCGCTTTTCTTGATTTCGGCGTCGCGGCCGAGGAAAACAAGGAGGGGTTATGCTGTATCCCCAGCGTTTTTTCCCTCAGAGGCAGGGAAAGGTGCAGACGCGTAAGGAGCATAAAATGCACTTGCAGGGGGAGATTCGAGATAGGCGCGTCCTCTCTTTACGGGAGCGACCTGTTCGGGCTGGGTGAGTTCGTTTTTCCCGTCACCGACGCGAAGGTGTGGCTTACCGTGCTTCCCGCGCCTTTATCTGCCGAGGATATCACCCCCGACAACCGTCAGCTTTACGGTGACATTTTAGTGCGCAGATTTATATGCGAGGACCCGTTTTTGGTAAACGGCGCTCACGAGTACACAGGGCGGGAGCCTATGAACAGTATTGCATGGAGCGCCTGTGCAAGAACGGGCAAGCTTATGGCGGTGAACAGAGACTATACCTCCTGTTCAAAAATGCTTATTATGCTGAATTTTCAGCGCAGAGACGATATTGTGACCGCCGCCACGGCGGAGGTGTGCGAGCTGCTGATAAAAGCGGCCGCCTTTGTGATGGAAAGGGCGGAGGAAATGAGGGCGGAGTATGCGCTGGCGATAAATATACCCGACGAGGAGCCCCTTGCCTTCGGCTCGGGGACGGAATTTAAGCTGGAGCAGCTAAGGCGGCTGGCGCTGTTAAAGGCGGACTGTAATTTGAGGATCGAGGATTTTTTGAGAGATCAGCCCGTCGGGGAATTTACCGACGCGGTTTTGATAACGCCGACTTTTTCGGAGGAATCCGCCGAGTATCTTGAAAAGTTGAGGGGTCAAGGCATGGGCGTCAGGGCTTACGCCGTGCGCGATGAGACCAATGCCGACTTTTGTTCACGGATCACCCGCAGGGTAAGGGAGGAAGCATGAAAGCGGATAAGCTCCTGCCAACGGCGGACGCGGTCCTTATACCCGCGCCGCTTATGATAACCTCTTTGGCAAGCGTCTATAAGGATAATTTGCTTTTGCCGCTTATGCTTTGGTGGGCGGCGGGCGTTGTTGTTATGCTCTTGGGAGGTCTTACGGGCAGCCTTGTGGATCGGGCGGGAAAACGGACGGTTTATTTTGCGAGGATAGCCGCGGCAGCGGGCGGCGCGGTTTCCGCAGTCGGCTGTATTTTCTTTTTGTATTTAACTCAAATGACAAGCCTTGCTTATATGCTTATGCCCGCCGCCTTTGTTTTTTGGTATTGGCTGGGGCACAAGGCGGGGCTTGGACGGGAGGTCGTCACCAATTCCGTTTTGCTTGCATTCTGCTTGGAGGCGGCGTTTTTATATCCCATGTGCAATTCCGTCAGCGAGAACAGCGCCTCGGGAAACATCATCGTTATCCTGTCCGCCGCCGTGCTCGTTGTCAGCGCGGTGCTGATAAATCGGCGGCAGCTTGTTAAAATGTCCTCGAGAGGGAAAAACAAAACCGCCGCACTGTCAAAGGACACTCGGCGATTTAATCTGAAGCTTACGCTGATTTTTTCGGCGGCGATAATCATACCGTTCTTTTTTGCCCGCTGGGGAGGCAGACTGCTGCTGGAGCTGCTCAGAATATTGGTGCAGTTTTTGCTGAGCTTGTTTGTGTACAAAAATACCGTTGACAACACCTCGGACGAAGATATTGCCATCGGTCAGCTCTTTGAGGCAAACGAAAATATGTGGGCTCAGCTTATAGCGTACATTATAGCGGCGATTGGGCTGATATTGATCATAAAGCCCTTGATAAACGCGATAAAAGCGCTGATAGAGGCTATAAGGAAAAAGCTTGGAATGCTCAGCGAAAAAAGAGCGGACGGGCTCGCATATGTGGATTTTTACGAGGCGAGCGGCGTTGAGAGTCGGGTGAAGAACAGCTTTAAAAAGGCGTATAAAGCCTTTTTAAGAGAAAAGGAGCCCTGCCGAAGGTACCGTCTCGGTTACAGGGCGTTTATGATAAGGCTTAAGGAGCTGGGGGAGGAAAATCTGCCCTATGACACCACCACCGTACACCGTGAAAAGGAAAAAAAGCTTTTTGATTACGCTTTCGCAAGGGAGATAATCGATAAGTACGAGCGGCTGAGGTATTCCGATACGGAAGCGACCGCGGAGGACTGCGCCGAAATGGAGCGTATGCTGAAAACTATCGCCAAGGCGCGCTGACTCTTGGAGCGGATCACTCGTCTTCGTAAAGCTCTTCTCCCACCGCGTTCTTGAATATTTCGTAAATATCCGGTCTTGCGTTTTTTATGCGCAGAGGCTTAAAATCGTTGTCCACAAAAAAATGGGCGGTTTCGCCGATAAGGCGGAGCTCGCCCGTTTCTTTATCGGCGACCTTGTATGATATCTTAAATTTCAGCCCGTTAAAATCCTCCATTTTCATTTTTATGCAAACGGTGTCGCCGTATCTGACGGCGTATTTATATTGACAGGAGGCGGACAGGACGGGTATCATTATTCCGTCCTTCTCCATTTTGTCGTAAGGAAGCCCGACCTGCTCCAAAAAATCGATCCTTGCCTCCTCGAGCCACCTTAAATAGTTCGAGTGATGTACCACTGCCATTTTATCCGTTTCATAGTAAAGAGCGCGCCTGTAAAATGGTTTTATCCTCATATCGTTGTTTTCCTTTCTTTTTTATGCTATATATAGTTATTATATATATTATACATTATTTGGTTGGATTTTTCAATACTTTTTGTAACTCCGTTTTTGCATTTTGCAAGATTTTTCTTTGCATATTGTATCATAATCAACGTTTTATTTCGCTAAATCTTGTAGGATATTTCAAATTTTTAAATTTTAAAAAGAATTTTCGGTTTTTGTTTGAAAAAGCTTTGATTTTATGTTATACTGAGATAAAGCAAAAAATGAATTTTTTAAAATTTGTTTATTCAAAATTTACACGGAGGCGCAAATGACTGAGGAATATACGCGGAGAATTTCGGAATATTCGGATATGTGCAGAAGAAACTGCAACATAGACTCCGAGCTTTTTACCAAGTACGACGTAAAAAGAGGCTTAAGAGATATAAACGGGAAGGGCGTTCTCGCGGGACTTACCAAGATAGCGGAGGTAAAGTCATATACGATAGACGACGGCGATATGATCCCCTGCGAGGGAAAGCTTTATTATCACGGTATTGATATGGAGCAGATAGTGGAGGGCTTTACAAGGGATAACCGCTTCGGGTTCGAGGAGGTGGCTTATCTGCTTTTGTTCGGCGAGCTGCCGAGCAGGGAGCAGCTCAAATCCTTTAACGACGATCTGGTCTATTACCGCGATCTCCCCACGGGCTTTACCCGCGACGTGATTTTGAGGGACCCCAGCAGGAATATTATGAACTCTTTGGCAAGAAGCGTTCTTTCGCTTTATTCCTACGACGACGAGGCGGATTCCATTGAGATAAAAAACGTAATGCGCCAGTCGCTTCAGATGATAGCGCGTTTTCCGAGGCTCGCGGTGTACAGCTATCAGGCGCTGACTCACTATTACGAGGATCAGAGCCTGTTTATCCACGCTCCCTCCCCCGAGCTTTCCACCGCTCAGAACATACTTTATATGCTTCGTCCCGACCACGCCTTTACCGAGCTGGAGGCAAGGGTTCTGGATATAGCCTTAGTCCTTCATGCCGATCACGGCGGAGGAAACAACTCCTCCTTTACCACAAGGGTAGTGACCTCCTCCGGGACCGACACCTATTCCTCGGTCGCCTCGGCTTTGGGCTCCCTTAAAGGTCCGAGACACGGCGGCGCCAATATCAAGGCAGCCGAAATGTTCGAGGACCTTATGGAAAACGTCAAGGATTGGAGCAGCGACGGAGATATACGCGATTACCTTAACGCTTTGCTGGAAAAAAGAGCCTTTGACGGATCGGGGCTTATCTACGGTATGGGTCACGCCGTTTATTCCATTTCCGACCCCCGCTCGGTAATATTCAAAAAATACGTTAAGCAGCTTGCACTCGAAAAGGGAATGGAAAAGGAATTTGAGCTTTATGACAGAGTTGAGCGGCTGGCGCCCGAGGTTATTTGCGAAAAGCGCAGGACCTATAAGGCGATAAGCGCCAATATAGATTTTTACAGCGGATTTTTCTATAAAATGATCGGACTGCCCAAGGAGCTGTTCACGCCTATTTTCGCCATTGCGAGAATCGCGGGTTGGAGCGCGCACAGGATAGAGGAGCTTATCTGCAACAGCAAGATTATAAGACCCGCTTACAAAAACGTTATAAAGCACGGTAAATACGTTGATTTGGAAAACAGATAAAGGGCACCTCTAAAAACCACCGGCTAAAGCCTTAGCACCTCATCTGCTTGCATA
>JAMPHV010000075.1 GCA_023663265.1 Bacteroides sp.
TTCATAACTCTATTATACCATGCTTGTCAATACTTTTGAAAATTGATTTCCGTGAAAATTTCTCCGTAAAAGTTGACAAAACTTCTGTATAGTGGTATTATATACAATATATAGAATTGTAAAATGGTGATTTTATGTATAAATATGCAATTTTTGATTTGGACGGTACCTTGCTGAATACCCTGGAGGATATGGCGGACGCGGGGAATTACGCGCTGAGCACTATGGGGCTTCCGATACATGAAACGGAAAAATACAAATACTTCGTCGGAAACGGGATACCGATCCTAATAAAAAGAATTTGCCCGAAGGGCAGCGGCGAAGAGCTGACCGAAAGGGTCCATAAAGCTTTTTCGGAATATTACGGCGCTCACTGTCTTGACAAGACCGAGCCCTACGAGGGGATAGAGGATATGCTTTCGGAGCTGAAAAGTGCAGGAGTCGTTAGCGGTGTGGTGACAAATAAGGATCATGATTTTTCCTTAAAGCTGATAAACGATTTTTTCGGCGATAATATTGATATCGTTTGCGGAAGACGGGACGGTTTTCCGAAAAAACCCGATCCTTATTCGGTAAACTATGTGATAGAACGGCTCGGGGCCGATAAAAAAGATGTGATCTACGCCGGCGACAGTAATGTGGATATGGAAACCGCAAAAAACGCGGGTCTTGCTTCCTGCGGAGTATTATGGGGTTTTCGCACCGAAAAAGAGCTTAGGGACAGCGGAGCGAGGTATACTGCCGCTGTTCCCGCAGACCTGCTGAATATTATAATCAAAGTTTAACGATATTTTCTTCCGACAGAAAGGACTTATTTTTAAAATGAAAAAATACAGATCGCCGATATTTGCGGTATTGTTTATAATAGTGACAGCGGCTCTTGCTTTTGTATGCTGCTACGATATCTTTTTTTCGGGTTATGACAGCTTTGTCGAGGCTTCCGAGCTTAATGTCACATGGCACAACAATAACGGGATCGAAATAGATACCGACGACCGCTCCAAGCTTTCCGCGATAATCGTCGATAACAAATATTCTCTGTATCATACCGTTGCAAAGGATAACCCCAACGCGTACGTTTCCTTTAAAAATTCTTTTTCCGAGACGAAAATACTTCTTAACGACAGGGTGGTATATTCTACCGATGAAAATTCCGATCGAATGGAGCATTCGCTTTTTCCTCTCGGCTCCGTCTCGCCTCAGCTTCATATAGCCGAGCTTGGAAGCATAAAGAAGGGCGATGTTATAACGATAAGCGTCAATATGTATTACGGCAGCGACCCTTACAGCGTAAGCGATATAATGCTCGGAAACCTGGACGAGGTATTGAACGAGGTGTTCAAAAGCGATCTTTTCGGCATAGCTCTTTGCGTGGCGCTGCTTGCTTTGGGCATAGTTCTTATCGTTTTTTCCTTTGTGTTCAGAAAGGCGGTCTCGGTTAACGGAATACACTACGCCGGTATTTTTTCCATACTGGCTTGCGTTTACGCGGGCTCGGAAAGCGTTGCGGTATCGGCGCTCGGTATTGTAAGCTCGGACGCGCTGTATATTATTCAAAAGCTTACCTTTGCGACCATGATCCTGCCGATAATTATGTTTTTTATGGAAAACACAAAGTTCAGAAGCACGGACAAGTTTCTGCGCGTCGCTTCGATATTGCAGGTCTCCGTTATTACACTGATCTACATATTGGGTATAACGGGGATCGCCGATCTTCATCAGACCGAGACGTTTGCCGAGCTTGTTATGTTGGTTCAGCTTATTCTGATATTTGCCGCGCTTGTTTTTGACCTGTCAAAAAAGAACGAAAAAAGAAGCGAGGACTTGACTTTAATAATAGTATACTTGATTTTTGTTGCAGGATTGGTCCTTCAGTTCTCTCTTAATATCGGAAGCTCTATTCCGCTGCTGTTTGCACTCAGCTCGCTGTTTTTTACCGCTGCCGTGCTTATTATAAGGCTGTGCGATTTTGCCAAGGCAATGGAGCTCAGCACCGAAGTGGAGGCAATGGGAAAGATCGCCTTTACGGACGGACTTACGGGTGTGGGCAATACCGCAGCCTTTAAGAAAAAGCTGAATCATCTCGAGGTGGTAAAGGTCAATTATCAGTCTATCGGTATCGTTCAGTTTGATATCAACAATTTAAAGACAATAAACGACACTCTCGGTCATGAAATGGGAGATAAGCTTATAACAGACGGCTCGGCAATGATAAACAAATACTTTGGCAATGTGGGAGACGTTTACCGTACGGGCGGCGATGAATTTGTGGCGGTCGTTTGCTGCGACAACGCCTTTAAGCTGTGCAATGAGGCAATATTTAAATTTGAAATGGCGATAAACGAGTACAATGCGGACAAAACTCACCGTTTTATGCTGCAAATCGCCTACGGAGCGGAGTTTTACCGCAGCGATTCCGCGGGTCAGTATCTTACGTTAAGGGAGGTGCAGAAGCTTGCGGATAAAAAAATGTACGAAAAGAAGCGAGAGCTTAAGGAAATGGCAAAAAGAGAGGGTCTTGAAGTTATCAGAACCAACGCAGGCAAATAATATTATGGAGGAGAACTATGACGGCAGAAGAAAAGCTTAACAAATGCTATGAAAGCTTTAAGGAAAAAATCGATTTTAAGCCCGCAGTGGCTTTGATCTTAGGCTCGGGGCTCGGCGCGCTGGCGGATGAGATCGATGTAAGGGCGGTTTTAAATTACAGCAATATAGAGGGTTTTCCCATGTCCACCGTTCCGGGTCACAAGGGTCGCTTTGTGTTCGGCTATATGGAAAATGTTCCCGTTGTGATAATGCAGGGAAGAGTACATTATTACGAGGGCTATGCCATGAGCGATGTGGTGCTGCCCACAAGGCTCATGCGCAAAATGGGGGCGGAGGTGCTGTTTCTGACTAACGCTTCGGGCGCCGCCAATCCCGATTTTTCCGCGGGAGATTTTATGCTTATAACGGATCAGATTGCCAATTTTGTGCCCAGTCCGCTTATAGGCGCAAATCTTGATTCTCTCGGAACACGTTTTCCCGATATGAGCGAAATATACTGCAAGAAGCTCGGGGCGATAGTTAAAGGCTCCGCCGAGCGATTGGGCATAAAGCTTCGCGAGGGCGTATATATCCAGCTCACGGGACCGAACTTCGAGTCTCCCTCCGAGGTCAGAATGTGCAGAATGTTAGGCGCGGACGCTATCGGAATGAGTACCGCCTGCGAAGCGATAGCGGCAAATCATGCGGGAATGAAGATCGTGGGGATAAGCTGCGTGGCAAATTTAGGCTGCGGGCTCACCGATACTCCTCTTACCCATAAGGAGGTCATTGAAGCCGCGGATAAAGCCGCGCCCTTATTTAAAAGTCTCATAAAGGAATCGATAAAAAATATTTACAGCGAAGGCATGAACTAATGGGGAAAGGTAATAATTTTCTTTTTGAAAACGTCCGTTTGTCCGATGATGCGGAAAGCGCGGTGATAATAGATCAGACCCGACTGCCGAACGAAGAGGTCCGACTTAAGCTGAAAACGCCCGAGGACTTTTATCGGGCGATCAAAACGCTTCAGGTTCGCGGCGCTCCCGCGATAGGCATTTGCGCCGGCTTCGGACTGGCTGTTTCCGCAAAGGGATTATCCCGAGAGACCCGTTCGGAGGAGGAATTTTTTACCATGGTTCGGGTCGTAAGGGAGCGTTTGGATTCCGCGCGCCCGACCGCAGTAAATTTAAGCCGAGCGTTGGAGCGTGTGGAAAATGCGGCTTTGTCGGAAGCGGGGCGGGGAATTGACGCAATAGTTGAAGCAATGCTGAGGGAAAGCAGAGAGATTCAGCTTGAGGACGCGGAAATGTGCCGACGTATATCGGAATACGGATTATCTCTTGTAAAAAGCGGCAGCGGGATTTTGACCCATTGCAACGCGGGACCCTTGGCTACCTCCGCGTACGGTACGGGGCTGGGTACCTTGTTTTTGGGAAAGGAGCGCGGCTATGAGTTTCATGTTTATGTCGACGAGACCCGTCCCCTGTTACAAGGCGCAAGGCTTACGGCATACGAGCTGAACCGAGCGGGAATAGATGTTACGGTAATCTGCGACAATATGGCAAGCATAGTTATGAAGCAGGGGAAGATCGACGCCTGCTTCGTGGGCTGCGACCGCATGGCTGCCAACGGAGATACCGCCAATAAAATAGGCACGAGCGGGGTGGCTGTGCTTGCAAGGCATTATAACATTCCGTTTTACGTTTTTTGCCCCTCCTCCACAATAGATTTTAACTGTGCTTCGGGCGAGGAGATTGTTATTGAGGAACGCTCCGAGGAGGAAATACGAAGTTTGTATTTTGAAAAGCCCGCTGTTCCCGAGGGCGTAAAGTGCTACAATCCCGCCTTTGACGTTACGGACAACAGCTTGATAACGGCTGTCGTTACCGAACGGGGCATTTGCAGAGCGCCGTTTAAGGACAGTCTCGGGGCATTGTTTAACAGACCTGTTAGATAAATGATTCAAGAAAGGAAAAACGGTCATGAAATTAAGATTTTTTAACGCAAAAATAATGACAGCCGAAAAAGACTGTGAAATAATCAACGGCGAGCTTCACACAGACGGAAGCGTTATCGGATATGTGGGAGCCAATCCGCCAAGCGGCGAATTTGACAGAGAAATAGACTGCGGCGGAAATTTGATCATACCCGGCTTTAAGGACGCCCATACTCATTCCGCGATGACGTTTTTGCGCTCCTACGCCGATGACCTGCCCTTGCAGGAATGGCTTTTCGACAAGGTTTTCCCCAGGGAGGACAAGCTTACCCCCGATGCCGTTTACTGGCTCACGAAGCTTGCTGTGATGGAATATTTGAGCAGCGGCATAACCTCCTGCTTTGATATGTATTTTTTTGCGGACGCGATCGCCTCCGCCGCGGTGGATACAGGCTTCAGGCTGGCGCTTTGCGGCTCCATAAGCGGTGCGCCCGAAAATGTTGAACGTATAAACAAGGAATATCAGAAGTTTGCGGATTCCAGGTACAACGAGCTGATCTCCTATCAGTTGGGCTTCCATGCAGAATATACGGCTTCCCTCGACCTGATGAAGGAGGTGGCGAAGCTGTCGCAGAGCTTAAAGGCGCCCGTGTATACTCACAACAGTGAGACGGAGAAGGAAGTCCGCGAGTGTAAGGAACGCCACGGAATGAGCCCCACAGCTCTTTTTGAAAGCTTGGGTATGCTGAATTACGGCGGCGGCGGATTTCACTGCGTTTATTTCGACGACAACGATATGGAGATATTCAAACGCAGAGGTCTTTGGGCGGTCACAAACCCCGCCTCGAACACAAAGCTTGCCAGCGGAATCGCGCCTGTCCGTGAAATGCAGAAAAAGGGCGTCAATCTCGCTATAGGTACGGACGGCGCGGCAAGCAACAACTGTCTCGATATGTTTAGGGAAATGTTTTTGGTCACAGGACTGCAAAAGCTCCGTGAAAAGGACGCCGCCGCCTGCGACGCGGACAGCGTTTTGCAAATGGCGGTCAAGGGCGGTGCGCTCGCCATGGGTCTTGACGGCTGCGATTGCTTAAAGGCGGGCAAGAAAGCCGATTTGGTCGTTATCGATCTGTATCAGCCCAATATGCAGCCCTTGAACAATATCGGCAAAAATCTTGTTTACAGCGGAAGCAAAAGCAATGTAAAGCTTACCGCGGTAAACGGAAAGATACTTTACGAAAACGGAGAATATTTTATCGGCGATCAACCTCGGGTAATTTACGAAAAGGCAAATGAGTTCGCGGAAAAATTAAGATGACAGACATAAAATTTTCCGAATATGCCGAGAGGCTTATGGAAAGACTTGAAAGCAACGGGTTTGAAGCCTACGGAGTCGGAGGCTGCGTTCGTAATCCTTTAATGGGCTTGCCTGCGTCCGATTACGATATAACAACCTCCGCCCTGCCCGAGGAAACGGAGCGGGTGTTCGGAGATATGAAGATCGTTGAAACGGGTCTTAAGCACGGTACGGTGACCGTTGTTTCGGAGGAGGGCTCGGCGGAGATCACAACTTTTCGGACCGACGGTCAGTATAAGGATCGCAGACACCCCGAGAACGTTATTTTTACCCGAAGCCTTGAGGAAGACCTGGCAAGGCGTGATTTTACCGTAAACGCGGTTGCCTATTCTCAAAAAAGAGGTATCGTCGATCTGTACGGCGGTATCGACGATCTGAGCAAAAGAATACTGCGCTGTGTGGGAGACGCGGGCAGGCGCTTTGAAGAGGACGCTTTGAGAATAATGCGCGGGCTTCGCTTTATGTCGGTATACGGTTTTGTGCCCGACGGCGAAACCGATGCCGCCCTGCACGAAAAAAAAGAGCTGTTGAAGGAAATATCCGCGGAAAGGCTGTGCAGCGAGCTGTCAAAGCTGCTATGCGGCAAGTCGGAGCATCTGTCGAGAGTGCTTAGCGAATACGCGGATATTTTTTCGGTTATTATCCCCGAAATTTCGGACAGCAGAGGCTTTGATCAGCATACGCACTATCACGACCGTGATGTTTGGGAGCATACGGTAGCTGCCGTTTGCGGAATAGAGCCGAAAGTTCATTTAAGGCTGACCATGCTTTTTCACGACTTGGGTAAGCCCTTCTGTTATCAATTTTATAACGGCGAGGGTCATTTTAAGGGTCACGCCTCGGTCAGCGGCGATATATGCGGAAGAACTCTCGCAAGGCTGCATTACGATGGCGACACGGTAAGTAAAACCGTTTTTTTGGTGGAACGCCATGATATGGCAATGAACGACGACCCTGTGATGATAAAAAAACATCTGAACAGATTTGGGAAAGAGCTTTATTTTGATCTGCTCAAGGTCCATATCGCCGACGATAACGCAAAGGCTCCCATCGCAAGAGCCCGCATCAAGACCTACGGCTCGGCGGAAGAGACCGCCGAAAAAATATTGAGCGAAAAGGAATGTTTTTCCTTGAAGAATTTGGCTGTAAACGGCAACGATATGATAAGATCGGGCTTCAAGGGCGCAGAGATCGGCGAGAGGCTTGATTTTTTGCTCAACGCGGTTATTGAAGGGAATTGTCCCAATTCCCGCGAGGAATTACTTAAATATTCGGTGAATTTCAAAAAATAATTACGCAGATACAGCGGAAAGGATGTGGCGTCAATGTCGTCGGTCGATATAGGAATTGACTTAGGCACCGCAAATACCATCATTACCATCGGAGGAAAGGGAATTGTTGTAAACGAGCCGAGTGTGGTCGCCTACGATAAGAAAAAGCAAAAGGTTCTTGCCGTAGGCTCCGAGGCATATAAAATGATAGGGCGCACTCCCGAATATATTATTGCGGTCAAGCCGCTTAAGGACGGCGTAATTTCAGATCATATCACTACGGAGGCAATGGTCTCGGCGTTTATAAAAAAGGTAAGCAGCAGTATGATGCTTAAGCCGAGGATAATCTTGTGCGTGCCCTCGCTTATAACGGATGTTGAAAACCGCGCCGTGATAGAAGCGGCGCTTTCGGCGGGAGCAAGAAAGGTATTTATAATAAAGGAGCCTATTGCCGCGCTTTTAGGTGCGGGAGTGGATATTTCGCGGGCTAAGGGAGCTATGGTCGTGGATATAGGCGGAGGCACCACCGATATTGCCATAACCTCCTTTAACGGTATCGTTAAGGATACCTCCATCAAGCTTGCGGGTACAAAGTTTGACGAAGCCATAATTAAATATGTTTCGGCAAAATATAAGCTTATTATCGGCGAAAAAACCGCGGAGGAGGCGAAAATACGCCTTGCCAATGTATATGATCCCGATGAAGGTGTAAAAATGTCCGTAAAGGGACGCAATCTGCTTAAAGGACTGCCTGAAAGCGTCGAGATCGACGAAACGGATTTATACAAGGCTTTGATCGATCTTGTGGACGAGATCGCCGCCGGGATAAGGTCCGTACTGGAGCGTACGCCTCCCGAGCTTGTGGGGGATATTTTAGCCAACGGAATAGTTTTGACGGGCGGCGGAGCGCTGCTGAAAGGACTCGATAAATATATCCAGAAAAAGATCGGCGCGCCCTGCTATGTAGCCGACAATCCACTGGAATGTGTGGCTAAAGGCGTCGAGGCTTCGTTCAGCCTTTCCGAGGAGCTGTTGGACGGGTTTGAAAAAATTTCTCTTTACCGTTATAAGTGATAACCTGTCTGCATTGCTTCCTCATTTATACTAATAACCATTTCAACACAAGACAAAACAGAGTTGAAATGGTTATTACACCCAAAGCACTATTAACCAATTAAAAATCCATATTTCTAATTTTTAATTGGTTAATAGTATTACATTTAATAGGGAAAGGGGGTATTGGATGCAAAAACCGAAAAAGCTGCTTGGTTCCGCAGTTTACGCGGTGGAACGCATTTCAAAGCGTTTTGATTCCGATAATCTTTCGGCTTATGCGGCACAGGCGGCATTCTTTATTTTTATATCGATCTTCCCCTTTTTGATGCTGTTTCTTAACCTGCTCAAATATATACCTTTTTTCAGCAGCGAGAACATCGAAGGCTGGACTATGGAATTTTTTTCGCCGCTTATCGGTGAACTGCTGAAAGGGATAATACGGGAGGCAAACGCTTCCGGTTCGGGGGCGCTCATTTCGATCACCACCATTGCGGCGCTTTGGGCATGCTCAAAAGGGGTATTGGGCATAATCTACGGATTGAACTCAATATATAAGACAACGGAAAAACGCGGATATATACAGCTCAGAGCTACGGCAATATTTTATACGGTGGGGCTGCTGGTGGCTCTCATAGTGGTTTTGCTGCTGATGGTTTTCGGCAATATGATCTTGGATCTGATCTTAACGCATATTCCCGCGCTGGATTCCTTTGCAAATGCCGTCAGAATTGTCAGATGGTTAGTATCCTTCGGATTTTTGACGATTTTCTTTATGTTTTTGTATACGGTTATACCCGAAAGGAAAACGAAATTCAAAAACGAAATTCCCGGCGCGGTGGTAAGCTCGGTGGGCTGGATAGGCTTTTCCGTGCTGTATTCCTTATATATGGATATGTTCGCCAGCCGCTCCAATATTTACGGCAGCCTGGCGGCTATAATATTCTTTTTGCTTTGGATATATATTTGTATGATAATATTGTTTGTGGGCGCGGAAATAAACGATATATTACGGGTCCATGATTTTACCGCCATAATAAGACGCAGGCGGGACATGAACAAAATCGGAAGAGTTCAAGCGCATGTCAGAAGCAAGAACGACGGTAAGCCGAATTAGCATAATCCATAATTATAACCTTAAGCTTGCGATCGCGTTTAGGGAGCTGTCGGCAATATTATTTGACAGATATTCGTAATAAGCTTGACTTCCTATCATAGCGGCGTTGTCTCCGCAAAGAGAAACGGGCGGTATATAGAGCTTCATACCGTGAGCTTCCGCTTGCTTCGTCAACGCTTCTCTCAGTCCGCTGTTTGCCGCTACGCCTCCCGCTAAGGCTATTGTTCCGTAATTATTGTCCAATGCGGCCTTTATGAATTTTGAGGTAAGTATATCGCATACCGTAGACTGAAAGCTTGCGGCAAGGTCGTTGACGTCGATTTTTTCACCCTTTTGCTCGGAGTTGTGAACAAGGTTTATAACCGCGGTTTTAAGTCCCGAGAAGCTGAAATCGTAGGGGTTTTCCGTTTTGGGTATCGGAAGCCTGTACCTTTTCGGGTCACCGAGCTTGGCGGCTTTGTCAACATGAACTCCGCCGGGGTAGGGAAAGCCCATAGACCGCGCCGCCTTATCAAAAGCTTCTCCGGCCGCGTCGTCCAATGTTCTTCCGATGGTTTCAAATTCGGTGTAATTCTCCACTTTTATTATGTGAGAATGTCCTCCGCTTGCCACAAGGCAGAGATACGGCGGTTCAAGCTTGCTGTGAGCGATGTAGTTCGCAGCGATATGTCCTTTTATGTGATGCACGGGGATAAGAGGCTTATTTGCAGCCAACGCAAGCCCTTTGGCAAAATTGACGCCGACCAGCAGGGCTCCGATAAGTCCAGGTGCATAGGTGACCGCCGCCGCGTCACAGTCGGAAACGGTCAAATTTGCTTGCCGAAGCGCTTCGTCGCATACTTCGACTATATTTTCGCAGTGTCTTCTCGAAGCGATTTCGGGAACAACTCCGCCGTAAAGCTTGTGTTCGTCTATTTGTGTTGCCACAACGCTTGAAACGATTTTTCTGCCGTCTTCAACTACGGCGCAGGCGGTTTCGTCGCAGGAGGATTCTATTGCAAGTATTTTCATTTTTTACATTTCCTTATTATCTGTTGTAAGCATAATTTTACTGTTTTCTGCTTTTTTGCTTAATGTTTGCATGGTTTTTATTTTATTATAGCACCT
>JAMPHV010000076.1 GCA_023663265.1 Bacteroides sp.
TCCCCCTTTTGGTGTCACCTTAAGCCCCGCGCGGGAGCGCACATTGCACTCGCTTTCGAGCAAAAGCAAATATTACATAATATGTAATTTTAAGAATAGTAAATCAGTGCTTTTATGAAAATTAAAGCATTATTTTAAGCGCAGTCATAAAAATAGTATCTTCGGTTTAGAAATTTTGGGGAAACTTAAAACTCGGTTAAATAATACATAAGCGTAAATTTAAATCATGCGGCGGAGCCGCTCCACAATTATCAATTATCAATTATCAATTTTTGAAAGATTTGGGGTCGTTTTTACAGTCCCCGTAAGAAGGTTTTCCGCTCTCTCCATATCCTCCCTGACCGTTATCTTAAAGCATTTCTTGTCTCCCTCGACTATCTTGACCCTTACCCCCGCGCGGAAAAACATTCCGCAAACGTCGGTGGCCGATCTTTTTTCGCTGTCGTCAAGGCGGCTCCATACGTTGTTGAAAACGCCGAGCTTAAACGTTTGGGGCGTTTGCGCAAGATACATTTCCGACCTTGGCGGAGCGGCGGCAACAAAGCCGTTTTCGCATTGCAGCACCGTGTCAGAGGAGCTCAGAGCGGTACCGCACGCGCCGAAGCTTTCCGCGGCGGCGACGGTGCGGCGGATAGTCTCGGCTGTAACGAACGGGCGGGCGGCGTCGTGGGTCACCAAAATATCCTCTTGCGAAGCGCCCTTTCCGTATTTTTCGCACGCCTCCGCCAACAGCGCCACCGTTTCCGAACGGTCACAGCCTCCTTTTATTACCTTTATCCTCGGGTCCGTAAACAATTTTTTGCAGTGTTCGACGTATTCCTCCGATACGGCGATAAAAATTTTTTCTATTTCGCCGCAGCTCAAAAAGGTCTCCGCGGAATAAGATATGATCGGCTTACCGCCCAGCAAAAGAAACTGCTTGGGCGTTTCCGACTTTAGGCGCGTTCCGCGTCCCCCCGCGCAAATTCCCGCAAATATCATTTTTATTCATCTCCCGATCCGTATTTGAAAAAAACGTTGATCTCGTTTTCCGACGGAGGCTCAAAAAGCCTGTCGCATTTTTGTATCAGTCCTTCGTCCGCAAAATAGGCGGAGATCTTTTTTTCCTTGACCTCCTCGTTGCGGGCTTTTATGTTTTTAAGCCGCCGCTCGTCTGTAAGATCTATATAGTGCAGCTCGCAGTCTGTACCGTTTTGAAAATAAAAATCCCTTGCATATTTTCTTTCCGCCTTGCTCCAAAAGCCCCAATCCAGTACAACGCTTGCTCCCGCTTCTATTATTTCCAAGGACTTTTTGTACAGATATCCCTTTATTATCGGCATGACCTCGTCGTGTTTTTCCCCTAAGCCGTCGGGAAAAAGGGAAAGGGAAATTTCGTCGCAGGACAGCAAAACCGCTTTTTCTTTTTTTAAAAGCGGTTTCGCGTATGTGGTCTTGCCGCAGCATATTTTGCCGCAGATCAGTATTGCCTTAGGCTTCCTTATCGTCATTTTTGCAGGTCCTGAACGGCGCAAGGGGCAGACCGTTTACTCCGAAAACGGTCACCTCGCCGTAGTTTGTCCAGTTATATCTGCCGTAAAGCGGTTCCTTAACCTCGGGAGAGGAAATAAATATCTTATTGCCTCTTATTTCCGCCTCGGCTGGCTTAAATTCCTTGTCCGCGCCCGCTATTTCAAAGCCGGCAGGCTCGCCCTCGAGCTTAAAGCCATAGCAATGCTTAAAGGACAGCTCCATGCCGTTTTCCTTAAGCTCATGGCTTTTGTACATGGGGCTGAACGCCTCCTGCTTAAGATTTTCGAAGCCGTATACCCCGTAAAGCGCCTGCAAAGCCAATCTGTGACCGATAGGGAGCTTCTGCTTGGGGTGTATTTCGTTAAACTCGCCCTTGTCGAGAGCTATACAGATGCCCGTATTCTTGACGGTGTCAAACACCTTCATCTGAGCCTCGCGGA
This sequence comes from Bacteroides sp., assembly GCA_023663265.1. Lineage (GTDB taxonomy): Bacteria > Bacillota > Clostridia > Oscillospirales > Ruminococcaceae > Ruminiclostridium_E. The sequence continues at coordinate 1,953 of JAMPHV010000076.1, forward strand.
TAATGCACCAGTGCTTATGATCCTTATCGTATTGGTAGCGGTGCATGGGAAGCTGCACAAAGAGGAACGGCAGCGAATCGTCCTCCCAATCGTCTCGCCAAAGCCGAATAAGCTCTCTGAAAAGCTTAAAGTAGGTCTTGGGGCGGTGGTCGTCGCTTTCGCCCTGATAGTAGATAAAGCCCTTTAAGGTGTAGGGGCAGACGCGCTGAAGCATAGACCTGTAAAGCACCGTCGCCGCCATCGGGTTATATTCGCAGGGAGGACCGGGGTATCTGCTCACCCCCGCGTACGCCTGGCATTCGTCCCAGGTGCCGTTGGGATTTTTTTCGTAAAATTCCGCGCTTTTCTTGTTCCACTCGTCTAAGTATTCGCAGTATTCGTACCATTCTTTTTCGATCTGCTCCTCGGTTTTTCCCGCAGTGAACTTTTCTATGTCCAAAAGGTATTCGTTGGTGTCGGCGTCTCTTTCCAAAGACTCTCTGCTCATCCAGTAGGAGGCGGAGGTGCCGCCCCAGTTGCAGCCGATAACGCCTACCGTAACGCCTAATTTTTCCGCTAACTCCCGAGCGAAGAAATAGCCTACTGCGGACCAGCATTTTGCGCTTTCCGAGTCGAACTCCGACCAGCCCGTGTTTGCCTCGCAGTCAAAAAAATCCTTTTCCTTGATGGCTTTCTTTTGGGTGTAGTAGAATCTTACATTCGGTTTTTTGTCCTCGGCAAGAGCGTTTTTTTCGGCGCAGTTTTGAAGCTCCAGCTCCATATTGGACTGACCGCCCGCCAGCCACACCTCGCCGTAGGCGACGTTGGTATAGGTCCGTTCCTCGCCGCCGCAGGTGAGCTTTAGGGCATAGCCGTTTCCTGCGGGGTGGGCGGGCAGAAGTATGCGCCACTTGCCGTTTCTTATTTTTGCCGAGGCGGTAACGCCGTCTATTTCCGCCTTGACCTCCGCTTCGTCCTCGCCCTCGCCGAAGACGGTCACAGGCTTTTCGCGCTGTAATACCATATTGCTGCTGAATATCGCAGCGGGTTTAAATTTGCTCATTGTGGATCAGTGTCCTTTCGTTTTAGTATTAGTAACGTCTTATGCTTTGCACTATTACCGTAAGCAGCAGACAAGCGGTGTTCCAGCCGATCACAACGCTGGGCGCAAGGAGCTGCGTATTTCCCGTAAAGGCGGCGGCTAAAGCGGCGACCGTGCCTATAAGCGCTCCGCCGAGCATAACGTACATACCGAGATTTATATCCTTTATAAGCCGCTTCGCCGCTAAGACAGCGTTGGCAAAGCCGCTGAAGGTACCGTTGCAGCTGACCGCGCCGCTTCCTCTCGAGGTGTAGCGGGTAAAGGCGTAAAACAGCTCGTGCATACTGTAGGGAAGTATCTTGACGCTTTCGGGCGGTATCTCAAACACCTCCGCTATTTTGGCGACGGTTATTATGGAATCGGTGGTTTTTACCACTAACGATACGCCGCTGTCCGTGAGCTGCTGTAGGCAGGTCTTGATGTTGGGATTCGCCTTAAGCTCCACAAAGAACATTATCACCACTTCTCCCGCCACGGAAAGATAAATGATCTCGGTGGTGTCCTTAGCGTATCTTTTCACCTTTTTCATATCGGGCACCTTTATGTCATGGTGCTTCATCTGTTCGCGGCTGCCCATGATCATACGCTTGTTGCCGTACCAGCCCAATATTCCCAAATTATCCTCATATACGCAGTTTTCGACCTTGACAAGAATGTCCTCCTTGTCGTTTATCATATCCTTGAACATATTCGACATTGCCGAGCCGCTTTTTATGGCAAGGCTTGCCGCAAGGATTATAGCTTGGTCGAGAGCGATGTTGTTAATGGAGTTGGGCTGTTTGCAGTGCTTTATGTTGGAGTAGATAATGGTGCCCCCGGGGAATAAAACGGAAGCGTCCACCATTACGGAATTGGTTTCGGAAAACTCTTCCGCCGCCCCGTAGCCCAAAACCACGCTTTCCGATTTCGCCAGGCTCCGCCCCGCTCTCGTTAAGGGCACGTTGACCATAAACATCATCGAAAAGGGCGTCATAAGCGACATTACGGCGGTCAGCACCGTCAGCGCCCAGTACAGATTCCCCTGGAGCCCGTCCGTTCCGTAGGGAATGAAAAAAGCGATAAGCGCGGCTATCAAGGATACGCCCACGGCAATGGGAGCCGCCTTTACGCTTAAGCGGTCCGCCTTGTCCTCGCCGTAGCTGCTTTTAAGAAAGTCGGTCAAAAGCTCCGTTTTGCGCATAGCGGCAAGACACGGCAGCTCGCCCGCTACGCCCTTTGTCAGAGCGGCGGCAGATTGACTTTCCACCATTATCGCCGAGTACTTGGCGGTATCGCCCGAAATAAAGCGGAAGTTTCTTTTAGCGCGCGTCACCATCATCAGCTTGCCCAGCGTGTTGAACATCAGCCCCGCAATTGCGGCGGGTATGTAAACGTAGGAGCGGCTGAGTATGATATCGTCTGAGCGGACGATATTTACCGCAGTTGCAATTATCGACGTCAGCGCGGTAACGGCGCATACGCTGTCACAGTCCGCCTTAAGCTTAAACAGCTTCACTATGCCGTTGTAAAGCACCGAGGAGCACAGCGCCGCGGAGACCACTCCGAGGATAAGGTTGTAAAACAAAAAGCCTTGGGCGTCCGCGCGCCTGTCCAAAAAGGCAACGTCAAAGCCGAACAGGTCGAACACCATGCCCTTGTTGAGATCGCCCATCAGCGCCACGAAAAACATAAACACGGTAAGAGCAAACAGTATAAAAAAGCGTATCTTTATTACCTTGTGAGATTCGCACAGATCCGCCCATATCTGCCCCGTGGAGTCGTAGCTGTCGAAATCCTCCTCCTGCTCATCCTCCTCGTCCTCGTCGTTTTCCATTACGAAATCACGAAGCTTTCTTTTGCTTTTTTCTTTTATCACATCGGTATCGGGGATAACGCCTGTAGCCATTATCACCCGTTCGTCGTCAAGGTTTAAGCCGTTGGTCGGCGCTTTCAGCATATCCGCCGCTTTGTTTGCGGCGCCGGAAAGTCCCAGGGTGCGTTTTTTCTCTTCCTCCTCCGCCCTTTTCCTTGAAAGAGCAAGATTCAGCTTTTCAAGAAGCGCGTCGTTGCTTCTGCGCTCCTTTTCGGTCTGCCTGCGGGGCGGCTGCTGCGCCTTTTTTTCCGCCTCCGCCTTTTCCTTTTGGGGAATATATTTTCTGACGGGAGCGGTGGTTTCAAGGGTAGCAGCCTCTGCCCTTGCCGCCTTGGCGGGAATACGGCGCTCTTCCTCGGCGTCTGCGTCGAACATAAGCGTATTTGAATCCAAAACGTTGGGCTTATCGCCGCCGTAAACGCGAACGCCGTCGTCGGTAAGCTTTACCTTTTCCTTGTGAGAGGATTCCGCCAACTGTTTAAGATCGTTGCCCGCGATGCCCAATGTATCGCCGCCGAGAACGGCGCTGAGATCCGCCGCCCTGCTCTTCACCTCATATGGATTGATGGCGTCGATAAGCTCGTCGGGGTCGTCAAAATCCTCCTCGGCTTGAAGCTGAGTATTTATAAGCTTGCGCTGTTCGGTGTCGTACTCCTGTTTTTTTGCGGGCTTTTCCTCCGCTGCGGGCTTTATTATCGGCGCGGTCTCCGTATTCGGCATTATGATCCGCGCGGTACGGTCCACGAGCTTCGGTTTTTTCTCCGTTATGGGTTTTTCCCGTTTTCTTTCTTTGTCCTTTTCTTTTTCTTTTTGCCTAAGCTCTCCGCTGTTTATTATGGCGGTAACGCTGTAATCCTTTGAGCCTGTTTTTTGCGGCGCGCTTGAAGAAGCGGCTTCCGCAGGCTTTTTCGACGCTTTTTCAGCCGCCGCCTTTAATTCGTCCGAATTTATTATAGAGGTAACGCTGAGGTCTTTTTTTGAAACGTCCCCCGATTTAACGGGTGCTCCGGACTTTTTGGCGTCTATTTCGGCTAATATATCGTCAAGCGAGAAGTTTTGTGACATAGGTGAGTGGGACTCCTTTCTTTATTCCAATCTCCGAGCATCGATCGCTGAATTATCGTTTATCTGTCGTCTGTCATTTATCGTCTGTCATCGGTCGTATTGCCCTCTCCTCCACTTGACCGCCTCGTAGATCAATATTCCCGCGCTGACCGAGGCGTTGAGCGAATTAACGTGTCCGTACATATCGATGGAAAGCACTTGATCGCATTTTTCTCGGACGAGCCTGCTTAAGCCGTACCCCTCCGAGCCTATCACAAGGCAGCAGCCTCCGTCGAGCCTTGCCTTATGAAAGGGAGCTCCGTCCGCCTCCGCGCCGTAGACCCATATATTGCCGCGCTTAAGCTCGTCCAGAGTTGAAGCAAGGCTGTTGACCCTTGCCACCTTTATCCAGCTTGCGGCTCCCGCCGAGGTTTTGTAAACGGTGGAGGTCAAGGAAGCGCTTCGGCGTTTGGTGATTATAACGCCGTCCGCTCCCGCCGCCTCCGCGGTCCTGATTATCGCGCCCAGGTTATGGGGGTCTTGTATGCCGTCAGCCGCGATTATAAACGGCGGCGTACCCTTTTCCTCCGAGACTTTCAGTATTTCCTCAACGGTGGAGTAGCTCGCTGCCGCTATTGAGGCGGCGGCTCCGCCGTGCTTTACGCCCGCGCCCGACAGCGAGACCAGCTTTTCCTCGCTTACCTCCTTGATAACGACGCCCTTTTCCTTGGCAAGGGCTATGATCCTGCCCATGCCTCCCGCCGAACGCAAAAGATAGACCGCGTCCACCTCGCTGTCGGAGAGCAGCGCCTCCGTGACCGCGTTTTTCCCGTATATTATCTGATTTTCTTCCTGTTCCGTGTGTTTGTTTTCCATATTTTTCCTTGAAGCAATTTCTGTCTGTTATCTTTTATCTGCGCGGCAGTCTCTTGTCAAGCCTCGATACGGGGCGATCGGGAGCGGGACGGCCGTGGGCGGGCGGTCTTTTCTCGAAGCCGTTTCTTGCGCCCGTTTTTACGGTGTCTCTGAGCTTATCGTCGTTCACCGAGATGCCCAGCACGCAGGCGTTTCTGAGCTTAACGTAATCGGTGAGCAGCTTTTGTCGGTTCAAGTCCGCAAGCACCACCAGGGGCACGTTCTCGGTTTTCTGATCATCGCGGAGGGCTTTATAAAACGAAAAGAAATCCGTAGTTTCCTCGCCGCAGTAGTAAACGACTATCTGCGCGGGCTTTTTCGATCTCAGATTTTCCATGGCAGCGTCATGGTTGGTGGTGGCGCTGGCGTTATAGTCGCTGTAGCAAAAATGCCGCCAGGCTACGTTTATATTGTCGAGACTGCTGCTGATAAGTAATACGTCTATCATAGCCTTTCCCCTTACTTGTAATATCTTACGCAGTTTTTGCCCGCTTCGATGGACATTCCCATCGCCTTATTGGCGTAAACATAGGTGTCCTCGGCGGAAAAATCGTAGGTCTTGCTTTCCGCGGCTCCCGCGCAGATAAACACGGGCGGTTCGTCTGCGGCGCCGCACATGGTTTTTATCAGACCGTCGATGTATTTTTGGTTATCCCGTCTCGGTCTTGCGGTGGGGAAAAAGCCCAGCACGGTGGTCCCGTGTATCCCCAAAATGCCGTCCTCCTTAAAATTGGTTTTAAGGGCATAGGCAGCCATTTGGATCTGTAATGGATTGGGGCGGTTGGCGGCGAAGCTGTAGGCGTCTATCGACATACAGAAAAGGGTGCCCTCGGTCTTTTTTTTCATCAGTCTTTCAAGCTTGCAGTCAAACCACGGCTTTTTGAACAGTCCCGTCAGCTCGTCGAACTTTCCCGCCGCAAGGAACAGATCGTCCTCCGTCCTAAAGAAAAAATCCTTGGGGTCGAAGGGCAGCTCGACGCTGTCTATCGCTTTCAGCTTTCCGAGAGCCTTTTGCTTTTCCTCCGGGTCCTTGCCCATTATCACAAAGGGCGGGCATATATTTTTCTTGTTCAGCTCCTTAAGTATGCCGAGGCATTTTTCGCTGTCCGCGTTAACGAACAGCATTTCGGGCTTCTCGTCCCGTATCAGCATTTCGGCGTCCGTTTTGTCCGCCGCCGTCTTTATGCCGAACTCCTCGCCCTCCAGCTCAAGTATCTCCTTAAACAACAGGTCAACGTTGGGAGTTTCATCGATCAATAAAAGGTTGTGCATAGCTTACGGAGCCTCCTTTGTATTCGGTATTTCGGTACTATTTAATATATTATAGCACATTTTTATTATTTCTGCAACGATTTTCATACAGCTTTTACAAAAAAAGAAAAAAATTAAAAAACTCGGTAAAAACACTAAAGTTTTTTAAAAAACTGCCGATAAAATATATGAAAACCCGAAAAAGCCGTGATCGGCAGAGTGCCTGTTAAAAACCGATCGTCCTTTTTACGCAGACGCAGTGTCCGAAAAAACGGATAAAAATCCGTACGGAGGAGCAAAACGGGCTTCGTTTTGCCCAAAAGCTTTTCGGGGCTTTGCGGAGGGAGCCGCAAAGAAAATTCATAGGGAAAGGATTGACCGATATGTATGGTGTAAGAAATCACAGTGTGAACTTTCCCGCAGGCTATAAAAACTACGGGAAAAACAACCCGGCACAGAATCCGACCGAGGCACACAGATCCGCTCAGGAAAAGAGCGCAGGCAGAACGGATCAGATTCTATTTTCCGCAGTAAAGCGCAAGGATAACGACGCTCTTTCAAATCTCAGCGAGGAAGCCAAATCCTACCTTGCAACTCTTCAGGAAAAGTATCCCGGCTATTCCTTTACGATCGCCGATTACGAGACGGAAGAGGAGGCGAGCCGTCTTCTTTCACAGGGCGACGGAGAGATCAACGTTTTGATCACTCCCGACCTTTTGGAAAAAATGGCTACCGACGAGACCGCAAGAGCGAAGTATGAGGGCGTTATAGACGGTGCAAAGGACCAATTCGCCGAAATTGAGGATCAATTGAGCGAGGCGGGGAAGTCCGTTATCAAACGATTGGGCTTTACCGTTAACGCCGACGGCACGACCAGCTTTTATGCCACCTTAAAGCGCGGCATCACGGGCGAGGACGGCGGCAAAACCGTTAAGTCCTCTCTTGTAAGCGAGTTCACCGATATGCTTAACGCACTGGCGGAATCAAGAAAAAAAATGCTTGAAAAAAGCAAGGACGATCCCGATAAGCCTGTTGATAAGGCGGAGCAGAAGGAGAAATCCGTTATGCCGCCCAAGAGCTTTGAAAAGTACAGGAAGGAGCCCGATCCTTATTCGACCGAAGAGGATTACGGCGATCTGCCTCCCGAAAGCTTTGAGAAGTACCGCAAGAAGGAAGAGCCCTACCCTACCGAGGAGGATTTCGGCACCCTGCCCCCCGAGAGCTTTAAGAAGTATCAGGAGGAAGCAAGCGTTGACGCCGAAGCCAAGTCCGCAGGGGAGGAAATGAATTACAGCGTTTGATTTTACGCGTGTTCGTCTTGCAAAATTTATCGGTAAAATAAAACGCCTCTGCCGTTAGGTGAGGGGCGTTTTATTTTATGGAAAAAATTATCAATTGTCAATTATTATAACAATTTTAGTTCCCCCAAAATTTCTAAATCAGAGATACTATTTTTAACGATTGCGCTTAAAATAATTCTTAACTTTTATAAAAGCACTGATTTACTAATTCTTAAAACTGCATATTATGTGATGTTCTATTTTGCTCGGAAGCGAGAGCAGCGCGCCTCCCGCGGGGCTTAAGGTAACAGAGAGCAAGCTTTGATGCCGCCGCGTCCTTGCGGCGGTTTGGGCTTGCTCCCTACGGCATCCTGCCGTACCAAAGGAGGGGCGGGAGGGGGACAAACAAACCCGTCAAAGCGAGGATTTTCCCCCTCCCGAGCGGAGACTTTCCGCTTGCGGGAAGTCTCTTATCCTTCAGGTTTCGCCTTAAGAATCCCTTCCTTATTCTCCCCAACCCTCCCCCTTTTCCTC
>JAMPHV010000077.1 GCA_023663265.1 Bacteroides sp.
CCCCAACCCTCCCCCTTTTCCTCGCTTTGAAAGTTGTTTTAGAATATAAGTCGGTTTTCCGATTTTTTAAAAATGCAGGCGCTTAGAATTATAACTGCCAATGTTTTATAATGATTTATTAAGCTTTATTTAAAGCTCATTCTGCTTTTATTCAATGCTTGTTTTCATTTTAAGATGTGTGCTTTTACTTTTGTCATAACGATTTATCCGTTTTTTGCTTTGAATTTTGGGGAAACTTAAATTATAACGAAAAAACGACCCGTTTCCGACAGGTCGTTTTTTACAGCCCCTTTTCTCACCTCTCAACATTCAACTTAAATCCTATCCCCCACACCGCTTCTATTTGATCCCTGCCGCTTATTTCCTTAAGCTTTTTTCTGAGATTGCTCACGTGCATTTTAAGCGAGCCCTCGGTGCAGTCGGGGGTGTCTTGGCTTATCCTGTCCAAAAGCGTTGATTTGGCGATGACCCGTCTTGGGTTCAGCATCAGCAGCTTAAGTATGGCGCACTCGGTGCGGGTGAGCTTAGTCTCCTTGCCCCCGATCCTGACGGTATGGGTATCGGTATAGAGAGCCATATCCTCGTATTCTATGCAGCCGCTGCCGTTGTCCGATGGGTCTCTCAGCCGCACGGTTATTCTTGCCAAAAGCTCATTTATTTCAAAGGGCTTTGTGATATAATCGGCCGCCCCTCCCAAAAGCAGCTTTACCTTGTTTTCGGTATCCGCCTTTGCGCTTACAACGATAACGGGAATATCTGCGATCCTCGGCAGAAGCTCCTCCCCCGACAAGCCCGGCAGCATAAGATCGAGCAGCACCAGATCGGGCTTTATGTCCGAAAGCAGCATAAGAGCCTCGGTCCCCGAATAAGCGCGGCTCACCGTATACCCCTCCTTGGTAAGCACCTCTTCCGTCATATTCCCTATATAAATATCGTCGTCAACGATCAAAATGTGCCGCTTGTCTCTCATTGTCCTTTCTCCTCGGTATTATTAAAGCGCCCGTTGATTTTTGGCGAATTGCGGGTGCGGGCGGTAAGGTATCGGTTTATTCTTGAAAAATTTTCCTTGAAGCTTTCCGTATCTCTGAGCTTGAATATCTGAATGACCAGCCAGCAGTAGGCGACGCAGGCGGTTTTAACTCTTTGATAGATCATATGCTTTACGTAATGCTCCGCTTCGGGAGTACTCAAAAAGTAGCGTTCCACCGACTCGTTGGCGGTCAGATAATCGTTTATGCACCTTTTGTCGTTAAAGCCCGTTATTCCGCTTGCTCTGTGGGTATAAACATATGTTTTTTCCCCAATGACGGCGACGGTTCTTGCGTGATAAAAAAGCTTGGGTATGATATACGCGTCCTCAAACATCATTTTGGGAAAATACAAGCCGTTATCGGTAAAAAGGGTTTTTCTGAAAAGCTTGCTCCAAAGGTAGCGCCTTACCGAAATGTCCCTTATAATGCAGCCGAACAGCTTTTCCGCGGGGTAAACGCCCCTGCGCTTCATAATTTTGCTGGTGCGGAAATGCTTTCCCTCCTCGTCGCAGCAGCAATAGCCGCAGCACACTATATCTGCGCCGTTCTCCGCCGCGGCATTGTACAGCCGCTCCAAATGCTCGGGCAGAATGCTGTCGTCGCTGTCCACAAACGCCACGTATTCGCTTTCCGCCATATCTATCGCTCTGTTTCTTACCGCGCCGACGCCCATATTTTCCTGTCGGTAAAGCTTAAAGCGGGGATCGTCGGTGTATTTCTCCGCAATCGCAGCCGAACCGTCGGGACTTCCGTCGTCGATCATTATAACCTCGAAATCGCGGAGCGTCTGCGCCTTTATCGAATCAAGACAGCGTTCTATATATTTTTCTACCTTGTATATCGGTACTATAACGCTGACTAACGGGGTATGCTCCATTGTGTTTCCTTTCCTTTTTCTTTTTATTTTCATTATTTTTTTCGGTTTTATCGGGTAAATTCCGTAAAATTCAAAACGGCAGCGTTTTATATTTGTTTATATTCAAATAAAGTATACTCATATCACAGTATTTTGTCAAGAGGGTATATTTTTAAGTTTTCCAAAAATTCAAATGAAAATTTAAATGAAAATATTCAAAAAAGTCTTAACATTTCGGCAAAAGTGTGGTATACTAAAAATGTTAATATCGGGTACTATGTTTTCTTATTAGGTGATTCATATGAACAACGACAAAAAAGTAAAATACGTAAAAATAGGAGACGAGCCAAGCTCCTCGGCGAAAAAGAGGAAAAAGCGCAGAGGCTCGGTAATAGAGACCGAAAGGCTGACGGTGGGAAAGGTCGTCGTCAAGGGCTTCGGCATAATAGGGACCACCATAGCCGCAATGCTGCTGGTGGTGATCATCGCGCTGTGCATCATCATAACGGGACTGGCTCTTTATGTGACCCAGTTCGCGGAGACCGACTTTGACGTAAGCCTGGAGGACGCGGAGCTCAATTCCTCCACCTTTCTCTACGCCTACGACGCCGAGGGGAACGAGGTCCAGCTAAAACAGCTCAGCACCGACCAAAACCGTGTGCTCATCACGATAGACGAGCTTCCGAAGCACGTTATCGACGCCTTTATTTCCGTTGAGGACGCCCGCTTTTTCGAGCACGACGGCGTTGACTGGAAAAGAACCGTGGCGGTGGCGGTCCAGATGGTGGTAAGCAACGGCACCGCCGGAGGCTCCACCATAACTCAGCAGCTTGTAAGAGACGTTACGGGGGACAAGGAGGTCACTATCGGGCGCAAGCTGCGTGAGGTGTTCAGAGCCCTGGAGCTGGAGAAAAAGTATTCCAAGCAGGAGATACTGGAAAGCTATCTTAACAGGATAGGCTTCGGCGGCACCTCCTACGGCATAGCCTCCGCCTCCGTGAGATATTTCGACAAGTCCCCCTCCGAGCTGACCATAGCGGAGGCGGCGCTGCTGGCGGGAATAGTGCGCTCTCCGAGCTATATGAATCCCTACATCAATCCCGAGGTAGCCAAGAACAGGCAGTTATACGCGCTGGGCAAGATGTACGAGTACGGCTATATTTCCACCAAGGAATATCAGGAGGCTGTAACGGAAAAGGTCAGGTTCCGTCTGCCCGTAGAGGGGGATTATTTCGGCTATGTTGACGAAAGGTACAGCGAATATTACGGTATACAGGACGAAGAGAGGGACGACGACGATCTGTATTACGAGAACGTCTCCTGGGAGGAGCTGGGAGTTGAGGAGGCGGATTCCTACACCCCTTACAAGTGGAACGGCGATTATATCGTAAGTCAGAACTGGTACGTTGACGCCGCGATCACGCAGATAATAAGAGATCTGGCGGAGCTCAGAGGGATCACCTCGGACGCGGCGGAGGAGCTGTTTTATAAGGGCGGCTTTAAGGCGTACTTAAATATGGATATGGAAATGCAGAATAAGCTGGAGGAAATGTTCAGAGACCCCTATCTTGTTCTGAACGCATACGACGGCTCCACCGTTTACGATTCTCCCGACACGGTCGTGAACGAGGCGGAGCTGGCAAGACAAAACACCATTCAAGCCTCTTTTATCATCACCGACTATAACGGAACGGTTTTGGCTCTTGTGGGCGGTCTCGGCGAAAAGGAGGGCGACAACTGCTTCAACCGCGCCACTATGGACCCGCAGATAATCGGCTCCACCATCAAGCCGCTGGCGGTTTATTCGGTGGCGCTGGAGAACGACATAGTGAACTATTCCACCATGCTGAAAAACGAATCGGGCAAGATACCCGCTTCCGCTTTCGGTCCCGGTCCCTATGAGGGAGTATTGGGCTACGATCCCGAGGACGAAACGGTGCGCTGGCCCCATAACTACGCCGAGGAGACCTGGTACGGCGACGGCTTGTATTATCCCACCTGGTACGCGGTGCAGGAATCCTTAAATACGATAGCGGTCAACGTTCTGAGCAGGGTAGGCGTTCAAAAGGCTTATACCCAGCTTTCGGAAAAGCTTCACTTCACCCTCGATCCCGTAAACGATATGTCTTATTCTCCTCTTGCGCTGGGCTCGGTCACCGAGGGCGTAACGCTGACGCAGCTTGCCTCCGCTTACGCCATAATGGGCAACGGGGGGCTTTATTACGAGCCTTATCTTTACTCCAAGGTGGTGGACAGCGACGGCAGGATCGTGCTTTCACAGGAAGCGATCGGACAAAGGGTCATCTCCTCCGACACCGCTTATATCACAAACAGGCTTATGAGAATGGTAGTGGCGGGCACCAACCTGTACGGCTCGGGGCGAAACGCCGATCTGGGAGATATCGAGGTAGTGGGCAAGACGGGTACCGCCAACGACGAATCCACGTTATCCTTTGTGGGACTTACTCCGCGATACGTGGCTTGCTACCGTATCAGCCGCGACAATCACAAGCCGATCTACAAGACCGACCACTGGAACGTTATCCCCGCCGTATGGGGTACCGTTATGAAGAGTATAACCGAGGGGGAGCCGCCGCAGAGCTTTACCCCCGACCCCAACGTCGTTACCCTTAATTATTGCACTCAAACGGGGCTTGTTGCGGGAGAAAACTGTCCCGAGACCCGCGTGGGATATTACCGAAAGAGCAATATCCCGCAGGTATGCGGAGGCGGAGGACAGGATCACGACGCATTTGTCGCCGCGTTCTGGGAGGAATACGGCTCGGACGAGATACCGCTTTACAACTAACTAAAGGGCACCTCTAAAAAAAGAAAGGACCGAAATGTACCGACTGACCTCGCCTTGTCTTTTCGGCTTGGAAAAGACCCTCTCCTTTGAAATAAAAAGAGCGGGCGGCTCAAATATAACCATGAAGGACGGCAGGGCGTTTTTTGACGGAGACGAAAGCGTCGCCGCACGAATGAATATAACCTCCTCGGTCGCCGAAAGGGTTCAGATCGTTTTGGGGGAGTTTAAGGCTTCGGATTTTGACGAAATTTTCGAGGGAGCAAAAAATGCGCCCATCGAGGAATTTGCGGGCAGGCTCGACGCCTTTCCGATAGCTAAGGGACATTCCCTGAGCTCAAGGATAACCAGCATACCCGCTATACAGAAAACGCTTAAAAAGGCGCTTGTGGAGCGCATGCGCAAAAAGCACGGCGTAAGCGTTCTCCCCGAAAGCGGAGAGGTTTTTCCCGTCCACTTTCTTTTGCAGAAGGACGTTATGCTGCTGACCTTGGACACCACGGGCGCAAGCCTCCACAAAAGAGGCTACCGCGGAAGATCGGGCGAGGCGCCCATAAGAGAGACGTTAGCGGCGGGAATAGCGGACCTTGCCCGTGTGAGAAGCTCCGACGCAGTCTGCGACCCCTTTTGCGGAAGCGGCACAATGCTGATAGAAGCCGCCATGAAGCAGCTCGATATTGCCCCCGGAATGAACCGCGGATTTATCGCCTCGCAGTGGAAATGCTTCCATAAGGAAATATGGGAAAGGGAGCTTCAAGCGGCGCGGGAAAGGGTCAAAAAAGAAAAGCTGTCCCTGTACGGCTTCGATTCCGACAGGGCGGCGATAGAGCTGGCAAAGGAAAACGCTTGGAAGGCGGGAGTTTCGGAGCACATTAAATTCGTTCAAAGAGAGATAAAGGCTTTTGAATATCCCGTTAAGCCCTTGAAGCTGATAACCAACCCGCCCTACGCCAAGCGTATGCTGACGGAGGACGAGGTAACGCTGATATACCGTCAAATGGGCGAAAGACTCTTGCCCTTGGACGGCGGCAGCCTTTACGTCATCACCTCGAGGGAGGATTTCGAGGATATATTCGGCAAAAAAGCGGACAAGGAAAGAAAGCTTTACAACGGTATGCTCAAATGCCGTTTGTATTCGTATTTCGGTGAAAAACGGTCTTCCGTGTGAACGGGATCATCCCAGCAGCTTTTTCAGCCATTCGTACAGGGCGAATTTTATTTCAAGCTCCCCGCTCTCCTCTATTTTTTTCGAGGAGGAGGCGCTTAAGCCGCCGCTCTTGAGAGCGCTCTTACAGAGGAGCAGCTCCTCGTCGGAGACGTCCTCTTTAAGCATATATTCCTCCACCGCGCCCAAGCAAAGGGGAGGGAACATTACGCACCACCAGTTTTTTCCCTCGCCGCTGCCTATCACTATGCGAAGCGCGTCATAGTCCCCCGCGGGAACCACCGCGCTGCCGTAGCGGCGGGTGGTGAAATAGGCTTTTTCCACGCTGGCGGTTATTTTATAGGTATATCCCATATCGAAAACAAACTGCTGCGCCTTAAGGGTTATTTCCCTCAAATTGCTTTTGGCGGCGTTTTTGGCTTCCTCTGCGGTGGCGCAGCCCTCGAAAATATAAGTCATATCCTCCGACAGGTAATCGCGAAGCGCGTATTTTAAGCTCTGATCCTCCTCGCTGTCGGAATTTGCGAGAATATGCATACGAAAAAGCCTTTGAGGCATATCCTCGCAGTCCCGCGCAAAGGCGGCAAAGCTTCCCAGCAGCACCGCCGCCGCCGCGCCGATAAGCATGGAGACGGTCAAAATGCGTTCACGAGACAAAAATGACAGAAATTTCATACAGAAGCTCCTTTCCTGTTGATAATTGACAATTGATAATTATCAATTATCAATTCTTCATCTGCGCTTTGATTATTGGATAAATCCTTAAATATATACATATTTTTTGCACAAGAGACACTGAACAGACTCCGAGACTGCCGCAGAAAATTTGAAAAGTTGAAACTTTTTACCAAAAAGACCTTACTACTAAGTGTAAGGCGGAAAGCGAGGTGACTTGATTGAACCGAAAAGGTCAGACCTCTCCAGAAACTTACTTTAACACGGTCTACGATCAGACCGTTAACTCTTTGACCCGCTTTGTTATCAGCAAGTGCGGGAATATACTTGACGCGGAGGATATTTTACAGAATATCTACGCAAGATTTTATCAGCGTATAGTAAAAAAAGGGTATGAAGATATTGAAAACGCCGAGGCGTTTCTTATAAGCATCGCAAAATTCGAGTGCAAGACCTATTACGGAAACCGTAAGCGGCACAGCAACGTGGACAGCTTTTCCGATTATACCGACGAGCAGATGGTAATGATAGAAAACGAGATGTCCAAATCCCAAAAAAATTTGGAGGACGTTTTGTGCGACGAGCTGCTTGCGCGGGAAATTTTTGAGGATATAGCCAATACCGACGAGGTGACGGGCAGGATATTTTACCTTTACTTCGTGTGCGATATGAAGCTGAACGATATCGCCGACGAGCTGGATATGAACCTTTCGGCAGTCAAGAACAAGCTTTACCGCACTATCGAGCGTCAAAAGAAAAAATTTAAAATTTAGGAAAGGAGGGAAGCTTGTGGATAAAAAAGAATTTTACAGACAGCTTATGGAGAGCTATACCGTTGATACCGAAAGAGTAAAACGGGGCGCCAAAAGAAAAAGCAGGAATTTAAAGAGCAAGGCTCTTATGATCCGCAATTGGACGGCCGCGGCAGCAGCATGCGGCGCAGTCACCGCCGCGGCGATCGCGGTCGTTTCCCTCGGCTCCGTACCCGATCTCGAAAACACCTCGGGAGGATACGATATAACCGACGGCGGAATGGAAAACGCAATGGCAAGGCTTGCGGCTGCCGAGCAGCAGTTTGAGGCTTACTCCGTAAGCTACGACGAGGAAAGCTTTGACCTGTATGTGTCCTTTAGAAAGCCGATAAAGCGAAGCGAAATAACCATGGCGTTCTCCGTTATAGAGGAGTACAACGATATTTCGATAGATCTGTTTTATACGGCGGAGGGCGGTCATTATTCCAACAACCCCGAGCTTGACGATACTATGCAGTTCTTGGGCGCGAAAATAAACGCTCCCGCTTCGATGCTGACGGAAATAAAGCTGCTTAAGGAAACGGCGTTGGTGGAGTACGCCTCCGACGTGCTTACCGACGATACCTTTAAGCCCTTTAACAATGTAACCGCAGAATACACCGCGACCGCCGAGATGACCGACGAAACGGTTAAAATATCGGTGCCCGAGACCACCACCGTGCCTCCCGTTACGACCGTTTCCGCCGAGACGGAGACGACTGCCGAGACCGCCGAGCCTCCCGTGGAGACCACGGCAAGCGAAACGACCGCGGAGGATATCACCGAAACGGAGGAGACCTCGGAGGTGCCTGTCGATACGGAGCCCGCTGACGAGATTCAAGAGCCCGAATACGAGACCTTAGCCGTTCCCGTGGCGGGCGTTAAGACCATAAGCTTTATAAACGACAGCTGCTTTGTCGTTACCACCTCCGACAGCATAAGGCTTTTAAGCTGTTCGGGCGGCGAGATAAGGATAGAGACCACCTATTACGCCTCGGGCGCAAAGATCAGCTACAGCTCTTATGACGGGTCGAAAATGTTCATTATCGCCCGCGACGGAGATAACAAGACAAGGCTTTATTACGCGGACGGCGAGACCCCCGTGCTCTGTGAGGTGGACGTGAGCGCCATTACCTCGGGCGGAGCGGAATTGTCCTCCGTATCATGCAGCAGCGACGGAAAGATCATTCTTATGAAAACCGTTTCTCTCGACAAGACCATTATTTACTACGGTCAGCGTTCTGAGGGCACCATTTCTCTCGCCAACAAGGAGTACAGCGACCCCGCGTCGGTTTTGGCATACTCTGAGGGCGTTGTTTACACGGCGGTCACCGACTCCAAGGAAAACACCGTCAAGATATACGGCATTTCCACCGCGGACGGCACGGAAACGGAGCTTGCCGCTTATACGGGAAGCCTTAAGTACGTCAGAAGTCCCGCTATAAATATGGCTTTTCTTACCGTTACCAACGAAGCCGAGGAGATAAACGTTATTCTTGACAGGGGCAGCTTGATTCCCGTTGAGGTAAATCAGGTCGTATTCTCCGGCGTCAAGAACGATACGGTTATGATCGGAGACAGCTATTTCACCGTAAACGGCGGAGAGCTGACGGAAATTTCCGCAGAGGAAGCGGCGCAGTATTTTGAGGCTGTAGGCGGAAACGGATATGAGATCTCCGAATCGGGTGAGGCTTCGGTCGTCGTTAAAAAGCAGCAGACATAAATATAAAAATAAGGTAAAATAAGGAAAAAACACGACCCGTTTTCGACGGGTCGTGTTTTTAATACAATAATTGACAATTGATAATTGACAATTGACAATTGACAATTAAGGTGTCGGCTTCGCCGACGGATTTTGATTTTTGCGGTACAAATTCCAAAACAATCAGACCTGCGGATAAGCCGCAGGTCATAAAATGAAACAAAAATAACCTTATCTGTAAGCCGAGTTCTGTCGCGTACGAACATTTATCTACTCCCGCGGTCGCCCGCGGGATCAAGCCGCCTATTTCGGAGCGCGCCGAGCAGACGCGTTGCTCTCCGTACCAATTGGCGTTGCATCGGGTAGGGTTTACATGGCAGCGCGGTCTCCCGCGCTCCGGTGAGCTCTTGCCTCGCCTTTCCACCCTTACCGCATTTCTGCGGCGGTATATCTCTGTTGCACTTGCCCTAAGGTCGCCCTCGGCTGCCGTTAGCAGCTACCCCGCTCTGTGATGCTCGGACTTTCCTCACGGATCTCTCCCCGCGTTCGCACAATAAGGTTACGTTTTAGAGTATAGCATATTTTTTTTTAAATGTCAAATAAACGTTTCCTTTAAGTTTCCCCAAAATTTCTAAACCAGAGATACTGTTTTTTATGACTGCGCTTAAGATAATGCTTTAATTTTCATAAAAGCACTGATTTACTAATTCTTAAAATTACATATTATGTGATGTTCTCTTTCACTCGGAAGCGAGATCAGCACGCCTCCCGCGGGGCTTAAGTGTAACAGAGAGCAAGCTTTGATGCCGCCGCATCC
>JAMPHV010000078.1 GCA_023663265.1 Bacteroides sp.
AGTCGGCTCTAAAATATAGACGAAGTCTATATTTTAGATAGAAATCAGTATTACACAGAAGCAGGCGAAGCCGCCGCTTCGGGCGTAGGAAAAAGAAGTTAATACCTAATTTAGTATAAAAACGACCTGTCTCCGACAGGTCGTTTTTTATACCGTAATAATTGATAATTTATACTGTTTTCGCTTTGAAAGATAGACTTTGTCTATCTTTCAAAGCGAAAACAGTATAAAAAAATCACCAAAAATACAATTTTAAGCAGAATTATACAAATTGTAAAATTCTTTGCGGAATCAAGACAAGATAAAACACCGCACAAGCCGCCGCCTGCAAGACTATAATGATCGGAAAACCTACCGCAAACTTCCGTTTCCTTGTCTTATGACGTATCAGAAGCATAGCGGCATACATAACAAGCGCGCCGCCCAAAATTCCGACGGTCAACAGTACATTTTCTTTTACTCGGTGCCGCCGCGCGAGCTTAGCGGCGATCTTGTCGTATACCGTCAACATTAAGCCTGCGGCGCTGACGGCAATGAAATATATAAGCTGAGCTTTTGCGCTTGGCGGCATTGCCGTTTCTCCTTTTCAAACGATCAGGCAAATTGCGTTCATAAAAATTATAGCTATGAACATAATGTAAGCTTATTCGTCGTCATCGTCGTCTTCTTCGTCTTCCGCGTCATCGTCGTCATCATCATCGTCGCCCGTATATGCGGCTCTTGCGTATGAGGAATTTTCAAAAAGCACGTCCGATACCGTTTCCATAAGGTTGAGATACTGCATTTTCTTTATCCATGGCTTGGGGAGCTTTTTGAGACCGTACCAAACGCCCAATATGCCGCCTGTTATGGCTCCGCACGCCGCGCTGTCGCCGTCGTGGTTTGCCGCAAGCTCTATTGCGAATTTGAAATTTGTCTGATGAACTATTGCGCTGTAAACCGCTATCGCAAGACAGGAAACAGCGCTGAGACCGTCGCCTAACTCGCCTATTCCCTCCTGAGGGTCAATGTCCTCGTTTCCCGCTAAGTCTATCGCCGTTTGAAGCATATTGTAGGTGTTTTCGTTTTCGGGATAGGCGGCAAGCAGCGCCATAGCATTGTTGACCGCTTCCTCAACGGATTTGTCCGTCATAAGCTCAGCCACGACAGCCGCGTATACGCCGCAGGGGAGATAACCGTCGGGGTGAGAGTGGGTTATTGCGCCTATGTCGCAGCCCATTCTGAAAGCCATGTCGGGGCTTTGTCCGTAGAAAAGCCCTGCCGTGACAACGCGCTTGACCGCGCCCGCGTCCTTGTTTTCGTTTACTTTCTTGTTTAAGGTCCCGAAGTTGTTGTTTTTTGCTTCCAAAAGGGCGTCAACGTTCACATCGTTTAACCTTCGTGAACGGCCCAAGCCCTTGGATTTAAGCAAGGACGACAGGTTCGGATTTCGCTTCTTGTCGAAAAGCCACTCGTATTCGGCTCCCGCAATGGTTTTGGTCTGCATATAAAGCCACATCTGATAGGAGTAAAAAACATAGTTGGCGACGGCGGCGTTTTCGTCGGAGACACGCTCGTTGTGCGCCCATAAAATGCCGTCGGCGGTGAACAGAGACATTTGCGTCGCCTCGGTAAGAAGCGCGGTTTTGGTTTTTCTGCTGACCGCCAGCTCCATTGCGCCCTTTTTCTCAAAGGTCTCGCATATTTCCTCGAAGCTGAGCTTCATAAGAGGATAGCCGAATGCGTCTCCTATTGCGCTGCCGATGACCGCTCCCTCAAATTTGTCCATATATTTTTCCGATTTGTTCATTTTGCGACCGTGCCGCCCTTCGGCGGTTCCTTTCTTTTTTCTTTATTATTTGCTTTTATGTATACAATTTGTATATTTTATTTTATATATTTCTGCTTGTTAACTTTTTGCGTGCTTTTTTGTCTTTTCCCGACTGTTGCCCTTTGCTCTTCGGTTGGCCTCCGTTTCGGTTATTTTTTCCATTTCGGGAGAGGAATAAGGCACTCTCGGCTTGTATTGCCAGCCCTCGGTGGTTCGGGCGTTATATATTCTTCTGCAAAATACGGGCGAGCCCACCATAGCCAACAGGTGCTCCAAATAATCGTAATATCCTCCGGGGGTAAGGACGGTCCTCTGAACGGTAGTGTCGGAGCAGGCCTTCCTTACTATGCGATCGACCATCATAACACAGTTTGAGGTAACTGCAAAGTAGGTTTTCATTTTTCCGCTTTTAAACTTGTAGAAATTCGAGCCTGTGCAGTTCCACATTTTGCTGCCCCAATCGAAAACGCTTTCGCCCTTGGCGTCGGGATTTTCCTTTATCACCTCGCTGAGCGGAGGCTCCCAAGGGTACGCCGTTTCCTTAACGTCCGCTATTTCCTTTCGCACCGCCTTTTTTTGCTCCTCGTTAAGCCTAAAGCCGTAGCTGTATATTTCACGGGGAGTAGCGGTAACGTAAAATCTTACGTAGCTTTCCTTTTTCCCAACTATCAATATGCCGTCGCCCACGCCGCCAAACAGCGATACCGTGTCAAGGTCGTAAGAGCCGTAGGAAACGATCTCGCCCTCAAAGCACAGATCGCAGTGCCCGAAGGTGCCCAGCCCCTTTTCGCCCACGTGTATCATAACCTCCATATCGGGAGGCATATCGGTTTCCTTTCCCGCGGGATAAAAGACCTCAAGCTCCTGCCTTGCGTTTTCGGGGTTGAGTATATTTTTCCTGTGTCTTGTTTTCATATTCATAAAAGGGAGCAGGGTGGACAGGATAACGGGCATAGGAAGAGTGATCTTGCTGCTGATCCTGTTTCTCAGCCTTTCGGGAAGGCATTGGAAAACAAAGTCCGAAAGCTGAAAGGCGCCGTAAAGTATACAATAAATGCCAGCCACAACGAGAAAACCTCGTCTGCCCATTCCCGGCACAAATACCATAAGAACGCCGAACACTATAAAAAAGAAAAACAGTATCAGCTCCTTGAAGCGCCCGGGCACGTTGTCGCGGCGGTCTATACGGTAATCCACTATCTTTATAAGAGCGTTTACGAAAATATACGCGGTAAAAACAATGTATATGGGAGTGAATTTGATCATAGGGAGCAGTAATATGAACGCTCCCGCCAGAATATTGAAAAGACCGCTGAAAAAGATGCTGCCCGCCGCTTCTTTAGATATGACCTTTCTCTTAAGTATCGCCGACAGTATAAGTCCCGCCCCCTGCACGGCTACCACGCTTCCTCCGATAATGCTCGCCACCTGAAGCACAAGGTCGCCTGCCGACAAGGTGTAGATACCCGCCGCTATGATGAGCAGACCCGTTACTAAACAAATCAATGGGTACATTCTGAAAATTTTTTTCATTCGATCACTGTCTTTCTTTCCTTAAAATTAAGCGCTTATTCGACAAATTTCTATACTTTCCGTTTAATTTGCTATTTATGATACTGCCTGTTATTGATAATTGAGTAAGCTCTGTATATCTGTTCCATAAGCATTACCCTTGCAAGCTGATGAGGAAATGTCATTTCGGACATTGAAAGCCTGCTGTGGGAGCTGTTTTTAACGCTGTCGGCAAGACCGTAGGAGCTTCCTATTATAAAAACGGCGGTGCCGAATCCCTTTAACGCGTTTTTCTCCAAGGCTTCGGCAAATTCCTCGCTGTTTTTTTGCTTGCCTTCTATACAAAGAGTATAGACATAAGCGTTGGAGGGTATCTTTTTCAGCAGCCTTTGACCTTCCTTTTCCAGCGCGTTTGATATCTCGCTGTACGAGGGCTTGTCGGGAAGCTTTTCTGCCTCCAGCTCCTCCACCGAAAAACGGCAGAAGGCGGACAGCCTTTTTTCGTATTCCCTGCAAGCGTCTCTTAAATAAGCTTCCTTAAGCTTTCCAATGCAAAGTAAAATTACGTTCATAATTATAGTTTATGTGAACAAATGCCCTTGTAGAAACCGTCCGCCCTTTTAGGAGCGGAGCCTCTGCTGTGTCTGCGCACCTGTTATCTTCCCATATTCCTTCTTCTTCTCATTCTTTCGTTTTTTCTTGCTTCCTGTATCAGCTTTCTGCGGCGTATCGCCATAAGCACGATGTCCGTCAGTATGCAGATAAGCAGCAGCACCAGCAGCGGAGAAAACCACGAGGTCTCGGTAAGGGATCTGGCTCTGTCCATAAGATAGGCGACTTGAGATCGTTCAATGGATTTTGCCGCAACGAGGTCTATGGTTTTTATGACCTCGCCCTGGTAGACTATATCCAGCTTTCCGAGTATTTCCCCTTTTTTTACCGGCGCGATCACGTTGTCGTAAAGTATGGTCCTTTTTCTCTGCACGGGACCGTCGTCGCTGTTTTCGGCAAGATCGGAGGGAACTATGGTGGTAAAGTCCGATTCCGCCGCGAGCTGTATTCTGTCCTCTTCGCCCTGCTCCACGTCGAGCTCGGTGCATATCTCGCCCTTGGTTACCACCTCCTTGTAGGTAAAGCTTTTGTAAGCCCACTCGTAAAGGTTATAGTGATCGAGGGCGGAATAATTGTAGGATTTGCCTTCTTCGTTGTAAAAGGGAGCCTGCATAGTCACAATAAGATAAGTATATCCGTTTTTCTGCGCGGTGGTAACAAGACAGCGCCCGCCGTCGTGGACGTTTCCGTCCTTGTCGTAATAGACGTCTATGCTTCCAGTTTTTACACCGTGAACGTAATCCAGGTAAAAATCCGAGCTGGGGGTGATCAAGGGGTTGGTGGTATACTTTGTGTAGCCGTCGGGATTGTACTGGTTGGCGGGAAATGCGTAGGAATACGTGTCGCATATCTCCATAAATCCCGGGACGCGGTCGTAGGCGTATCTCGAAATGAGGTACATATCATAAGGGGTGGAATAGTTTTCAGCCTCCCACAGACCGTGGGCGTTGGAGAAATGCGTATCCAAGCAGCCCAACTGTTTAGCCTTGCCGTTCATCAGCGCGGTAAAGTTTTCAATGCTCCCGCAAAGGTTAAGCGCGAGTATGTTGGCGGCTTCACAGGCGGAGGCAAGCATTAGGGCGTACAGACAGTCGCGGTAGGAGATGTTCGTTTGCCCCGCCTCGAGGGCTGCGGTGGAGGGACCCTGTTTATTGGGGTCGCCGCCCCAAAACTCGTTGGTGGCGTCGTAGCTTATCCTTACCTTGGCGTCCAAATCGGGGCAATTCTCCAGCACTATCACCGCGGTCATAATTTTGGTGATGGAGGCGGGGTAAAATCGTTGGTTTTCGTTTTTGGAACAGATCACGATATCGGTATCGAGATTCACCATATAAACGCCCTCGCTGTATATTTTATCCAACACGGGAACAAAATCCGCACTTACGCGCAAAAAGGACGAATATTGTAAAATAAAGGCAAATGTCAGCAGAAAAGCAAAAATCCCCTTATATTTTTTTACATAACGCATATAGACAAAACTCCTTTTTTACGGTATAATAAAAGATGTGATTTTTAAAAATGCGCCGTTTGACGTTAGGCGGCGCCGAGTTTCCGCGAAAATTGCATTTATTTTTTTACAGCTTATACTATTATACCAAAAAAAAATTAAAAGTTAAAGACCTTATCGAAAAATTTATGAAAATTTTCACAATTATATAAGCAAATGAAAGGACAGCAAAAAATGGACAAGGAATATTTATTTGACACCAAGGTGATACAGGCGGGCTTCGACGGGGACCCCGTGACCCATTCCACCGTGCCGCCTCTTTATCAGACCAACGCCTATACCTTTGACAGCACCGAGCACGCCAAACGCCTGTTCGAGCTTTCAGAGGCGGGGAATATTTACTCCCGTCTGCAAAACCCTACCTGCGAATTTTTTGAAAAGAAGATCGCGGCTCTCGACGGCGGCGTGGGGGCGCTTTCCTTCGCTTCGGGACACGCGGCTATTTTCAATACCGTCGTGAACCTTTGCTGCGAGGGCGACGAGGTGGTAAGCTCGATAAATATTTACGGCGGCGCGATAAATATGCTCGGCGTTTCCCTTAAAAGATTGGGTATAAACGTAAGATTCGTCGATCCCGACGACTTTGAGGCTTGGGAAAACGCCATCAACGACAGAACAAAGCTTTTGTTTACCGAAATAGTGGGCAATCCCAACGTTAACGTCGCCGATCTTGAAAAAATCGCGGCAATTGCCCACAGGCACGGCATACCCTTTGCGGCGGACAGCACCTTTACCACGCCTTACCTTTGCCGTCCCATAGAGTTCGGAGCGGACCTTGTGATACACAGCGCCACAAAGTTTCTTGCGGGTCACGGCTCGGTTATGGCGGGCGTAGTGGTAGACAGCGGAAAATTCAGCTTTAAGGATAACCCCCGCTTTCCTCTCTTCAATGAGCCCGATCCCTCGTATCACGGCGTAGTGTTTGCCGATTTGGGAGCAAGCGCGTTCATATTAAGACTGAGAGCCTTGATAACAAGAGATCTCGGAGCCTGTCTTTCCCCCTTTAACGCCTATCTTTCCATTATCGGCGTTGAAACGCTGCCCTTAAGAATGGCTCGGCACTGTGAAAACGCTCTTGCGGTGGCGGAGTTCCTCGAGAGCCGACCCGAGGTGGAAAAGGTCAACTATCCCATGCTGCCCGGCAATAAGTACTATGACCTTGCCCAAAAATACGTGCCCAAGGGCGCGGGCGGCGTATTAACCTTTGAGCTTAAGGGAGGCAGAGCCGCGGGCGCAAGGTTTATGGACAGCCTTAAGCTTTTGAAGATAGTCGCCAACGTAGGCGACGTCAGGTCAATGGTGATCCACCCCGCCACCACCACTCATTCTCAGCTTTCCGCCAAACAGCTCAGCCAAGCGGGTATCAGCGAAAATACCGTAAGACTTTCCATAGGCTTGGAGGATAAGGCGGATATTATCGCGGATATAGAGCAGGCGATTTCAAATTAAAAAGGAGGTACCCTATTGATACTTATAACAGGAGACACCCACGGCGATATGACCCGCTTCGGCAAAAAACAGGTAAAGTCGCTGAAAAAAAACGATTCCCTCATCATATGCGGAGATTTCGGCTTTATCTGGGACGGCTCCAAGTCCGAACAGCACCGCTTAAAGCAATTGGGAAGAAAAAAATACAACCTGCTTTTTGTAGAGGGGGTACACGAAAATTTTGAGGAGCTTCAGAAATACGCCACCGAGGAATGGTGCGGAGGCTTGACCCGCAGGATAAGCGGCAATCTTCGGCAGCTTCTGAGGGGGCAGGTATACGAGATAGACGGCAAAAGGATATTCGCATTCGGGGGAGGAAGGAGCGAGGAAAACGACGCCTATCTGAATCCCTCGGACAAGACGGCGGAAATACGCTGGAAGCTGGAAATACCCACCGACGAGGAGCTTGCCGAGGGAATGAAAAACCTTGAAAAGCACGATTTTAAGGTGGATTACATAGTAAGCTACGAGCCTCCCGCCAAGATAAGCGAGTTTCTTAATCTCGGCAAGACCGACCGCAGTCATATAAACACCTATTTTGAGGAAATACGCGAAAAAACTCAGTTCAGCCGTTGGTTTTTCGGCAGACACCATATAAATAAGCTTATTCCGCCAAAATATCAGGCGGTATTCGACGGAATCGTCAACGCGGAGGAAACGCCCACGGCAGCGGCGTTAAGAAAGCACTGAAAAAAAGAAAGGAACGAAAAAAATGGCAGCAGAATTTAAGTATGAGAT
Organism: Bacteroides sp.; assembly: GCA_023663265.1. Taxonomy (GTDB): domain Bacteria; phylum Bacillota; class Clostridia; order Oscillospirales; family Ruminococcaceae; genus Ruminiclostridium_E. The sequence continues at coordinate 7,668 of JAMPHV010000078.1, forward strand.
CACAAAGGAGCTCGGAGTTATCTCCGAAAACGCAAAGGGCTGGCGAAAGGAGCTGAATATGGTAAGCTGGAACGACCGCGAGCCCAAATACGACATCAGAGACTGGTCACCCGATCATGAAAGAATGGGAAAGGGAATCAGCCTTACCGAGGAGGAGTTAGTGGCGCTGGCGGAGCTTATCAAGGACAGAGATAACGAGGACAGCTTTGAATAAGAGAATAATTTGACCCGACAAAGCCTAAGGCTTTGTCGGGTCAAAATTTTTTTGGTTTAATCGCTCACGCGCATTAAAATTTCGTACCATATCCGATTTTTTTCCAAAAGCTTTTGCGCCGTTTCAAGGTATTCTTGATCCTGCTTAAGCATTAGGGAGAGATTGTTTTTATACTTTTCGTATATCGCGTCGATATAGCCCTGCTGCGTTTTGAGCACTCTTGCCGCCGCGTCGGCTATCGAAAAGCTTCCCGAATCGGAGCCGCCGCTGTCCGATACGGCGTGCACCATACCCGATTCGCTTTTCGGAAACGCTATTTTACCGAAGCCCTTGGCGTCGTCGGGCGAAATGACGTTCAGATAAACCAGGTCGGAAAGAAAATTTTCGTCCCACCAGCTCATCGTCCAGCCGCAGCAGCCGTCGCCGCAGGTGCCTGTTTCCGTTTTGTATATATTGCTCAGATCGTGGCGGGAGCTAAGCCATTGAAGCTGTTTATCCGTTATTTCATATGTGGGCGTTCTGCTTTCGGGGTCAAGCCCTAAATTTTCCCTCATATATCTGACCGCCTTATCCACGCCCGTGCCGAATTTATCTGTTTCCAAGCACCATTTATCGGGAACGTATGCTTCGGCATTGTCCGAAGCGGCTGCGAGATACTCTGTAAAGGATATGCCCGCCGCTTTGCTTGAACCGATATTGCCTGCGGGTATGCTGTTTTGATGTACGGTCACCGATCGGGTATTTATCATATGTGCTTCCTCCTTTTTATTTCAATGCATCTGTCGGTCGCTGTATTACAATTTTTATTCAAACAATCCCAGTAAGAGATCGTAAAGCTCCTGCTTTTTTGAAAGCAGTTCTGACGTGCTCTGAACAAATCTTTGATCGACCCCGTTAAGCGCTGACGTCCGCTTGTTTCCCATGCTATCCATAAAAGCGCTGAGAATGGCTTTTTGCATATCAAAGGTGTATTCAAACGTCTGCTTAAGACTGCTCAGCCCCGTTCCAATGCCCAAGCCGTTTATTCCCAAATCGGAAGGATTTACTTGACGCAAAACTCCGCTTTCGGGCATTTGGACCGCAAAAAGCTTTTTGATCTCATCAAAGGTGCATACGCCCAATACGATCAAGTCGCCGTAAAAATTTTGACATTCGGGAGTATCTAAATGCAGCTCCATATTTGAAAAATCATGCCTTGATTTTAACCATTCCATCTGTTCATCGGTTATATGGTGCGTCGGTATAGTGTCTCGTATTTCTATGCCGTTCTCCCTTAAGAAATCCGCCGCCGCTTTAACTCCCAACTTGTCGGAGTCCTCTGTAACCCAGTGATCGGGAATTTTTAAGTCGGTTTTACAGTGAGGATCATAAACGCCGACCTGCTTTTGCATGGATATTATCGCTTTTTCAACTGCCGCGCTGCTCGCTGCGGACTGAGCCTTGGCATTGCTTCCCGCCTCCGCCAAATAGTCCTCGAATTTTTTGGATTCTCTTACGATATTGGCTGCATATGATAGGTCAAAATTTTTGGTACGAATCGAAACCTCGCTTAACATGATCCCAACTCCTTAAAAATTTTACAGCATAACATCTTTTTGTTATCCTTTAAATCAAATTATATCATAGCCGAGGGGGAGCTGTCAATAGGCATTATTTTTTTAAGTTTCCCCAAAATTCAAAGTGAAAAATGGAGAAATCGTTATGATAAAAGGAAAAGCACACATCTTAAAATGAAAATAGGCATTGAATAAAAAGCAGAATGAGCTTTAATTAAAGCTTAATAAATCATTATAAAGCGTTGGCAGTTATAATTCTAAGCGCCTGCATTTTTAAAAAAACGGAATACCGACT
>JAMPHV010000079.1 GCA_023663265.1 Bacteroides sp.
TCTGCTTTTTATTCAATGCTTATTTTCATTTTAAGATGTGCGCTTTTACTTTTGTTCTAACGATTTATCCATTTTCTTATTTGAATTTTTGGTGAACTTAAACAATTAAAAAACGACCTGTCGGAAATAAGGCTTGAACAGTCCCGACAGGTCATTTTTATGGTATTTTAAGGTATCTTCTAAATAATTTTCTCTCCCGTTTTTTTGTTTTTTATACTATTAACCATTTCAACTCTGTTTTTTGTGTTTAAATGGTTATTAGGTTAGCTTGCCTGCGTTTTGCTGACTATTTTATAGTAAGCCCTTGCGGTAAGAAGATAAACGATCACGTAAAACGCGGCGAATACAAGGAAGCAGCCCGCAGTGCAGCCGATAAACAGCAGGGTGTCGGTCATTCTTAAGCCCTCAAGCAGCTTTTTGAGTATGGGGAACGCCGCCAGCATATGGACGCCCGAGACTATAAGAGGCAGGAAGAATACGGTAAGCACCTGCGAGTGTATAGAGGACTTGACCTCGCTTTTGCTGAGACCGACGCTCTGCATTATCCCAAAGCGCTTTTGATCGTCGAAGCCCTCGGATATCTGCTTATAGTAAATTATCAGCACCGCAGCCATTATGAACAGCGTTCCCAAAAACAGCCCCAGGAAAAACAGTCCGCCGTAAATATCCAAAAAATCGTATTTTCCCTCCGCGCGGCTGTTTACAGACACATATTCGCCTATTTTGCCGGATATCTCGGGGATCAGCGTATTGAACTGCCTTTTTTCGTCCGCGGTGAAGCTTACGTTCAACGCCTTGGAGGTACGCAGACCTATATCCTCGAAGCCCATATATTCACAGTAACGCTCGTTTATATACCTTATTATATCAAGGTCGCTCACAACGATCACCTCGTTTTCCGCTATGCTGTCGTTCTGATTGTTGCGCACGTTAAAATATCCGAGCCTTTCCTTAACGTAAAATTCCTTTCCGAAAAGCTCCAAAACGTCGTAAGCAAGGGCGGCGCTGTCCGCCCTTTGCGGAGCCGCCGCTATCTCGTTCGGTTCGAGAGAAAGGCTTTCTCCGAAGGCTTTGTTGTAGTCCTCGGCGGTAACAAAAAACGCCACGGTGAGATAGTCGTCATAGTCTCCGCCAAAGTCGGCTTTTCCGTTATCGAAATAGACGACAGCCTTGAAAATGTCAAACACGTTGGTTCTGCTTATTTCCTTTTCGTACTCCGAAACGATGTCAAGCGCTTCCTCAAACTCTCTTTGTTTTTCCTCGCCGTCCTCTCCGAAATAAGGGTTCCTTACCCTTAAGGTCAGATCGTAGGGATATTTGTCGTTCAGTATCTCGTTCATGCCTATCATAAGGCAGGAGGTCGAGGAGATCATTACAAGGACCATTGTGGACAGAATACAAATATTAGCCAGCCCCACCGCGTTTTGCTTCATGCGGTATATCATTCCCGACACGGAAATGAAATGCTTGGTTTTATAATAATACCGCTTGTTTTTTCTTAATGCCTTGAGCAGGAACACGCTGCCCGCGGTGAACAGCATATAAGTGCCCGCTATAACTAACATCACCGCCAGGAAAAACAGCGCGAACGCCTGTGAAATGTCCTTTATGGTGACCGAAATGAAATAGCCCGTTCCCAGGCATATCAAGCCGAAGAACGCCATAAGCCAACGGGTCTTCGGCTCCCTTTCGCCCGCCTCGCCGCCCTTTAACAGCTCCACGGGCTTTGAAAAATGTATCTGCCTGAGCGAATTGAGAAAAATGAAAAAGAATATCGCTCCGAAAAGAAAAAGAGAAATAAGCATAGAATAGCCCGAAACGTAAAAGCCCAAGGATATCTCCGCGTCGAGCAGCCTTGCGATGATCAAATACATAAGCTTATCCAGCAGAACGCCGCCGCCTAATCCGATCGCCAAGCTTATGACCGCGGTATATAAGGTTTCGAGAAATATCACGGCGGAAATATGACGTTTTTCCATACCAAGGATATTCAAGAGCCCGAATTCCTTTTTGCGGCGCTTCAAAAGAAAGCTGTCGGTATAAAAAAGAAAGATCGCCGAAAAAACAGCCGCCACGCCGCTGCCTATGGTCATAAACGTACTGATAAAGTCCGCGCCCCTCATAGCGTTTATCCCCGGATTTTTCGACAGCGACGTTACGATGTAGAACATCGCTATTGTCACAATGCAGGTTATCATAAAGGGAACATAGGTCTTGGCGTTCTTTTTTATATTGTCGGCGGCAAGCTTAAAATAAAAACCTTTACTCATTTAGGCTGCCTCCCGTTGCGATGACCGTAAGGGTATCGGAAATTTTTTGGTACATTTCCTCGTTGGAGCAGCCGCCGCGGTATAACTGGTGAAATACCTGCCCGTCCTTTATGAACAGCACTCTGCCCGCGTGACTGGCGGCTTTCACCGAGTGGGTCACCATTAAAATAGTCTGACCGTCCGCGTTCAGATCGGCAAATATGTTCAAAAGCCCGTCCGAGGCGCGGGAATCCAGCGCGCCCGTCGGCTCGTCCGCAAGGATAAGCTTAGGCTCGGTGATTATCGCTCTTGCCACCGCCGCTCTCTGCTTTTGTCCGCCCGATACCTCGTAAGGGTACTTTTGAAGTATATCGGCGATCTCAAGCCGCGCGGCTATCGGCTTTAGCCTTTCGCTCATTTCATAAAAGCTTTTTCCGCTCAGTACAAGAGGGAGAAAAATGTTATCCTGTACGGTAAAGGTGTCCAACAGATTGAAATCCTGGAAAACAAAGCCCAGGTTGTCCCGTCTGAACGCCGACAGCTCCTTTTCCCGTATATCCGTTATGTTTTTCCCCTCTAAAAGGACCTGTCCTCCCGTGGGCTTATCCAACGCCGCCAAAATATTCAGCAGCGTGGTTTTGCCCGAGCCCGATTCGCCCATTATCGCCGCGTATTCCCCCCGCTCCACCGAAAACGATACGTCGGTGAGCGCTTGGACTCGGCTGCCGCTAAACAGAGACAAATAGGTCTTTTTAAGACATTTTGCTTCCAATATTGCCATTTGCGGGTCGTTCCTTTCTTTTGTTTAATAATGTAAATCAACCGATATTATTATAACAAAATCTCGGAGGCGTAAAAATCTTTTCGGGTGACAATTCGGGGGAGGGGGTGACAATTTTGTAATACTCTTAGTTATTATTCCGCCTTAAGCTCGTATCTTTTCAGCTCCACCGAAAAAACCGAGCCCTTGCCGGCCTCGGATTCCGCGCTGATCCTGTGGGAAAGCCTGTCCGCGGTCAGACGGCAGAGATACAGCCCGAGACCCGTGGATTTTTTGTCCGCTCTGCCGTTATAACCTGTGAAGCCCTTTTCAAATATCCTCGGCAGGTCCTCCTCGGCTATGCCTATGCCCGTGTCGGCGATCTTCAGGACGCCGTCCTCCGTTACCGAAACGGAGACCTGCCCCTTTTCAGTATACTTGACCGCATTGGACAAAAGCTGCTCCAGCATAAAGGAAAACCACTTTTCGTCCGTTACGATCCTTATGTCAACGCTTTCATATTTTAAGCCTATGTGCTTTCGCACGAACATCGGCGCGTATTTGTGCACCGCCCGCTTTATTATCCCGTCCAGATCGTATTCCTTAAACACAAAATCCGAGGAGGAGCCGCCCAATCTGATGTAATTGAGCACCATTTCCACATACTGCTCTATACGGAAAAGCTGCAGGGAAAGCTCTCTGTGCTCCTCGGTGTCCTCTCCCTGCAATATCATTCGCATGACCGAGATCGGCGTCTTTATCTGGTGGACCCATGTGGTGTAATACTCTATGCTTTCCTGCAGGTCGCTGTTCTTTTCCGTTACGGCGGCGTCCAGCCTTGCTTTAAGCGTCGATATTATTTCGTGATACTCCTCCTCCAAGGGAGTTTCCGCCGCGGGGAGCGCGCCGACGGTAAGCGTTGGATCCTCCGATACCTTTTTTCTTTCGCGGTATCTTTTCGCATAGTGAACGAACCGCGCCGCGCCGACAGCGGCAAACATCGTCAAGCATAAGCCGAAGGAATAAAACACCGCCTCAAGCTCCGAGCCGTACAGCCCGAACACAACGGCGCAGATCAAAAGGGACAGCGCGAAAAGCGCCGCGATATAACTGTACTCTATGAGAAATTTCAGAAAAATTGCAAAAAGACCTTCTTTTTTCATACCTTATTCTCTCCAAATCGCCCTATTCCACGATATAACCCATTCCCACCTTGGTGGCGATAAAATCGGGAAGCCCCGCTCCCGCCAGCTTTTTTCTGAGCCTTGTCACGTTTACGGTCAAGGTGTTCTCTTCAACATATGAATCCATCTGCCACAGCTTTATCATCAGCGTGTCTCGGCTCACCGCCTTTCCCTTGTTTTCCAGCAGGGTCCGCAGTATGCGGAACTCGTTTTTTGTGAGCTCGATACGCTCTCCGTTATAGCTCAGAGAAGCGTTGTTCAGATTGAGTACCGCGCCCTTGTGCTCCAATATGGGTATCTTTCCCGCCATATCGTATGCGCGCCGCAGCACCGCCTGTATTTTAGCGGTCATAACGCTCGGGTCTACGGGCTTGGCTATAAAATCGTCTCCGCCCATATTCATTGCCATAACGATATTCATATTGTCGGAGGCGGAGGAAATAAAAACAACGGGCACGTTTGAAATTTTTCTTATTTCGGCGCACCAGTAATAACCGTTGTAAAACGGGAGGGAAATATCCAGCAGCACCATATGGGGATCGTACTCGGTAAAAGCGCCTATTATATCCCTAAAATCTCTTGCGCAGCTTACCTCGTTGCCCCATGCCTCGATCTGCTTCTTCATTTGGTCGGCAAGCTCCGCGTCGTCCTCAACTATCATTATTTTGTACATTTTTTTCGTCCTTTTCTCGTTCCGTGAAAATGCTGCAAAGGTATTCATACGTGCTTTCGGGCACAAGGCTTTTTATTTCCTCGAGCTCGCCCGTATTTAATAACGAGCGTACGCGCGAAGCGCTTATCGGTTCTCCCGAAAGCGTTTTTCTCGGTATCTCGATGAATTCTATGCCGTATTGGGGCAAGATACCGCGCATCGTTTCATTATACATATGAGTTACCCGATCGAGAGGCTCCTCTCCCGCAAAGCGTTTCGATATATGCAGACAAGGCGCTATTTCTTTTGCGAAAAGAGTTATATCGAGAGATGTGTCTATTACTCTGTCCTGCATTTCGGATTTGTTGAAATACTCCGAAAATGTGAGCGAAGATAAAACAAATCTTCCGCTCGGTATAACCTCAACATTTGGCAGATCGGCAACTCCCAGATCTACCAAACGTAATCTGTCGTCAAAAGAAAACATTGACTTATCCTCTTCCACCACAAAAATAATCAAAAAATCGCATTGCCGCAAAGCCTGCTCGATCAAATGGCGATGTCCGAGAGTAAAAGGATTGCAATTCATTACCACCGACCCGATAACGGTATTGAATTTTGCATTGTAATATTCGGTAAGGATATTTTTGTAAGCGTCAAGCTCGGCGTTTTCGGTACTATCGAAGCCGTAGCTGTTTTGCGTTCCTCTGCTTTTGTTTTCGGAAAAGCCCGATTCGAGACCGACCAAGCCCTGTAAAAGACGGTCGGCGATCAAACGGTTGCCGTCCGGAGTAAGGTGACCGGACGAATCGAAAAACACCTCGTAGGAACGAGGGAAATTTGCGGCGTCGGACATATCAATAAAGGGAACCCCATCGACTTGTCCGAGCTCGCTGCATATCACAATGTCGCCGGGTCTGACAGGAAGGCTTTCCATTATGGCTAAATGCTCGTCGCTCTGCTGGTCTCCCTCGCACAAAAAATAGCCGTAATTCTGCACAATGTATTTGCGATCGGGAAAGCTTTTGTTTAACATATACTGAAGATAGGAAGCTATTGTGCGTTTATCGTCCGCGCCCACTCCGAATACTGTACAGCCTCCGCATATATATATATATATATATATTGTCACAATCAATATTTTGTTTTGGCTGATATTCGGTCACTCGGTGTCCGTCGACCGTGTTTACATATTTTCCGTGCGTATCCTCAAACCGCCGAATCCCGTTAACACCCCTATAAGAATTTGGAACGGAAAGCACCTCTGTTATTCCTTCCTCGTCAAAATAGTTGTTTAATGCAAAAATATGCTTATTTAGGTTGCCTAATATTATTTCTCTTCCATAATTTATGTTATTATCGATGATGAATTTCTCACCCGCAGTTATTGCGTTCTTCGGAAACTGAGGCGCTTGATAAGTTAAAACCGTCACATCGGGGTTTCTTTCCTTATACTCCTTTATCCTTTGAGCGTAAAGATACGGTTTTTGGCATGGTATACTGTCGGCAAAAACATCAAAAGCCGCATAATCAATAATGGTTTGAGTGATCCTGTCATATACGACGATATTTAGCCCTCTCGACAAGGTTATTTTCTTTTGTCCGCATATTTCAATTTCGCCGTGCATGCAGGTATGAAAAAAACAGTTAAATCCTACGCTGAACAGATGAACGGTTGTTTCCTCCAAGGCGATTTCTTCGTCTACGTTTTTATCCTTGTCGGTCTCCATTTTTTCAAAAACAAGCTTCCCCGAGTCAATGACCGCAGCGTAAGCGTTTCTGTACATTTCGTATAAGTCGGTTTGAAAGCCGATATTTTTAAATAAATTTGTTAAGCTTCTGTTAAAAGGCGGTCCCCATGGTGTGTCCGAAGCCGCAGCAATAACGCAGTATCTTTGCGCAAAGCTTTTCAGCATTTTAAGATAGTTTTCAAAATTATATTCGTTTCTCAGCTTTTTTGCAGACATTCCTTTGCCTTGCGCGGCGGACAGTGCTTCGGCAAGAGCGGCGGTTTTGCGTTTAATTGATGCGTTATTCTGTGCGGAATTATTTTTTCCCATTGTAATTCTCTCCTTTTTTAATTTATAGTGTTTCGTGTGTATTTCACTATCATATTGCAGACCCTGTAAATTTTGTCTGCAATATGATTATAAAAAACAGATTCTAATATATATACGCCTCCGCCCCGTCTATCCTCAGCTTTCCTCTTAAGATCACAAGCTCTGCGGTGTGCCTTTTGTTTTGAAGGTCTCTTACGGAAAAGAAATGCTGTCGGTTTTCCGCACAAAGAACGCATTGATTTTCAAAGAGCTGCCTGTTCATCTCTTCCGCTTCGGCTGTAAGCTTCATTTTGGAAATAGACAGCTCCGATATGTCTATGGGGGCGTTTTCGAGTTTTTTGCCGTCCAATATAAGCATAAAAACGGCGCTGTCGGCGTTTTCGCCGAAAAGAGCGAAGCCCGTGCCGCTGAAGGCAAGCTTTACGCTCGCGCCCGCCTTTCCCTCCGAGAAGGTGCGCTTATAATCGGAAAAGCCGCTCATCATCTTATGCTCCCAGCTTCCGTAATACGTAAATTCGGGATCGGTATCGTCAAAGCGTTTTACGTAAGGCGGAACGCCGTCGATTTTTTCAGCTTTAAACGCTTTAAAAATATTTTTGTTGTAGGAGCTGTAAAAAGCCGCCCGTCCCGCGGAAAGCCAGTTTACGCTTTCGCCGCGCGCTCCGAGCCTTTCGCCGTCTATAAAGCTCTCCACCCGATCGTAACAGGCGGACAGCTTTAAGCGGTGCGGCTTGCTCATATCAAGCTCTCTTAAAACATAAGAAGAGCAAACGATATCGTTTTTCCTGAATACCGCCTCTCCGTTTTGATACATCAAAAGCGAGTATCCGCTTACGCCCTGGCAGGCTGAGCTGTATCTGAGCCCCACGCCCGCGTAATTTTCCTTAGGTCGGTCGCTTTGCTCCAACAGCACGTCCGCGCTCACCGAATAGTTGAACCACCTGTCGTCTCCGAAGCTTGTGACGGGCTGCGGCGTTGCTCCCCACTCCTCAGCCTTTTCTGCGGGGGTTATTTTCTGCATCAGCACTCTTTCGCCGTTAAGCTCGGTCGTTTCAAAGGCTCCGCCTTGATCCGTCGTGTATCTCGGAGTACCCGAGGTCAGCCTTAGACGGCTTTCTGAATAGTTGAAATCATCGCAGTAAGGCAGCGGCAGCAGTCGGGAGCCTGCCGCCCGTACGTCGGGTCTTTCCGTTTTCAGCGTAGACAGAGTGACCAAAGAATAGGGCTTCACCGTTATTCGGAGCTTATATCCGTTTTCGGCTTTAACGGGAGCCGCCGTCCCGATCATTCTGAAATAATTTTCGTCAAATTCGCTTTTGTCCGTTCCCTTTGCTTTTCCGAAATATATCCTGTCGAACTCGCTTTTGCTTGCGCCTCTCGTTTCCCATATATCCACGGCTTGACAAGCTTTTTCAAGCTCTTCTACCGTTATATCTAATACCCGTTCGGTATCGGCGGAGTTGCAGATAACGACGCTGTAATCGCCTGTGACCGTATCGTAAGCGGAGAGAAAGCTTTTTTTCGCATTTACTATCGCGTGCCCATCCCCGCCCTTTTCTCCGTCGCAGACGCAGGCGGAATCGGCAAACGCCCAGCCCTTTTTTATAAATCGGGCAAAATGCAGAGCCGTATAAAAGCCGCTGTCCGCTTCAAAATGTCCGCTCCAGGGCTCCTTTGCGGTCAAAAGCTGCTTATATCCGTATGTAACGCCGTCGTAATAAGCCGCGACCAGGGGCTGGAACTCGTATAAGGTCATACAGCCGCAGGGATACATCGCGATTATCCTGTCGGCTATGTCCAAAGCTCCGTTTATCCCGCTCAAGCCCGATTTATCAAAGCGGCTTGTCCCTTTTGAATAGCTCATGGGGGGACTTCCCTCGCTGAACCATATTTCCTTGCCGTATTTATCGGAAAGAAGCCTTGTGATTTCGGTTCCATGGCTTGTGTAGTGGCTCCCCACCACGTCAACGGCGGAAAGCAGGTCTTTATCCTCGAGCATCAGATCGGCTATACGCCAGCTTCCCTCCTCGTCGGCAGCCACGATCTTTATTTTTGAAAAATCGTAAAGACAGTCGGTCTCCTCCTTCAGCCTTTTTGCAAAGTATTTTATCCACTCCGGCTCCACAGCCCTTTCGTTGCGGTTGGGGCTCACGAAGTCGAATTTTATTTTAAACTCTTTGTAAGCGGCGTTCAGCGTATCCTTGAACCATTTATACCGAGCCGCGAAAATATCCGCGCTGTCCGTCACCCACTTAGGCTCGCTCCAATAAAGCATATCGAGAGTAAGCTCGGGATTGATCCTCCTTGCGTCCGCCGCCAAAATAAACGCCGCGCCGCGCCTCACATCGGGATATTCCTCCCTGCTGCGCATAGTGCAGGGCTCGGTGCCCGACGAGGAATTTATATCCGCCCCCAGCTCTACCTTAAGGTGACAGACATTAAGCCCCTCTTTTCCGAAAACAAGTCTCATTATGCGCCGATAGCTCTGCGGGTGTTCAAGCCTGTAATCCAGCAGGAGCCGAGAGGAATTGTTGCCGCTTATCATGCCTAAGCCGCGGTAAAGCTTGTTTTTAAGCTGTTTTTTGTTTTTTCGGATATTTATTTTCATCTTAAAGCCGCCTTTCGATAGATTCGGTGTTTTCCGAGGCTTCCTTAAGTATAACACAAATTATTCGGAGCAGTCAATATTTTTTAAAATATTTAACTTTCCTCAAAATTCAAGGAAAAAATTTGGAAATCGTTGCGACAAAAGAAAAAGCGCACATCTTAAAATGAAAACAAGCATTGAATAAAAAGCAGAATGAGCCTTAGATAAATCTAAAA
>JAMPHV010000007.1 GCA_023663265.1 Bacteroides sp.
TCCCCCTTTTGGTGTCACCTTAAGCCCCGCGCGGGAGCGCATTCTGCACTCGCTTTCGAGCAAAAGAGAACATTACATAATATGCAATACTAAGAATAATCAAATTGGCACTTTTATAAAAATAAGTGTTTTATTTAATGATTATGCTTAAGATAATGTTAATTTTATATAAAAGCGCTGATTTCGCACCACAAAAGCAGACCCGTCAAACCCAAGCAATGGGTTTGACGGGTCTTTTATTAGCTTTTCATTGCTAAGCTTTTTAAGCCTTAGATTCCTTAAGCTTAAACTTATTAAGCTGCTCTTGCAGAAGTCTTGCCTCCGAGAAAAGCTCCGAGCTTACCGCGGCGACTTCCTCGCTGTTGGCGGAGCTGGTCTGTGTAACGGTGGCGATCTGCTCTATACCGATAGTTACCTGCTTTATGGATTCCGCCTCGTCGTCCACCACGCTGGTGATCGTGCCGATGTCTTCGTTGGATTGGGCTACAAGGTCCATGCTCTTTTGCAGAGATTCGGAAACCGCGTCTACTATGCGCAATCCGTTTTCAGCCGCTCCCACGCAGTTGTCGATAAGCTGCTTGGTAGCCTTTGCCGCCTGGTCGGACTGTGTGGCAAGATTGCGGACCTCTTCCGCAACCACTGCGAAGCCTCTGCCCGCTTCTCCCGCTCTTGCCGCCTCAACGGCAGCGTTAAGCGCAAGTATATTGGTTTGGAAAGCAATATTTTCGATCGTGTCGATGATCTGCCCGATCTGCGCGGAGGTCTTGCTGACGTTCGCCATAGCGGTAACCATTTCCTCAGCCTGTCCCGAGCACAAGGTGATCTGCTCCTCCGTAAGAGAGGAATGTTCCTTTGCGTCAGCTGCGATTTTAACGTTCTGATCCGCGCTTTTTGAAAGGCTGTCAAGCGTAGCGTACAGCTCCTCCACCGAGCTTGCCTGTTCCGTCGCGCCCTGCGCCACGGACTGAGAGTTTTCGGAAAGCTGACCCGCGTGAGCGGATATGCGGTGCTCGGCTTGACCGATCTCGCCCATAACACGGGAAAGAATGGAGGTAAAGCCTTCGATGGAATCCTGGATCGATCTGAAATCGCCTATGTAATTCGTAAAGGTGTGAACATTGAAGTTGCCGTGAGAAAACTCCGACATTATATTGTTGATGTCCGAAACATACTTGCTTATATCGGTGATGGACGTTCTGAGCGTCTCGGCAAGCTGTCCCAGCTCGTCGTCCACGTCATAGGACAGATCCACGTCAAAAATACAGTCTCTGAGAGGTTTTGCGGTCTCGGTAATTTTGAGTATGGGCTTTACGATCTTTCCGAGTATGTAGAAAATAAGAGTGATCATACAAACGAGAGCCAAAATCAAGCAAACCACCGTTGAGGCATGCATAATGAAAATAGTGTCGCTGAGATCCAGATCGGATTGATCGCTTAAGGTGGTGGAAATTTCTATAACATTGTCAAGCAGCCCGACAAGCGAGTTCAACGTTGCTTGAATGGTCCCGTTATAGTAATCGTAAACGCCGTCGGGATTTGTTTCGAGCATTTCCAGGGCGGTTACCGCGGACTTATGAAGCTCCTCGTGAAGAGGCTCTATCTGAGCGCGCAGCGACAAAATTTGCTCGTTGTCGGTCCCCGCCTCGCCGTAAAGCCATTGTCCGAGAACGCAGGAGGTATGATCTGTGCTGCCCGTAAATTCCGTATCCGAAAACAACGCGCTGCTTAAATTTATTGACCAGCGGTAGTGAGCCGCCTCCGCCTTTTGCGCGTTCATCTGAGTGGTGTGCATGGAGGTGGCTTCGTCATGCAGACGCTCGATACGCAAAATATTGTAGGTCGTCAGAAAGCTGAACAGCAGTACCGACGCAAGCGCGAACGCTATTCTAATGATAACGATTTTCTTGATGCTCTTTTTCATCAACTTATTTCCTTTCTGTTATTGCCTTGTCTCACCTTATTTTATTATTCGCTGTGCTGCCAAGGGCATACGGAACAAAAACAAGGTCGTTTAAGTCAAAAGCAATATGGGGGTGTAATAAATTCCAATGATCGCGAGTAATGCCCTGCGGCTTTTCGGAGGCTTCGAAAAACGAACAACCTCCTATTATACAACCATTATAGCACGAAAAAAATATGTTGTCAATACATAAACAGGGCTTATTTCGGGCTTATTTCAAAATTCTGTCCAATACGTCGAAGAGGTTTTTGACATCTATCGGCTTTGCTATATGCCCGTTCATACCGCTTCTCAGCGCCTCCTGCTTATCCTCCTCGAAGGCGTTGGCGGTCATCGCTATGATCGGTATAGAGGATTTTTTCTTATCCCCGAGCCGTCTTATGTTTTTTGCCGCCTCGTATCCGTTCATTACCGGCATCTGTATATCCATAAGCACTATCTGATAATGATCGGGGTCAGCCCGCTCCAGCATATCCAAGGCGATCTGACCGTTATTGGCTACGTCTACCTCAAAGCCCGCCTCGGTAAGTATCGCCAAGGCTATCTCCTGGTTGAGCTCGTTGTCCTCGGTGAGCAGGATACGTCCCGCGCGAAGCGGCACCTCCGCCGTTTCCTCATCGCTTTCCTTTTCCTCCGCCGCGCCCGCAACGGAGCGCAGACAGCTGCTTAATTCGGACATAAAGAGCGGCTTGGCGCAAAACGCGGTAACGCCCGCTTCCCTCGCTTCGTCCTCTATATCCGACCAGTCGTAGGCGGTCATAACGATAACGGGCACGCCGCTGCCTGTTTCCTTTCTTATTCTGCGGGTCACCTCGATGCCGTTCATATCGGGGAGCAGCCAGTCGATTATATAAACGGAATAGATGTCTCCGCGCGCCACCGCCTGCTTGGTGCGAAGCACCGCTTCCTTTCCCGACAGGGTCCAGTCGGCTCGCATACCTATCTGACCGAGCATACCCGAAACGCTGTCGCAGGCGTTGAAATCATTGTCCACCACCAGCGCGCGGCAATTCTTAAATTTCTCTATGACGGGAGAAGCCTTTTCCGCGGAGTTAAGGCGGAAGCCGAAGCTGACGATGACCTCTGTCCCCTCTCCTATTTTGCTCTTCACCTCGATGGAGCCGTTCATCATATCGACGATGTTTTTGGTGATCGCCATTCCGAGCCCCGTGCCTTGTATTCCGCTTATGGTGGTGTTTCTTTCTCTCTCGAAGGGCTCGAAGATATGAGCCACAAAGTCCTCGCTCATACCTATGCCGTTATCCTTTATATGGAACTCATAGTTGCCTATGCCCTGGATCGTTCTTGCCGTTTCAATGATCCTCATGCTCACTATTCCGCCCGCTGCGGTGTACTTGACGGCGTTGCTGAGAAGGTTCAGCAGCACCTGGTTCAGTCTCAGCTTATCGCAGAATATATCTTCATCGACGATATCCACCGCGTCAATGTAAAGCTCAAGCTGCTTCGAGTTGATATCCGCCTGTATTATATTCCTTAATCCGTGGAGTATCTCGGGAAGGCTGGCGGGCTTTTCCTCAAGATGCATTTTTCCGCTTTCTATGCGGCTCATATCCAGCACGTCGTTTATAAGGCTGAGCAGGTGATTGCCCGAGGTCATTATTTTTTTCAGATACTCTCTGACCTGCTCCTTGTGATCTATATGAGTTATCGCCAAGGACGTAAAGCCCACTATAGCGTTCATGGGAGTACGTATGTCGTGAGACATATTGGACAAAAATACGCTCTTCGCCTTGTTGGCTCTGTTCGCCTGCATAAGCGCGTTTTCAAGCAGCTTTTTCTGCTCCATATCGCTGCGCACCTCGTTGTCCACGCTGCGGAAGCCCATAACGAACGCTCTGCCTCCGTCTCTTTCCCATGAGCCCGTGCGCACTGCCTTGACTTGATAATATATGACGTCTCCGCTGTCGTTGTAGGTGCGGTAATTGACGTAAAACCATTTTTTTTCGTCCAGATCCCTGCCGATCTTGTCGAGCGCGGTCGCTCTGCGCAGCATTTCCCTGTCCTCCTCGCAAACAAATCTGTCGATATACATATCTATGCTGTTTCGCAGGGATAAGCTGCCGCTGAATATTTTATCCAGGTCATGGTTATTTTCGTCGGCTAATCGGAGCACTCTTCCCTCGCCTGTGTCGAGATAGAAAAAGCATACGAGATTAAAGTCGATACTGAGCGCCTGAACAAGCTCGGAATGACGTTTTTCGTTTTCCTCGCGGACCTTGTTCTCATGAAGCTTCCGCGCCGTATTGTCGAACAAAAAGCGCTGATAATAAAGCTCGCCGTTTTCGCAGGTAAGCTTTACGTTGCCCAGCACGTGCAGCAGTCTGCCGTCCTTGTGGCGCACGCGGTATTCGACGCTCACGCTGTCGCCCTCTTTTTTGAGGCTCTCGATGCTTTCCTTCAGCTTCTGCTGATCCTCCTCCACGACGGAGGGAGCAATCGTATTAAAGCCGCTTACCAACAGGTCCTCGCTGCTTTCATAGCCCAATATGGTGAGCGCCGCCGAGTTTATGCTCAGTATGCGCGTGCCGTCCAGCGAATGGCAGAGTATGCCGCAGTCCAGCGACATAAACAGCGCTTCCAGCGCCTCGTTTTTTCCTACGATAGCCTGCTCGTAGGCACGCTCCTGCGTAACGTCTATGGCAACGCCCACCGTACCCATTACGCTCCCGTCAACGTCGTACAGCGGCGATTTATATGTGGTGAGGAGCTTTGTGCCCTCTCCCGTGGTTATGGTTTCCTCGGAAACAAGAGTCTTTTTGGAGCTCATTACCTCCATTTCGGATTCGATACAGGCGGGATCGTCATGCTCGACGTTCCATATATAGGCGTGCCCCCTGCCCTCGACCTGCTCCTTGGTCTTGTTTACGGTTTTGCAGAAGCTGTCGTTCACCTTTTCGTGAATACCCGTTTTGGTTTTGAACCAAATAAGGTTGGGTATGTTGTTGATCGTTGCCTCAAAAAACTGTCTGTTTTCCCAAAAATCCTTGCTTTCCTTATAATGTCTTTGCCACTTTAAAAAACGGAACCCGATCTCGTCGTCGGTCATGGGGAGCACCCATATGTCATGCACAAGGTCTGCGTATTCACCGAAAGGAAGACCGCTTTCCTTATCCGTAAGCAGTATTATCTCGGTGTCGGTCTTTGTGCAGCCGCCGATATCCCTCAGCATTTCGTCCGCGTTATTCCCGCTTACGTAAGCAAAAATAACATCAGCCTTTACCTCCAGCGTTTTGTCGGGAAAAGCGCTTTCAAAAAAATTATGTGAAAAATGCTCCAGCGGAGGCATTTTCTTTATTATCTCAGCCGCTTTGCCGCTGCCGCCCGTACAGCCTATCAGATAAAAACCGATATTGCATTGGTACATAACAAATTCCTCCAGATCATTTGCGAAAATACTTTATACATTATATCGTATAACGCGGGATAAGGTGCGGACCGCACCGATAAAAGCGATATTCTGTCGATAGCGGTAAACCGAAAAAATCCGAAGCACCGCCGTGTTTCGGATTTATTGTTTGACAGGTGTGAAGTGATTTTTTATTTAAGGAAAAAGATCTCCTTTTTCTTAATGGTATTATTATACATCAACAAATTAAAAAAGTCAATAGGCAATAAATTTTTTATTGGTAATATCTTCCAAAAAAAAAATAAAAAAACGCAAAATTTTTCTGAAAATATATGTTGTATAAGGGTGGTTTTCGTGTTATAATAATAACCGAGTGAAAATTTTAACATTTTAGCAATTTTATGACGTAAAAATTTATCGGTATGTTTGCGTCATTTTTGCAATAAAGACGGAATTTTTATATTTTCAAGGATAACTTAGGAGGAACAGATGTTTACAAAGGATATAGGAATCGATCTCGGGACCGCCAACACTCTGGTGTATATGAGAGGCAAGGGTATTATCATCAGAGAGCCCAGCGTTGTGGCAGTGGACGTAAAATACGACAGAGTCCGCTATGTGGGACAGGAGGCAAAGGACGTTATAGGCAGGACCCCCGGCTCCATTAAGGCGGTTAGACCTCTTAAGGACGGCGTTATCGCGGATTTCGACATAACCACCAGCATGCTTCAGGAATTTATAAAAAAAGCTCTCAAGGGCAGAGCCTTCACAAAGGCGAGAGTTATTATCTGTATCCCCTCGGGCGTTACCGCCGTTGAGCGCCGTGCGGTAAAGGAAGCCACTCAGAACGCTGGCGCAAAGCGCGTGTCGATCATAGAGGAGCCTATGGCGGCGGCTATCGGCGCGGGACTTCCCGTTGCGGAGCCCACCGGCAGTATGATAGTAGACATCGGCGGCGGAACCAGCGAGGTCGCGGTCATTTCATTGGGGGGCATCGTTACCTCCCGCTCCGTAAGAGTTGCGGGAGACGAGTTTGACGCTTCCATAATCAACTATATCAAGAAAAAATACAATCTTCTTATCGGCGAAAGAACCGCCGAAAACATAAAGATCGGTATCGGCTCGGCTTACCCCTACGCCGACAACGAGCCCGTTATGGACATCAAGGGCAGGAATCTTATGAACGGTCTGCCCGAAAACATCACCGTTACCAGCGAGGAAATACGCGACGCTCTTTCGGAGCCTCTGAGCAATGTGACCGAGGCGATAAAGATAACGCTTGAAAAAACTCCTCCCGAGCTGGCGGCGGACATTATCGACCAAGGCATTATGCTTGCTGGCGGCGGCGCGCTCTTAAAGGGTCTCGACCTGCTTATAAATCACGAGACGGGAATGCCCGTAAAAATCGCCGAGCGTCCGTTGGACTGTGTGGCGGACGGCACGGGCGCCGTTCTCGAAAATATCGATAAGCTTGTGGACGTGCTTGACGACGACGAAAAAACCTATTATTGATAGTGAAGCAATATTGCTCCTTATTTTATCGGGGTTAACAATGAGAGAATTTTTTCACACCATCAAGTTTAAGATACTTGTTTGTATTTTCGCCCTTTTGCTGGGCTTTTTGATATATGTCGCCATAGCCGCGGGAGCCTCGTCCCTGCCCAAGACCTTTCTTGAAGCGGTCTCTTCTCCCTTTGTTTACCTTTCCACCACCGTTACCGACTGGATGGAGGGCACTATCGACAAGTTTGTGAACGCCGATAAGTATAAGCAGGAAAACGAGCTTTTAAAGGAGCAGCTTGCGGAAATATACAGCAACGTGCTCGAAAAAGAGGAGCTTCAGAAGGAAAACAGTCAGCTTAAGGATATGCTCGACATCACCGAAAACAACAAGGATTTCAAATGGAGCCCTCCCTGCTCGGTGACGGCAAGAAACTCCGCCGACATCTCGGGCGGCTTTACTATCAACAGAGGTACAAACGACGGTATCTCCCTTTACGACCCCGTGTTTACCAAAACGGGTCTCGTGGGGATAGTGAGCGAGGTCTCGGGAAGCTACTCCATCGTTTCAACCGTTCTTTCCGACGATATCAACATAGGCGTAAGAGGAGCCGACAGCCATGCCCTCGGCATTATCGAAAACGACCTGGAAAGCGCCTATACGGGACACTGCGTAATGAACTATACGGGAAGAAACAGCGGGATCGCCAAGGACGAGGTCATAGTTACCTCGGGCAGCTCCTTTTTTCCTAAGGACGTGCTTTTGGGCACGGTGACGGATATCATAAACGACAGCAACGGTCTGTCGGTGCACGTACAGATAAAGCCCTTTGTGGACGTTTTTACGGTTTCGGACGTTTTTGTGCTTATCGACTTTGAGGGAAAGGGCGAAGACGTTTCCGACGGTCGAAATTAAGTCGGTTAGGAAAAATCAATGCGTTATAAAATAAATTCTGCGGTCGCTTACACAAGAAAAATGAAAGCCAAGGTATTTTTGCGTTGGTTTTTTTACTCGCTGACCTTGGTTATTTTGTATTCCTTAATGAGCTGCGGCGTCTTCGGATTGTGGCAGCCTTATTTGATTTTTGCTCTTGCCGTGGGCGTTTCCATGAGGGAACAGGAATTTTCCGCGTCGGTTTTTGGCATATTCTGCGGCTTTATGCTGGATATCTCGGCGGGCACGCTGTTCGGGTTTTTCGCGGTATGCATTATGCCCTGCTGCTTTATCACGTCTCTTTTTTCAAGAAATCTTATAAAGGTGAATATGCTGAATCATCTTTTGTTTACGGGCGGCACAGCGCTGATATCCTTTTCCCTCTATTATCTTTTCAACTATGTTATTTGGAGCACCGAGGGCAGGGGGCTTATAGTTACCAAGATACTGCTGCCCTCCTATGCCGCCACACTGGTCACCGCTCCGCTCATATATCTGCTGAGCAAATTTATCGCTTCGAGGTTCGGTCTCGAGCAAAACGAAAACTTGGACGACGCAGTTGAAGAGGCGGTGGACAAGGCGGAGGAAAAAAAGAAAAGCAGGCGCGTTTTGAACGTGGACAAAAACAATAAGTACATCAAGGACTTGGAAAAGGAAAACACGCGCAGCCGCAGCGGATATAATAGACCTGTTCGGTAACCGTAGAAGTGCCGTATTGCGCAGGACTTTTGGCGCAGGGCGAAGTGCGGATACCGCCGCAATACTTGATGTATTGCAAGGGAGACTCACAAAGCCCTGCGTCAAAAGGACAAGCAAGACGGCGCTTCGGAGGTTATCGAACAGGTCTAAATGAAAGGAACGTCAAATGAAGATCGGCTATGTTATAAGAAGCCTCTTTTGGGTAATAATTTCCTTTGTGCTGGTGTTTTTGGCAGCGGTAGAGCTTATGAGGATACAGATAGTTAACGGAGACTACTACGCTTCGCAGAACGAAAGCTTCCGCGAAGCCAACCAGTCCATTTCCGCAGCCAGAGGTCAGATATCGGACTCCGACGGAAACGTTATCGTAAGCAACGAAAGCGTTTTCAAGGTGATACTTCAAAGAGCCTTTTTGGCGTCGGGCAGTGAAAACGAGATCATAGCCTCGACCATAGAGATACTTGAAAGCTGCGGCGAGGAGTGGACGGACAACGTTCCGATAACCAAGGAGGAGCCTTACGGCTTTACCGCCGTCTCCGAGGAGGCGTTGGACAAATTCAAGTCGAATATCAACGTCAATGTTGACGCCACAGTTGAAAACTGTCTTAGGGCGTTAGCCGAAAAATACAAGATAGACACCGAAAGGTACGATCTGAGAACGGTACGGCTTATCTCGGGAGTTCGCTACGAAATGGAACAGAAGGACTTTTCCGACAACAACAGATACATTTTGGCGGAGGACGTAGCTCTCGACACGGTGCTGAGATTAAAGGAAAAGGGCTTTATTTTGGCGGGAGTGGATATTTCCGAGGAGCCTAAAAGGATATACGTAAGAGGCGACATAGCCCCTCACGTTATCGGCACGGTCGGACCCATTACCTCCGAAGAATACGCCGAAAGCAAGGACTCCGACGGCGGCACGTCCTATACGATAAACGACCTTATAGGCAAAACGGGCATAGAATACGGAATGGAAAGCACCCTTAAGGGCACCGACGGCACAAGAACCATCATACGCAGCAGCAGCGGCGAGGTAATATCCGACAAAATAACCTCCCCCGTACAGCCGGGAAACAGCCTTAAGCTCACGATAGACAGGGATTTCCAGGAGGACCTGCAAGCCATTCTCGAAAA
Source organism: Bacteroides sp. (assembly GCA_023663265.1). Taxonomy (GTDB): domain Bacteria; phylum Bacillota; class Clostridia; order Oscillospirales; family Ruminococcaceae; genus Ruminiclostridium_E. The sequence goes on from JAMPHV010000007.1 coordinate 9,595, forward strand.
TCAGATAAAATGGCTGCACTGGTACAACGATCCGAAGCGCGGAAACGAGTGCGACGGCGGGGCTGTTGTGGTGCTGAACGCCAAAACGGGCGCGGTCCTGGGTATGGCGAGCTATCCCACCTATAACCTGATAGATTACTCAAACGACCCTCTTGCCGTGCTTAGCGGAGCGGACGGAGCTTCCATGTACAATACGGCGGTGGACGGGCTTTTCCGTCCCGGCTCGGCGTTTAAGACCATAAACGCCACCGCGGGGCTTATTGAGGGGTATATCAATCATGACACCCCGGGCATCTGCACGGGAAAATACGAGTATTACAGCGATTATCAGCCCACCTGCACGGGCTATCATTACGGCTACAACGTGGTGGATTCGCTTTATGTTTCCTGCAACATCTTTTTCTATGATCTGGCGAGAAGAATGGGGATAGACACCTTGTCCTCATATGCCGCCAAGTTCGGCTACGGAACAAATTTGGGGCTTGAAATACCCGCGCAGAGCGGACAGATGACCACACCCGAAAATTACGAAAGGTCTACCGAGCAGCCCTGGGACGTAGGTCAGGTGCTCCAGGCGGGTATCGGGCAAAGCGCGACGCAGGTAACGCCCTTGAATTTGGCGGTCCAGGCGCTGACGCTCGCCAACAACGGCACAAGGCTGCAGCCCTATTTGGTGGACTCGGTTTGGAATTACGACTATACGGAGCTTGTTTCCGCAACGCAGCCCAAGGTGGTGACGGTCATAGACGACAAGGGCACCAACGCCTTTGAGACCGTGCGCGAGGGTATGATAAAGGTCAGCAAATGGTGCACCTGGCCTACCGATTCCTCCAACTGGACCTTTGACTACCTTCCCTACAGCGTGGCGATAAAAACGGGTACCGCGGAAATGGACAATATCGGAAAATATTACACCTCGACGGTCATGGGCTACTACCCCGCCGAGGACCCGCAGATCGCTTTCGGCATAGTGCTCAGCAAGGGCGAATACTCGCGCTATATGATAAGAAACATTATTGATTCTTATTTTTACGACTGTTACCGACCCGATCTTGACGAGGAGGGAAACGTTGTTTCGCCGTGGAAGCGGTGGACGGAGACCGAGAAAAAGACCGTAAGATAAGCAGGCAAAGGAAGGCTCGAATAAAAATTACATTTTGAAAAAATTTTTACGGTACCGAATCGAACGGGCTTTCAAAAATTCGACGAAAAATTTAAGTTTATCCCCGTTTTTTTGCTTATAAACAAATTTGCTTTTTAAAAATTTGTGAAACATTTGTCAAAACGTTCCAAAAAAGTAACTTTTTTGTGCAAATTAAACAAACGGACTCCCTTTTAAACAATAAAAATACCAAACTTTGCGTTAAACCAATTAAAGGTCTTTTCATTTGCCAAAAATTATGGTATAATACTTTACGTATTGGGGAATTTATTTCATCTCCCCGCAAAGGACGGTTAAGAATCAACGCAAGCTTCCAGAGAAAGATAAAGGAGGGTTTCCAATGAACATTGCTTTAATAGCGCACGATTCAAAAAAGGAACTTATGGTACAGTTTTGCATAGCTTATTGCGGCATATTGAGCAGACACGAGCTTTGCGCCACGGGAACGACGGGTAAGCTTGTTGCGGAAGCGACGGGGCTTCATATCCAAAGGTTTCTGAGCGGCTCTCAAGGCGGCGATCAGCAGATATCCGCGCGTATTTCCTGCAACGAGATAGATATTCTGATGTTTTTCAGAGACCCGATAAACATTAACCACCGCGAGCCTAACGAATCCCATTTGCTGAGACTTTGCGATGTTCACAATATACCCGTGGCGACCAACATAGCAACAGCCGAAGCGCTTATACATGCCCTTGAACGCGGCGATCTGGATTGGCGCGAGATCGCGAGAGATTGATTCTCAAGCTAAACCGTTAAATTTTACGATATTTTTAGTTTGAGAACGTATTATATATCAAAGCGGTTATCCGTATGACGTCGGTCTCTCGGGTATGAGGCGCAGACAATAAAAGCTTTTTCGATTTTTTCATTTTTAAAATCTCCTAATTGCACTTATTTTATTTAAGCGCCCCGTTGCCTTACGGTCACGGGGCAAATTTTTGCGGTGCGGACTTTGACGTCCGCCGAGAAAGGAACCTGCCAATGGATATTGTTACAAAAGCGCCGAGAGGCACGGAGGACAAGCTTCCGTCACAAATGAACAAGTGGCACACCGTCGAAAGGATCGCGGCGCAGATCGCCGAGGCATACGGCTGCAAGGAAATAAGAACGCCCACCTTCGAGCACACGGAGCTGTTCCAAAGAGGCGTGGGCGGCACCACCGACGTTGTACAAAAGGAAATGTATACCTTTAACGACAAAAAGGGAAGAAGCATAACCCTAAAGCCCGAGGGCACCGCGGGGGCGGTAAGAGCCGCTCTTGAAAACGGGCTTTTGAACGAGGCTCTTCCTCTTAAGCTTTACTATCTCACAAAATGCTTCCGCTACGAGGCGCCTCAAAGCGGAAGACTGCGCGAATTTAATCAGTTCGGCGTGGAAATTTTCGGCGCGGGCTCTCCCGTCAGCGACGCTGAGGTCATCTGTATGGCGGACGATATTTTTAAATTCCTTGAGCTTAAGGATATCGACCTTGAAATAAACAGCATAGGCTGCCCCAAATGCAGAGCCGAATACCAGCAGGCGCTTCGGGATTATTATCGGCAGTATGAGGACCGCCTTTGCGACACCTGCAAGGAAAGGCTGAAAAAGAACCCTATGCGGCTTTTGGACTGCAAAAGCGAGATATGCCGCGAGTTTTCCAAGGAAGCGCCGATAATATTGGATTATCTCTGCGAGGACTGTGAAAATCACTTTGCGTCGGTAAAAAAGGCTCTGGACGAAATGAGAGTGAAATATACGATAAATCCGCGGATCGTAAGAGGACTGGATTATTACACAAACACGGTCTTCGAGTTTATCAGCGACAGCTGCGGAGCGCAAAGCGCAGTCTGCGCGGGCGGACGCTATAACGGACTTGTGGAGGAGATCGGCGGAAAAGCGGTGCCCGGGCTCGGCTTTGCAATGGGCTTGGAGCGTATACTTATGGTAATGGACGCGCAGAACGCCGACTATGAGCTCGCAAAGCGCTGCGACCTGTTTATAGCGGGCACGGACGAAAATTCCTCTTTGTGTGCGCTGTCTCTTGTGAGACAGCTTCGCGGGTACGGTTTTTGGGCGGAGTGCGATATAGCCGGCAGAAGCCTAAAGGCGCAGATGAAGTACGCCGACAAGCTCGGAGCCGCTTTTAGTATGGTAATAGGCGAAAACGAGATACAGAGCGGCAAGGCGGAGCTTAAGAATATGAAAACGGGAGAGAAGCTGACCGTAGGCATAGGCGACAAATTTGCCGAGAATATCAATTCTGTTTTAATGGGTGTGGAATAAAACAAGCAAATGTCAATATATCAGCCTGTATAGCTCTGCGTTTCCCCTTTTCCCCGCCTTATCGGCTGCCCCCATATATAAAAGTATCTCAAGCATAAGCCTTGCGTCGGTGGGTTTTACGCAGCCTTGGAATTCGCTTACGGTGAACTCCTCGGGCAGACCGTCATGCGGCGGGATAAGCGCGCCGTAATCGGAAGGCTTTTCAAGATATATCTCCCGTCTCAGCTTCAGCGGCGTCTTGGTATAGGCGCCTCTTTTTCTTCTCCTGCCGGTTTTTTCGGAAACATAGTTGACCCGCTCCACGTCCAGCTCGGCAATGCAGACGGTCAGGTTCGGATCGGTCAGAAAGCTTTTTATCCTGTACAGCTCCAAAAAAAGACCGCTCAGACTGTTATTGTATCTGAACCCGCCCTCCCGCAGCACCTCTCCGCTCGTATCGCTTGCGGCGATGACCCTTGTGCGCTTTTCCAGGGGGTAAACCACCGTAACGTGACAAACCGACAGCATGACCTCCAGCTTTTTGACAAGCTTTTTAAAATTGGCGGTCTGTATTTCAAAAATGCCGTTTTCGGCGACTATATCGGCGTAAAAGCTGCCTATTTTCGCCTCTTGGTCAAATTCGTCGGAATAGTAATTCTTTAAAGCCGAGTGGATACATTTTTCGTTCAGCGTGCCTATATTGGTTTTTTCCCTTGCCTTTGCTTTTTCAACCGCCGCTTGAAAGCGTTCGCCGTCGGGCTGAACGATAACGCTTTCGTGAGGCTTGTATTCAAATACCGCTGCACGCTCCCTTTCAATAAAAACAGGCACGCTGATATTTTCATTGCTGCCGATAACCGACGTGGCTATTGCCTTTAACTCGTCTACGGCATTAGAAACCGCATAGCACCTGTCGCTCACCTTAAACATGGATATATCGTTCGTATTGTCTCCGAAGCAAACGGTCTCATCTGCGCCCAGCATCTCCTTTAGCTGCAATACCGCGTTGGATTTTGACGCTTTTGAGGAGAAAACCTCGTACCAAAGCTCGTTTTTATGGTATACATCAAAATAGCTGTTTGTCTCGAAACCCTTTTCCCTTGAAAAAACCTCCGCTCTCACCTTATCGGGCAAAACAGTGTTTATAAAGGTAAAATAATGTATATCGCCCCGAAATAATTCCTTATAATCACTGCAGGGGCGCAGGGTATTATCCTTTCCTCTGTCGCTGATATAGGTCTTTATCCTGTCGGTTTTGCCCTCTAAATAGCTTACCCGCTGAACGCCGTCCACAAAAGCGTAGACCAAGGGCGTTTCGCCGTATTCCTCTATTACGCGCAGCGCTTCTGCGGTCTGACCCTCGGCAAAGCCGTTAAGCTTTATTACCTCGCCGCTTTTTCCGTCCGCTATTATTACCCCGTTCATTGTTATAACGGGCAAGGCTATCTCCGCCTTTTGCATTATAAAGCCAGCGCTTTGAAACCTTCGTGCGGTGGCGTAGGAAATCAGCGCCCCGCCGCTTGAGAGTCTTTTTATCATTTCGGCGGCTCTGTCCTTAAGACCCGCTTTATTTGTAAGCAGAGTGCCGTCCAGATCGGTTATGTAAAGAGTTTTCATTTTTCCTCCGTTTCGGTCGGACCGTATACCGTATTATGAAATCATTCTTGTGCAATTATATTATATCAAAGATGTCGTCATCTTGTCAAACGGAGAAATTTTTTATAAAATTTGATAAAATTAAAATTCCCCCTTGCAATTCGCGTTAATTTGTGATATGATTATTTAGTATTTGAACGGGGAAGGAATGATGTGTAAAATGAACGCGTTTTCTTACAGAATTTCGGGCGTACAGCCTTCGGCTATAAGGGAGATACTGAAATTCACCGCAGACCCCGACGTTATCAGCTTTGCGGCGGGCAACCCCGCTCCCGAGGCCTTTCCCGTCGAAGAGGTGCGCCGTATCAGCGACGATATTCTGAGAGAGGAGCCAATAGCCGCCTTGCAGTACTCCATAACCGAGGGATATCCCAAGCTTCGCGATCGGCTCAAGAGGGATATGGCAAAAAAGGGCAACTTTAAAGAAAACGAAGAGGACCTTATCATCACAAGCGGGGCGCAGCAGGCGATAGAGACCTGCGCCAAAATATTCTGCAACGAGGGCGAAACGATCATTTGCGAAAAAAACTCGTTTATAGGCTCTCTGAACGCCTTTCGCTCATATAACGCAAAGCTGGTGGGAGTCGAGACCGACAACGACGGAATGCTGCCCGAAATGCTCGAAAAGGCGTTAAAGGAAAACCCCCGCACCGCTTTTATTTACATAATCCCGAATTTTCAGAATCCCATGGGAATAACCACCTCTCTTGAACGCCGAAAGGCTGTTTTGGAGCTTGCCTATAAGTACAACGTTCTGATAGTGGAGGACAACCCCTACGGCGAGCTTCGCTTTGCGGGGATAGACGTTCCCGATATCAAGTCAATGGACACAAGAGGGCACGTTATTTATGCGGGAAGCTTTTCAAAGGTCCTGTCCCCGGGGCTTCGCGTAGGCTATATGATCGCCTCGAAAAGTGTGATAGGAAAAGCGACGGTCGCGCTTCAAACCTCTACGGTGCACACCAATATATGGGCGCAGATGGTGGCTTACCGATTTATTACCGAGGTGAATTTTGAGGAGCATTTGGAAAGGCTCCGCGAAATATACAAGAGAAAGTGCAGCCTAATGCTCAACAGTCTGAAATTCGGTATGCCAATGTCCATAAGCTTCACCGAGCCCGAGGGCGGTCTGTTTATTTGGGGTACTCTTCCCCGCGGAGATATGAACGCCTTCTGTAAAGCCGCTGTTGCGGAAAAGGTGGCGGTGGTGCCGGGGAACGCTTTTCTGATGAATGAAAAGGAAATATCCCACAGCTTTAGGCTCAACTTCTCCACGCCCACCGACGAGCAGATAGAAAAGGGCGTCGAAATATTGTCCAAGGTCGCCAAAACCATGTTTTAAACCAAAATTTTCAAAGGAAAAAGCTTAAGATGTAAAAACAAATTCGCTACCCCTCGGCAGCGCCGTTACCGCCGCCGTTAATATAAAATGTAAAGGAAAAGCACAATGGAAGAAACAAGAAAAAAACGCATATTCAGCGGTATCCAGCCCACCAATACGCCCCATTTGGGCAACTATTTGGGAGCCTTGAAAAACTGGCATAAGCTTCAGGAGGAGTACGACTGCGCTTACAGCATCGTGGACCTTCACGCCATAACGGTAAGACAGGACCCTCTTAAGCTCCGCCGCCAGATCTCTGAAAGCTATGCGCTTTTGCTTGCCATCGGCATCGACCCCGATAGGTCCATAGTGTTTGTCCAGGGGCATAATCCCGCTCACGCTCAGTTAAGCTGGATCTTGTCGTGCTATACTCAGTTCGGCGAGCTTAGCCGCATGACCCAGTTTAAGGACAAATCCCAAAAGCACCCCGAGAACATTAACGCGGGCTTGTTTACCTATCCCGTTTTAATGGCTGCCGATATCCTGCTGTATCAGGCGGACGTCGTGCCTGTGGGAATTGACCAAAAGCAGCATTTGGAGCTTACAAGAAATATCGCCGAAAGATTCAACAATCTTTACGGCGAGACCTTTACCGTTCCCGAGCCCTATATCACAAAGTCCACCGAGAAAATAATGTCATTGGCGGACCCCTCCAAAAAAATGTCGAAGTCCGACGAGAACCCCAACGCGACTGTGCTCATTCTTGACGACCGTGACGTCATTATGCGCAAGTTTAAGCGCGCGGTCACCGACAGCGGCTGCGAGATAAAAAGAGGAGAGGGCAAGGAAGGTATCGAAAATCTTATGTCCGTTTACGGCGCCGTTACCGGAAAGACATTTGAGAATATTGAAAAGGAATTTGAAGGAAAAGGCTACGGAGATTTTAAGACAGCCGTCGGAGAAACGGTTGCCGACTCGCTTTTGCCTATGCAGGAGGAGTATAAAAGGATAATCGCCGACAAGGCGTATCTTGAAAAATGCATGAAGGAGGGGGCTGAAAAAGCCTATGCCGCTTCACGCAGGACCCTGCAAAAGGTAAACAAGAGAGTAGGCTTTATCAACCTTTAATGCGCTGCATATAAAGGTCGGACAAGCTTATCCCAAAAAAGCGCAAATCTTCGGGCATAGCCGTATTACCTGCGGCTGTGCTTTTTTATGCGGTAATTCGCCTGATAACGAAAGGAGAGAGAATGAAAAGCAAAAGCTTTGACTGGAAAGAGATCAGAAAAACAGACGGTCACGTTCATTTGCTTCCCAAGGAATCCTTGGCGGTCAAAAAGGAGTACGACCCCGATTGCTGGGGACATGCCGACCCCGACGAATACCTTGAGCTTATGGAGGAGTATAACATAACCAAAGCGGTCCTTGTACCTATAAACGAACAGTTTACCTATTTCAGAGAGGTATCGGACACAAACAAATGGCTCGGCGGTATGACCGAAAAATATCCCGAGAAATTTGCGGCGTTTGCCGACGTGGTGAACAATGGCGGATATTTTGCCTTGGATATGCCCTTTGTCGTCCGAGAGGCAAGGCAGGAGTACGGACTTTCGGGGCTTAAGCTCCACCCCTCCAATCTGGGGCTGGATATAGATTCCCTAAATATGGTCCCCGTTATCAGGGAAGCCTGTGATCTGGAAATTCCGATAATGATCCATTCCTATCCTTATGCGGGGACAAGCTACGACTGTTGTTCCCCCTCTCGTATCCATAAGATAACAAGAGTTTTCCCCGACGGAACGTTTATCATATCCCATATCGGAGGACATCAGTGGCAGGACGTTATCGGCGGGAACGAGTACGTGGATATTTCAGCCTTTTTGCCCGAAATGACGGAGCTGTACGGAACGGAACAGACCAACAGAATTTTGAGAGCGATAGGAGTTGACCGATTGATATTTGCTACCGATTATCCTCAGGTTTATAGGGTAAGACCCGAGGCTATTCTTAAAACCTACTGCGATATTCTTAATACGATGGATTTCACAGAGGAGGAAGCAGAAAAAATAGCTTACGGCAATATGGAAAAAATTCTTAAAAAAAGAAATGAGGACTCATGAAATATTTTGACACATTAACGGAGGGAGTAAGAGAAGCGCTGGAAAACCGCGGAGTTGACACGGAAAGGCTTCTTTACTGTCTCAAGTGCGATATGGACGGCGAGGGCTTATACTACGACACCTACCTCGCCTTCGACGGCGAAGGCTTATACATAGTGAGCGGTTACGACCGCATGGGCGGTAAAAAGGAAAAATACCGCACGACCTTTGATTTTAAGGATTATAAGCGGTACGGCATGTCTGAGCTGACCGAGCTGTACGTTGACCGCTACCGCCACACCTGCCGCCTTATGGGAAAGGCGGGAGAGGGGGAAAATACCGAGAAAATCTGTATCAGCCGTTTTTCCTCGGGCTTTTCCGAAAAGGCGGAGCAATTTTGCCGCCGTTATAATATGACGGTGAAAAAAGAGGAGATAGACGACACGCCTTTAGCGGAAAACAGCCCCTACTGCCCCAAGTGCGGACAGAAATACCCCGACCCCAACAGAAAATTCTGTCCCTACTGCGTAAAAAAATCCTCTATTTTCAAAAGGCTTTTGGGACTTTTTGAACAATATAAGGTCAGAACGGCGGTGATCGTCCTTATGATGATCTTATCCGCAGCCTTGGCGGTGCTGTCCCCTTATTTCAGCACCACGTTTTTGTACGACGAGGTTTTGGATTCCGCAGGGGAGTTTTACGGAAAAATTCTGTATGCGGTCATAGCGGTGGCAGGAGTAAAGCTCTTATCCATGCTGCTTCAAACCGCCTACGGCATATTTTTCACCAAATCCTTCGTAAAGGTAATGCACAATTTAAGAGTAAAGGTGTACAATTCCATGCAGCACCTGTCCCTGCCCTTTTTCACCTCAAAGCAAACAGGCTCTCTTATGTCGAGAGTGGACGGCGACGCGGGAGACGTCAGCGAATTTTTCGCCAACATAATACCCAGCGGCATTGTAAATATCGTAAAAATGGTTTCCATGACCGTTTTAATGTTTATGGTGTCCCCCATGCTCGCCTTGTGCGTTTTGGGCATGATCGGCTTGGTGGCGTTCAGCGAGATGTTCTTTATTCGCGGACAGCGCAGGCTTTGGAGAGGGTTAAACCTTTCCATGCGCACCATGAATTCCAACCTTAACGATTCCGTGAACGGGCACCGAGTAATAAAAGCCTTCGCAAGAGAGGAGCAGGAGATTTCCCGATTCGGCGGCAGTCTCGGGAAGGTTTCAAGCGCCGACCTTGCCTGCAGCTTAAGAGGCGCAAGGTTTGAAATAATGCAGGAGGTGATCTTTACCGTAGGCGGCGCAATTTTGACCGCCTTCGGCTACTATCTTGTCGTTACCGAAAAAATAGGCTTGGGCGATCTGATGCTGATGACAGGCTATTTCGGTATGATGCTTGACCCGATGTACTTTATGATCTGGGCGGGAGACGATCTTTCCCGCTGTATCGACGCAGCGTCGAGAGTTTTCGAGATAATGGACAACACTCCTACCGTAAAGCCTCCGCAAAATCCCGCCAAAATAGGCGAAGAGGGACTTAGGGGCGACATCGGGCTTCAAAACGTAAGCTTTGAATATGAGGCGGGAGTACCCGTGCTGAAAAATATTTCCATGAATATAGAAGCGGGGAAATTTTACGGCATAGTGGGCAAAACGGGCGCGGGAAAATCCACCCTGATAAACCTTATTTCAAGACTCTATGACCCCACCAACGGCACTATCTCGATCGACGGCATAAATATCCGCGATATAGCCTTTGAGGACCTGAGAAGAAGCATAGGCATCGTATCTCAGGAAACCTATATCTTTATGGGGACCGTAGCGGACAATATCCGCTACGCAAGACCCGAGGCTTCCTTAGAGGAGGTAGTTGAAGCGGCAAAAAGCGCCAATGCTCACGACTTTATCCTAAAGCTTCCCGACGGCTACGATACGGTTATAGGCAGCGGCGGCGCGGATCTGTCGGGGGGCGAAAGACAGCGTATCTCCATAGCCAGAGCCTTGATACAAAAGCCAAATATCCTTATTTTGGACGAGGCAACGGCTTCAATGGACACCCGCACCGAGCGCAAGATACAAAACGCCATAGAAAATCTGAAAAAGGGCAGAACGGTCATAGCCATTGCCCACCGTCTTTCCACTCTTCGCGACGCAGATATGCTCTGCGTTATCGAAAACGGCGAGGTAAAGGAAACCGGCACTCACGAGGAGCTGATCCGCAGAAAGGGCAAATATTTCGATTTGTACAAGCTGCAGGCGGAGGCCCTTAAAACCATAAGCATCGACTAAAAAGGAGCTAATATGAACCACTATAAAACAGAGGATTTTGCAATAGACACCCTAAGAATGATCGACGTTTCCAAGCTTAAGCTGACCCGTAGGGACAGCGGCTATCTCTATGCCGACTACGAGGGCAAAAGCTACGAGGAGGTGAGCCTTACCCGCCTCCAGCCCTTTTACTGTCTGGATACCTATATCAGCGTAAGCTTCAGAAACGATGAAGAGGAATGGATAGAGATCGGCGTAATAAAGGATCTAAAGGAAATGACCGAGGAGCAGGGGCAGCTTTGCAGGGAATATCTTAATTTCCGCTACTATATCCCGATAATCACCAAGGTTTATTCTATCCGCGACAACCGAATGGGATATTTGTTTGTTGACGCAGAAACCACCGCAGGCAGAAAAAAGATAGCGGTGAACGACTGGTGGACCAACTTCCGCCTTAATACAAGCGGCATTTTGACCGTCACCGATTCCGACGGCAACAAATACCAGATTCCCGACCTGACCAAATTGGACAACGGCAGCAACCGCAAGTTAGAGCTGTTTGTTTAATACTATGAGGAAATATATATGAATTTAAAGACATCTGTTCCAAAGGGCATAAGCCCCGAGGAAGCAATATTCAGCCTGCCCTTTGACATAGACGAAAAGGGAGAGCTTACCGAGGGAATCTTGACCGCCGACAGGGAAAAGATATCCCTCTACACGGAAAACGTCCTTGACCGATCCTACCAAATCAAGGATTACTACGAGTTCGAGGTGTTCAGACAGTCGGGCAGCTCCATGCTGAGAGGAAAAAGGAGAGACAATGCCAAATGGCAGTTGTTCTGCTGCTTCAGCCAATCCAACTATATCCGCTTTGCGGAGCTGGCTAAGATACTCGACTACTACGCAAAAACGGGGATTTTCTCCGAGGTAAGCGATACCGAGGAACCAAACTGTCCCAAATGCGGCGCAAGGCTCGATATAAGCACGGAATGTCCCTTCTGCGCCAAGCGCAGCAGCACCGTCAAAAAGATGATGAGCCGCATAATGAGGTACAAGGGCGTATTTTTTACGGTAATAGTCCTGTCAGTTTTATCCTACGCAGCCGAGGTGATCCTGCCGAGACTGTACCGTATGGTGATCGACGACGTGGGGATCGGCGCAAATGCGGATATGAGCCTGTTTTTCACCTTAGCCGCCTTGATCGTGGGATTTTCCGCGGTTACCGTCGGCGCAGGAGGAGCCTCTTTTATATTAAACCGAAAAATGTCGGTAAGATTTATACAGGACCTGAGAAAGGACCTTTTTGACAAGGTCCAGCTTATCTCAATGAAATCCTTTGCCCGCCGCACCTCGGGAGAAATTATCCGCCGTCTCAGCGAGGACGCCCGAACTCTCTCCAACTTCCTTATGGGGCACGGAAAGCAAATGATCTTAAATATAATCGCCTTGGTCGTATTGGCGGTGATCATGTTCGTTACCAATTGGAAATTAGCCCTAATGGTGGTTATCCCGATGCCTATCGTGGCGGTGGTTTCTCAAAAGGTTCTGAAAAGAATAAGAAGCCTTTACGATTATTGGTGGAAAAGAACCTGCGATTCCTCCAAATATCTGAACGACATAATTTCGGGCGCAAGGGTGGTAAAAAGCTACGGCAGCGAGGAACGCGAGGTAGAGCGCTACAAGGGCATTTCCAAAAAAATAGCCGACGGTCTGGAAAAGGCGGAATGTACCTGGTACAAGCTGTACCCCGTAATGCAGTATATCCTGTCGGTAGGTGAAATGCTGATGATCTACTTCGGCGCTTCCTATGTTTTGCACGAGAATATTACCTTGGGTGAATTTGTACAGTTTACAGGATACGTGTCGATGTTCTACGGACCCGTGTATTGGCTTATTCAGCTGCCGAGAGTGCTTACGCAGGCGATGGTCAGCGCAGGAAAAATCTTTGAGATTTTAGACGAGCCGATAGACCTTGCAGAATCGGAAAACGCGGTTGAGCATGAAATAAAGGGAGACGTGACCTTTGAAAACGTGTCTTTCGGCTATACAGCCTACAGCCCCGTTCTCAAAAACATTTCCTTCAGCATCAAGCAGGGCGAAATGATAGGCTTGGTAGGACATTCGGGAGTGGGAAAATCCACTCTTATAAACCTTTTGATGCGCCTTTACGACCCAACGGGCGGCAGAATAAAAATCGACGGCATCGACCTGAGAGATATGAAAGAGGAATCGCTTCACGGCAGATTGGGCGTCGTTTTGCAGGAGACCTTCCTGTTTAACGGCACGGTAATGGAAAATATAGCCTATTCAAAGCCCGACGCCACCTTTGAGGAGATAATCCGAGCGGCGAAAATAGCCGACTGCCACGACTTTATCACAAGGCTTCCCGACGGCTACAACACCTATGTGGGTGAAAAAGGGTACAGTCTTTCGGGCGGAGAACGCCAAAGAGTCGCCATTGCGAGAGCCATACTTCGCGATCCCCGTATACTTATACTTGACGAAGCCACCGCAAGCCTGGACACGCAAACGGAAAAGCAGATACAGACCGCTTTGAGCCGCCTTATAAAGGGCAGGACCACCATAGCCATCGCCCACAGGCTCTCCACCTTAAGCAGCGCGGACAGGCTGATAGTGCTTGACAAGGGCAAGGTAGCGGAGATCGGGACCCATACGGAGCTTATGGGAATAAAGGGCGTATATTACAGGCTGGTAATGGCGCAGAGAACTACGGCGGCTATCAAGGAGGCTGTTAATTCTTAATAATTAGACCTGTTTGATAAAAAAATTGGATTTTTCGCGTTCGTTTATTTGCGCTTATCCCGCAAAAACTATATTGAGCCGTTTCGGCAAAAAAGCTGAAACAGTTAACAGTATAAAACAAACAGGAAGGCAGATGTAAAATGAACGAAAACGAAACGCCTTATACCTCCAATATGTCGGGCGACGACGTATTGGGACGCTTCGACCTTTACGTTGACCCGCTGTCGGCTTTGTTCGCTCAAAATATAGCAGGTCAGCCGTTAATGTATACGGGAATACCTCCTATGAATCCTTTTAATCTGCACAACAGGGATAATAAGGAGATCGAGGAAGAGGACGAGCTGAGGAAATAGGCTCTAAAAATATGGCTGTAAAAAAACGACCTGTCGAAAACGGGTCGTTTTTTATCATAATAATTGACAATTAAGGTGTCGGCTTCGCCGACAAATTTTGATTTTTGCGGTACAAAATCATTTATCCGATAAGTCTTTGTATTTCCTCAACGACGCTGTCCGCAGCTCTTTGCTGCGTTGTTACGGAGGGGTGCCAGTCGGCGGAGTAGCCGTCGCGCGCGTTCTGCGGTCTGAGCTGCAGAGCGGAAACGTTTGTATCGCCCGTTTCGGCGGTATAGCTTTCCACCGCCTGTTCAACAAAGGGATAAAGCCTGTCGCCCATAACGCCGAATACGCAAAGTATGCGCGCGGAGGGGTTTTTCTCCCTTATAAGCTTGATGAAATCTGCGTAGCCCTCGGCGTATTCGTTTTGCCTGTCTATCTCGCTTTGAGCGTAGCTGTCGTCGTTGGTGCCTAAGTTTATTACTACCAGGTCGGGCTGACGCTTGCTGAAATCCCATTCGACGTTTTGAGGAGAAAAGGTCCCGTTGGTGCTCCAGCTGTAGCCTAACTTTGTGTAAAACTGAGGGACGGTTTGGGAGGTCACCTTTTCGTTATTGGTGGTATATCCCGAAATAATGCCGTAGCCGCTGAAAGAAACAATGCTGTAATCCGCGTTCAGCGCCTGCGCCGTAAGGTAGGCGTACGCCTTTGTAACGTCCTCCGTGCTTGTGACAAAGTGGTGATCCTTGTCGGGGTCGTCTATTCCGTAGCCGCAGGTGATCGAGTCGCCGATGAACTCTATGTACATATCCTTATCGGGAGTGGGCTTTATTTCGCTGCCGGTCACCTTTATCTCCTTGATGCCGACAGTGGACATGGGAGATTCGGACAGCTTCACCACCGACACGGTGACCTCCTTGGCTTCCTCGCTTTCAAAAACGTCGTAGCTTTTTTCGCTTTCGTTTATCATATCGTCGATCACACGCTCGCCGTCAAGGTAAATGCCGATCCTCGCGAGATTGTCGGCAGCGCCCGGGTTTGCGCTGTTATCGTCGCCCTTGATAACGACGGAGCATTTGGTGCCCGTAAAGGTAAATTCGGCGCCCGTTCCCGAAAGAGCGCAGTATAAAACGTCCTCGTCAAAGTATGTGCGTCCGAGGAGCTTTACGTTATCCCCGCTTGCGGTGTATACCGCTTCCGTAAGAGCGTTTGCCGTGCTGTTTTCTGTCATGCTCTGATTCTCGCTTTCGGTGTTTTCGTTATTTTCCGCAGCCGTACCGCCGCAGCCTGTCAAGGAAAGCACCATAGCCGCAGCGCACAGCAAGGATATTTTTTTCTTCATAATATTTTCCTCTTTATTTTATGGTTTTAATATACCGTGATACAGCTCTTTACCGTATCCACCAGCTTGTCCGTAAGCGCCGCCCAGTACAGGGCGAACAAGGCGTCGGCACAGCCCAAAAAGAACATATTTTTATTGTTGATCACCGCAAATTCCTTGCCGTAGGCATAGACCCATGTTTTAAACCATTCGGTGTCAAAAACGGGCTCGTCCTGCTCCCTTTGCTTGGTTGCAAGCTTTAGGCAGGTCTTGAAATCGATACGGACTATGCCGTCGATATTTTTTGCGCCCAAGTCGCAGACCGCTTTGAACATATCCCTCAAATCGCCGTCGGTAAAGCTCGATTTCAAGGGAAGATATTTTTTGATAAAGGGCAGTCTTACCGCAAACGCATAGCTTATA
This sequence comes from Bacteroides sp., assembly GCA_023663265.1. Taxonomy (GTDB): domain Bacteria; phylum Bacillota; class Clostridia; order Oscillospirales; family Ruminococcaceae; genus Ruminiclostridium_E. The sequence goes on from JAMPHV010000007.1 coordinate 25,195, forward strand.
AGCTTTTTCACCTCTTCAAACTGGGGGTCGCTAAGGTCTCCGATTTTTTCGGGGTACAGCTTATAGCCTAAATTGCCCAAGATTCTGCTGTCGGTTACGTTGCTCAGCGCGATCTTAAAAATGTCCTTGACGTTGATCTTGTAAAAGTCGTCGCAGCATACGAAATACACGTATTTTAAAGCCTCGTATATCGAGTTGGAGGCGGCGGTGACCGTTGACGCAATCTCCGAAATCTGTGCCTGTGTCATTTATGCGTCCTTTCTTTGTTGAATCTTTAAAGAGCCTGCTGCGGATCGTTTTCCGAGGCTGCCCCGTTTCTCAGCGCGGCTATCTTTTCAATAAGCTCGTCATAAGCTTTTTTGATCCCGTCCGCTTCGTTTTTCTTGATGATAACGGTATTGTCCTCGGGGATATTGAGCTTTTCCATATTTATGGAAAAATCCGTCATCAAGAAAAAGCTCCATTTGTATACCTCGGTCTGATGTCTTATAACCTCAGCCAAATCGTTGTAGGTGTGCTTTTTGCTGGCGTTATCCCTGCCGAAGGTCACAATGACCGTTATCACCTTTGAGGGCCGACAGCTTTCATAGGTCCTTGTAAGCCTTACTCCCACGTCGTCAATGGCTTTTACCGCCGAGTCGTTCAGGGAGCAAACGCTGCTTAAAGGAAAAAGATCGTCAGAAAGCTTTACGTCCTTGATCGAAATGCCGTCGCAGACGGTAGTGTAATCGCTGCCAAAAACGTTGATAGTGACGTTTGTGTTTGCTTTGGCGTTTTTTTGTGCGTCCAAGAGCGCTTTAAAGCTCTTTTTCACGTCATCGTAGCGGTTGTCGAGCTCCGAGCTGTGATTCAAAACAAATACAAGCTCATGCAGGTTATTATCCATAACATTGCCCTCCGAATTTTGTTATCAAATATATTATAACAAATTTTTCAATATATTGCAAGTTTTTTTGTTTCTTTTGTTGATTTTTTATCGGTTTTGCGGGTTACTTGAATAAAAATCGTAAATTTATTGACATAAAGCCTATTTTTATAGTATAATATAAGCGGTCCATTAAAAAAGGAAAACGGGAAACGGAATATAAAATGAGATTAGTAGCGATAGTGGGGCGCCCCAATGTGGGCAAGTCCACTCTTTTTAACAAAATAATAGGCAGGCGCATGAGCATAGTGGACGACACTCCCGGCGTGACCCGCGACAGGATATACGCCAAGGGCGAGTGGCTGGACCGCGAATTTATGCTTGTTGACACAGGCGGCATCGAGCCTGAAAGCAAGGACGTTATTCTTTCTCAGATGAGGGAGCAGGCGCAGCTTGCCATAGAAAGCGCGGACGCGATCATTTTTGTGGCGGATATAAAAACCGGAATGACCGCCGCCGATCAGAGCGTAGCTCAGATGCTTCAAAAAAGCGGAAAGCCCGTTGTGCTGTGCGTCAACAAGTGCGACAGCTTGGGCGAAGCTCCGCCCGAAATATACGAATTTTACAATTTGGGCTTGGGCGATCCTGTTGCGGTCTCCTCCGTGCACGGACATGGGACGGGCGATCTGTTGGACGCGGTTTTTGAAAAAATGCCCGACGCTCCCGAAGAGGACGGGGACGACGATACGGTAAAGGTGGCGGTCATAGGAAAGCCCAACGCGGGAAAATCCTCTCTTGTAAACAAGATCGCGGGGGAAAACAGGGTCATAGTCTCGGATAAGGCGGGTACCACAAGAGACGCGGTAGACACGGAGGTGACCCGCGGCGGAAAAAAATACCTGCTGATAGATACGGCGGGGATACGGAGAAAGTCAAAGGTCAGCGACAACGTTGAAAAATACAGCGTTTTAAGAGCCTATATGGCGGTGGACAGAGCGGACGTATGCGTTATAATGATCGACGCCGCCGAGGGCTTCACCGAGCAGGACAGCAAGATAGCGGGCTACGCCCACGAGCAGGGCAAGGCGAGCGTTGTGGCGATAAACAAATGGGACCTTATCGAAAAGGACGGTAAGACCATGCAGGAATTTACAAAAAAGTTAGAGGTCGATTTCAGCTTTATGTCCTACGCCCCCTTTGTGTTTATTTCCGCAAAAACGGGTCAGCGCATCGACAAGCTGTTCAGTCTGATAGACTACACCGTTGAGCAGAACGCAAGACGTATTTCCACAGGCAGGCTGAACGAGCTGCTGAGCTATGCCGCCGCAAGGGTACAGCCGCCGTCGGACAAGGGCAGAAGGCTCAAGGTCTACTACCTGACCCAGCCCTCGGTCAAGCCGCCCACCTTTGTTTGCTTCTGTAACAGAAAGGACCTTTTTCATTTTTCTTATCAAAGATATATCGAAAATCAGATACGCGAGGCTTTCGGGCTCGACGGAACGCCGATAAGGTTTATTGTCCGAGAGCGCGGGGAAAACACTTAAACAGAAAGACAAGAGGAAACGGTATGTTGATCATATGCTTTGTTATCACAGCTGTGCTGCCGTATCTGCTGTGCGGCATAAACAGCGCGATAATAGTAACAAAAATAAAGAGCGGCGAGGATATACGAAATCTCGGAAGCGGCAACGCGGGGCTTACCAACACACTGCGCACTCAGGGAAAGGCTGCGGCGCTGTTCGTGCTGATAGGCGACGTGGCGAAGGGCGTGCTGTCGGTGATCTTCGTGGGGCTCGGCTTTAAGCTGCTGGCGGGAATAGACCCGTGGGCGGCGGGCAGTCAATACGAATGGGTCTTGTACGCCTCGGGAGCCTTCGCCATTTTGGGGCACGTTTTTCCGATATACTACGGCTTTAAGGGCGGAAAGGGCGTTTTGGTAACGGTGGCGGTGCTGCTTGCGATAGACTGGATACCCGCGGTGATACTGTTGGGTATTTTCGGGCTGATAGTCGCGGTATCAAAATACGTTTCCTTGGGAAGCTGCATTGCTGCTGTATTATACCCGTTTACCGTGCTTATATTCGGCATTATGGAAAAGAGCCCCTGTTATTGGGGAAGCTTCGCTTGCAGCGCGCTGATCGCTTTTTTAATAGTGTTTATGCACCGCGAGAATATAAAAAGACTGGCTGATCACACCGAAAAGAAGCTCGGACAAAAGAATACATAAATCAAAGGAAGCAAAAAAATGGCAAATATAACCGTATTGGGCTGCGGCTTCGGCACCGCGCTGGCTGTAATGCTGAACTCCTGCGGTCACAAGGTGACCGCCTGGTCGAAATATCCCGAGGAGATCGATACTATTTTAAGGGACAGGGAACAGAAAAAGCTTTTGCCCGGGGTAAAAATACCCGAAAGCATAACCTTTACCGCCGATCCCTCCTGCGTCGGAGGAGCCGACATTATAATAGTCGCTATCCCATCGACCTTTGTAAGAGACGGCATTTCGAGGGTCAAGCCCTACGTTTCACGCGGCAGCGTAATTCTGAACGTGGGAAAGGGCTTGGAGGAAAACACCTACAACAGGCTTTCGCAGGTCATTTCCGAGGAAATACCGGGCAATCCCGTGGTGGTAATGGCGGGACCGTGTCATGCCGAGGAGGTGGGACGCGGGGTCCCCACTACCGTTGTGGTGGCAAGCGATTACCCCGACAAGGCGGAATATGTTCAGCAAACGCTGATGAACTCCAATTTTAGGATATATGTAAACGAGGACGTTATCGGCTGCGAGATGGCTCCCGCGCTCAAAAACCCGATCGCTCTGTGCTGCGGCATAGTGGAGGGAATGGGACTGGGCGACAACACCCTCGCCGCGCTTATGACCCGCGGACTTACCGAGATCACGAGGCTCGGAGCAGCCATGGGCGCAAAATGGGAGACCTTTACGGGGCTCGCGGGAGTGGGCGACCTTGTGGTGACCTGCACCTCCGTACATTCCCGCAATCATCGGGCGGGAATACTTATCGGAAAGGGCACCGCTGTTGATGAAGCGATCAAGCAGGTCGGAACGGTGGAGGGCTATAACTGCTGCAAGATCGTTCACTCGCTGGCGCAGGTCAAGGGCGTGCCTATGCCTATCATAGACCGTCTTTACAACGTTTGCTTTATGGGAGAAAGCCCGAAGGAAAGCGTGGAAAGCCTTATGAACCGCCCCAAAAAGAACGAAAGGGAGCAGTTTTGGAATAATTGAGAGATTATAAAAATAACCGTTTAAAAGCGGGTTATCCGCTTTTAAACGGTTATTTTATCAGCTGTTATTCCTTTATCCTCTTGACTCTCTCCCTGTCTACCGCATGCTCTTCCTCTCTTCGTCCGCACTTGGGGCAGATATCGCCGATGATTCCCGTATAGCCGCAGATGGAGTCGCGGTCTACGGGGTGATTTATGGAGCCGTAGCCTATTCCGTTTTCTTTCATGCAGCGTATGACCTGCTCGAACGCTTCAAGATTGCCCAAGGGGTCGCCGTCCAGCTCGATATAGCTGATATGCCCTGCGTTGGTCAGCGCGTGGTAGGGGGCTTCGAGCTTTATTTTGCTGAATGCGTCTATATTGAAGTAAACGGGGATATGGAAGGAATTGGTATAATATTCCCTGTCGGTAATGCCCTTTATCTCGCCGAAGCGCTTTTGATCCTTTCTGATAAAGGTGCCCGAAAGCCCCTCGGCGGGGGTGGCAAGGAGAGAGAAATTCATTCCCGTTTTTTGGCTTTCCTCGTCCATGCGCTGTCTCATTCTGCCGATTATCCTTAAGCCCAGCTCCTGCGCTTCCTTGCTTTCGCCGTGGTGAACGCCGATAAGAGCTTTAAGACATTCGGCAAGCCCGATAAAGCCCATGGAGAGGGTCCCGTGCTTCAGTATCTCGCCTATGCTGTCGTCGGTGCCTAACCTGTCGGAATCTATCCATACGCCCTGTCCCATAAGGAAAGGATAGTTGCGTACCTTTTTCTGAGCCTGTATCTTATAGCGGTATTTGAGCTGGTCTATCACAAGGTCCATTTTATCCTCCAGCAGCTCGAAAAACCTTACCACGTCGTGCTCCGCCAATATGCCGAGCCTCGGCAGATTAACGGAGGTGAAGCTTAAATTGCCCCTGCCGCAGACGATCTCGCGGGAGGGATCGTAAACGTTGCCTATTACGCGGGTGCGGCAGCCCATATAGGCGATCTCGGTGTTGTAGTCGCCCTTTTTGTAGTATTGCAGGTTATAGGGCGCGTCGATAAAGGAAAAATTGGGGAACAGGCGCTTTGCGCTGACGCGGCACGCTAATTTGAACAAATTGTAGTTGGGGTCTCCCTCGTTGTAGTTTACCCCCTCCTTTACCTTAAAAATGTGGATAGGGAAAATGGGTGTCTCGCCGTTTCCGAGCCCCGCCTCCTCTGCAAGGAGAATGTTTTTGATGACCATTTGCCCCTCTATGGAGGTGTCGGTGCCGTAGTTTATGGAGCTGAACGGCGTCTGAGCGCCCGCTCGGCTGTTCATGGTGTTAAGATTATGCACGAGCGCCTCCATAGCCTGATAGGCGGCTCTGTCCGTTTCCTTGAAGGTCAGCTTTTTTGTATACTCTTGAATGCTTGCGGCAAGCTTTTCGTCTCCTACTATTTCGGTAAGGCACTCTCTTTCCCTTGCGCAAAAGCCGTGCTCGTCCGCAAGTGTGGGGAAAACGCCCTCGGCTGCAAGCCTGTCCATATAGGAATTTACAGCTTTTTCGATCTCCTCCGGCTCGGTCTTGTTCGTTTTAAAGCCGACGCCGCGGATAATATTCCTTTTGTAAAGCTGCTTGTAGGTCTTTTTTATGCCCTCCGCCATGGCGTAGTCGAAATTGGGGATAGACTGTCCGCCGTGCTGATCGTTTTGGTTGCTTTGAATGGCGATGCAGGCGAGGGCGGAATAGCTGCCTATGTTGTTGGGCTCTCTCAAATAGCCGTGACCCGTGGAGAAGCCGTTTTTAAACAGCTTTATCAGATCTATCTGGCAGCAGGTGGTGGTAAGAGTAAAGAAATCGAGATCGTGGATATGTATATCGCCGTCAATATGCGCCTTGGACTGCTCGGGCGGGAGAACGTACATTTCATTGAACTGCTTTGCGCCCTCGGAGCCGTACTTAAGCATGGTGCCCATGGCCGTGTCGCCGTCTATATTTGCATTTTCGCGCTTCATATCGCTTTCTATGGCGGGCTTAAAGGTCAGATCCTCATATATCTTCATAAGCCCCGTGTTCATTTCGCGGATACGGGTCCTGTCGGCGCGGTAAAGGATATATGCCTTGGCTGTTTTCGCATGTCCGTTTTCCACCAGCACCTTTTCGACGGTGTCCTGTATCTCTTCGACTGTGGGAGGGTTGGCGCTGCTGTAATTGCTCTTTTCCAGCTCCTCGCACACCTTTTCCGCTAAGTCCTCCGCCGAGGAATAGTCGTTGCCGCCTACCGCTCTCGCCGCCTTGTAAATAGCGTCGGTGATCTTGTCCACACTGAACGGAGCGGTCCTGCCGTCTCTCTTTTGAATCTTCGTTATCATTGATAATTCCTTTCGTTAAGCTAAAAACCTGTCTTCACAATATCTTGTGTTTTTTTCAATAGCTTTATATATTATATTGCGTTTTTTGCCTTTTGTCAATATAAAGGGGAGCATATGCGGCGTCTAAATTTGGGACTGTTTTTTGTATAAATTCCACAAAACATTTTATGCCGGTATTTCTTACGATTTTCTTACAATTGTTTTCGGGAGCTTAAAATTTGTTGAAATCGCGGGGGCTTTGTGTTAAAATAGAAAACAGAAAAAAAGAAAAAGCGGGGTCGGTCGAATGAGCGAAACAATACTGATAGTTGACGATGAGAAGGAGATCGCGGACCTTATAGAGGTATATCTGCAAAACGACGGCTATAAGGTATGCAAATTCTACAGCGGCGCCGAAGCCCTGCGCTTTGCCGAAAACAATCCCGTGGACCTTGCGGTGCTGGACGTGATGCTGCCCGATATCGACGGCTTTCATATTTGCCGAAAAATAAGGGAAAAATACTATTATCCCATTATTATGCTTACCGCAAAGGTGGAGGACGCGGACAAGATAATGGGGCTCACCATAGGAGCGGACGATTACATAACAAAGCCCTTTAATCCGCTGGAGGTGACGGCGAGGGTAAAGGCGCAGCTCAGAAGATACGTAAAGTATAACGGCACGGGAGACAGAGAGGAAACGGTCAGCGAGTTCGATTTCAACGGACTTGTCATAAACAGGGACAACCATAAATGCAGCCTTTACGGAAAGGAGCTGACCCTTACGCCGATAGAGTTTTCCGCCCTGTGGTATCTGTGTGAGCACAGGGGCAGGGTGGTGCCCTCAGAGGAGCTGTACGAGGCGGTATGGGGAGAAAAGTACTTAGACAGCAACAACACGGTCATGGCTCATATCGCAAGGCTGAGGGAAAAAATGGGGGAGCCCTCGAGAAATCCCAAGTTCATAAAAACCGTTTGGGGAGTGGGGTATACAATTGAAAAATAAAAAGGAAAAAAAGGGCTTCGCGGAGTTTGAAAGAAAGCTTGCGCTCCGATTTTTCATATATTCCGCCGTCGGCTCCGCGGCAGCGCTGAGCTCTTCGTTTTTCATCTATTATCTGCTGCGCGGGTATTTCGGCAATTTTTTCGCGGATACGGTCTCGAATATCTTCGGCATAGATTACTGGAGCGCCGTGGAGATATATCATCGGATCAGGGAATGGGATTTTCTGTACTATGTAATATTGGTATTTATCGTAATAACCGTCAGCTTTAAACGGTGCATAAGGCGGTACGACGCGTATTTCACCGACGTTGTGAGCCGCAGCTTCAATCTTTTGCTCCGCGACAATTACAGCGAGGCGGACTTTCCCGAGGAAATGGAAGCGATAAAGGACAGCTTCAACTCGGTGAAGCGCACCCTTGAAAGAAGAACCCTTGACGCAAAGCTCTCGGAGCAGAGAAAAAACGACCTTATCGTTTATTTGGCGCACGACCTGAAAACCCCCTTGACCTCCGTTATAGGATATCTTACCCTTCTCAGAGACGAGCCGGGGATATCGGAGGAGCTTCGGGAAAAATATCTCGGTATCTCTCTTGACAAGGCGCAAAGATTAGAGGACTTGATAAACGAGTTTTTCGAGATAACAAGGTTCAATCTCACGGACATAGAGCTGTCATACAGCAGCGTTAATTTAACAAGGCTCCTCGAGCAGTCGGCGTTCGAGTTTCAGCCCATGCTTGCCGAAAAAAATCTTTCCTACAAGCTTAACGCCGCGGAGAACATAACGGTAAAATGCGACGCGGACAAGCTTCAGAGGGTTTTCGACAACCTGCTGCGCAACGCGGTGTTTTACAGCTATGAGAACACCGCTATAGATATAAACGCATGCCGAAACGGGGACTCGGTCACGGTAAGCATAACCAACCGAGGCGGAACCATTCCGCCCGAAAAACTGGAACGGCTGTTTGAACAGTTTTTCCGTTTGGACAGCTCCCGCGGTACCAATAAGGGCGGCGCGGGTCTGGGTCTTGCCATAGCCAAAAAGATCGTCGAGCTTCACGGCGGCAGCATTAAAGCAAGCAGCGAGGACGAAACGATAGAGTTTACCGTTACCGTTCCCGACAGCATTAAATCTGTCAGATAATCGTAAGAATTTTTAAAGAAAAAATTCGGTTTTTCTTTCGGAATAACAAATAAATAACGCTTTCTTTTGTGGTAGAATGTGATCACCGCAAAACGAAAGCGTTATATTTTTTTGGAAGGTTTACGGATCATGGCAAGAAAAAGATTGACTCAGATATTTCCTTTTCTGCTCCCGCTGCGCCTGTGGCAGAGAAAAAAATGCTTTTATTTTAAGATGAGGACGGACGGGGTACGCCGCGCGGAGAGCATTTTCCCCGACGTTCTGCCCTATGAGCTTTACGAATACTCCTGCTGTATGATAAATCGGAAAAGCGGCTTCGATATACGGTATCAGTACAACAAGGCGCACAATCTCAGACTGGCAGGAGGGAAAATAGACCATATCCTGATAAGACCCGGGGAGACCTTTTCCTTTTGGTGGGCGGCAAGGGACGCGGATAAGAAGATACCCTACAGAGACGGGCTGACGGGAAAATACGGGGCGCCTACGGCGGCGGACTGTGTCAGCTAAGCAATCTGCTGTTTTGGCTGTTTCTGCACACCCCGTTAAAGATAACGGAAAGGCATCCGCATACGGTAGAAGCCTTTCCCTCCGCTTCGGAGGAGCTTCCCTGCGGTACGGACGCCACGGTCCACGAGGGCTGGCTCGATCTTCAAGCGTATAACGGCACCGACAGCACCTTTCAGATAATTATCGATTTCGACGATCGGGAGCGGATAAGAGGGCGCATACTTTCGGACGGCGAGCAGGAGCTTGAATACAGCGTTTTCAACAAGGAAAAGAGTTACGTTAAAAAAGACGGGAGGTTACTTTTGGAATGTACCGTGGATCGGACCGAGACAAACAAAAAAAGCGGGGAAAGCAAAGTAAGCCGTCTTTACAGAAACGTATGCGAAATCACTTACCCTGTTCCCGAGAATATATTTGTAAAAGGAGAAGCTTAAAAAATGGAAAGAAAGAAAACAGCGGTGCTTTTCGGCGGCTGTTCAAGCGAATACGAGGTGTCGCTGCAATCGGCGTACAGCGTATTAAAGGGGCTTAACAAGGAGAAACTGGATATTATACCGATAGGCATTTCAAAAAAGGGCGACTGGTACCGATACAAAGGAAGCTATGAAAATATACGTCGGGATCAATGGGAATCGGACAGGGAAAGCCTTATTCCCGTCACGGTCTCGCTGAGCCGCAGCAAAAGGGGCTTGATAGAGCTCGGGAAGGACGGGACCGTCTTTACGGAGCTGGACCTTGCCTTTCCCGTTCTCCACGGAAAAAACGGAGAGGACGGCAGCGTGCATGGCTTGCTTCAGCTTGCGGGGATAGAGACGGTGGGCTGTTCGGCGCTTTCCTCCGCCCTTTGTATGGACAAGCACAGGGCTCATGCCTTGGTGGGAGCCGCAGGGATAAGGGTCCCCGAATCGGCGCTTATAAAGCGCTCCTCGGGTCGGGAGACGGCGGAAGCTTTGCACCCGCTGAAATATCCCGTTTTTGTAAAGCCGTTAAGAGCAGGCTCCTCCCTCGGCGTAAGCATGGCGGGAAGCGCGGAGGAGCTTCGGGAGGCTTTAAGGCTCGCTTTTTGCTACGACAGCGAGGCGGTGATCGAGGAGCGTATCGAGGGCTTCGAGGTGGGCTGCGCCGTTATAGGCAGCGGCGATCCCATCGTTGGAAGAGTGGACGAAATAGAGCTGGAGAGCGATTTTTTTGACTATACGGAAAAATACGCTTTAAAGACCTCAAAAATACATATGCCCGCAAGGATAGACAGTCTGACCGAAAAAAGAATACAAAGCGCCGCCGTGAAAATATTCGGGCTTTTGGGCTGCTCGGATTTCGCGAGAGTGGATATGTTCCTTACTCCCTGCGGCGAGATAGTTTTCAACGAGGTAAACACTATACCCGGCTTTACCGCTCACAGCCGCTTTCCCAATATGATGAGGGGGATAGGGCTGTCCTTTGAGGAAACTTTGGAGAAAATAACGGAGACGCATTTGAAATGAAACGAAAAGAAATTTACGGCGGCAGTCTGATACTTGTAAACGCCGAGCACGGGATAAGCGGCAATAAAAGCGCGGCTCTTGTTGAAGCCGCGCCGAGGGTGCTTCTGCAAAAGGAAGCCGCATTTTGTTTAAGGGCAGCCCTTAAAAAAATAGGCGCGGGGGACAGGATAGTTTTGGTGAGCGGATTTCGTTCAAGGCGGGAGCAGGAGGAGATATACACAAGGTCTCTATCCGAAAACGGGGAGGAGTTCACAAGAAAATATGTGGCTCTGCCCGATCACAGCGAGCATCAGACGGGGCTTGCAGTAGACCTGGCGCTGAAAAGCGGCAGCATAGACTTTATAAGACCCGATTTTCCTTTTGAGGGAATATGCCAAGCCTTTCGCGAAATCGCCGCGGAGTACGGTTTTATACAGCGTTATCCTCGGGACAAGGAAAATATCACTGGGATAGCCTTTGAGCCGTGGCATTTCCGCTATGTGGGAAAGCCTCACGCTGAAATTATGGAAAAACGCGGGCTCGCGCTGGAGGAGTATATAGCCGAAATAAATGAAAAATACGGGATATAAAGGAATAGACGTCTTTCGCATTATAGCCGCGGTCCTTGTTATAACGATACATACCTCCCCCTTGGAGACATATTTTCCCTTGGGCGATTTTATCCTTACTCGGGTGATCGCAAGGACTGCGGTGCCGTTTTTCTTTATGACAAGCGGCTTTTTTCTGCTGTCCGAGGGCTGCGCGGACCTTAAAAGGCTGAAAAAATTTATAAAAAAGACGCTTTGGATATATTTTGCCGCCGTTCTGCTGTACCTGCCCGCCAATATTTACAACGGCTATTTTTCGGGCGGCGATCTGTTTTTCAATATACTAAAGGATATAATTTTCGACGGGACCTTTTATCATCTGTGGTATCTTCCCGCCTCGGCGTTGGGCGGGGCAGCCGCGTTTTTTGCGGTAAGGAGGGCGGGGTATAAAGGAGCCCTTGCCGTATTTTTGCTTTTGTATGCCGTCGGCTTGTTCGGCGACAGCTATTACGGCTTCATTACGGGGATAGAGCCCGTAAAGGCTGTATACGGCTTCATTTTTACCGTTTCGGATCACACAAGGAACGGGATATTTTTTGCTCCGCTGTTTATGCTTATGGGCGGCATTGCCTCGGAAAGGGAGCGAAGAAGCAGCGAAGGCAAAAAGGCGGGCGCGGAAGCCGTATGCGCCGTCCTTTTCTTTGCGCTGACGCTTGCCGAGGCTCTTATTCTGCGTAAGCTCGGAGTACAGCGGCACGACAGCATGTACGTTTTTCTTGTGCCGCTTATGCGGTTTTTATTCGGATCGCTGCTGCGGTTCAAGGGAAAGCGCAAAAGATATATGAGCGACCTTGCGCTTATCGTTTACATAATACACCCCGTCACGATCATCGCCGTTAGGGGAGAGGCTAAGGCGCTGGGGCTGGAGCGCCTGTTCATAGATAACGGCATAGCGCACTTTGCCGCCGTATGCGTCTGCTCCTTTGCCGAGGGGATAGGACTGCTTCTTGCGAGGGAGGCGCTGAGAAAGCCCAAGGGGGAGCATTTGAAGAAGAGGACGAGATAAATTGAGATAAAATATTGACTTTTTCCTTAAATAGAGGTATACTAAAAATAAGCTAAAATAAATTTTTCGGAGGTTGTTATGGCAGTTTTAGTAACAGGCGGTACGGGTTTTATCGGCTCACATACTGTTGTGGAGCTTTTGGAAGCGGGCGAGGACGTTATCGTTATCGATAACTTTTATAATTCAAAGCCCGGAGTTATTAACGCTATACAGGACATTACGGGAAAGGGCTTCGGTTTTTATGAGGGCGACGTCGCCGACAAGGAGCTGCTGAGAAAAATTTTCAGAGAATGCTTTATCGAGGAGGTAATACACTTTGCGGGTTATAAGGCGGTGGGAGAGAGCTGTCAGAAGCCCGTTATGTATTATCGAAACAATATAGATTCCACTCTTTCGCTGTTGGAAGTCATGGAGGAATTTGGGTGCAGGCGTTTGGTGTTCAGCTCCTCCGCCACCGTTTACGGCATTCCCGAAAAGGTGCCCGTGACCGAGGACTTCCCTCTGTCCGCCATCAATCCCTACGGCAGCACGAAGCTGATCATTGAAAATATGTGCAGGGAGCTGTGCCAAGCGGACGACCGCTGGAGCGTTGCCCTGTTGAGATACTTTAATCCTATCGGCGCTCATGAAAGCGGAAAGATAGGCGAGGACCCCAACGGAATACCCAACAACCTTATGCCCATAATTCTTCGTGTAGCAGCGGGGAAAAATCCTATCCTGTCGGTGTACGGAAACGATTATCCCACGGCGGACGGGACGTGCGTGAGAGACTATATACACGTTGTCGATCTTGCAAAGGGTCACTTGGCGGCGATAGAGTCGGTAAGAAAGAACAAGGGCGCGATACCCTACAACCTCGGAACGGGCAAGGGCTACTCGGTGCTCGAGATCATTAACGCCTTTGAAAAGGTCAACGACGTCAAGGTGCCTTACGTTATCGCGGACAGGCGCGCGGGCGACGCGGCAGCCTGCTACTCCAACCCCGCCAAGGCGAACATGGAGCTTGGCTGGAAGGCGGAGCGGGGCATCGAGCAGATGTGCAAGGACGCATGGAACTATATCGGGTCGCGGGAATGATCCGCAAAGAAAGGATTGGTTGAAAATATGCTGGAGACAGTGGCTTCCTGTACCCTTTCGGTCGATGAAAAGGCGGTAATAAAGAAAAACCGTCTTGTACCGAGGGACGGAGCGGAGGGAAAAAAGCGAATTGCGATAGTTACGGGTATCCACGGCGACGAGTTAGAGGGACAGTACGTATGCTATGAGCTTATACGCAGGATCAGCAGAGGATATGCCGACCTTAACGGCGTTGTGGACGTTTACCCAATGCTTAATCCGTTGGGAGCCGACGCCGTGACCAGACAGATACCCATGTTCGAGCTGGATATGAACCGTATTTTTCCAGGAAGCGAAAGCGGCTCTCCGTGGGAGCATATGGCTGAAAGGGTGCTGGAGGACATAAAGGGCGCGGACCTTTGCATAGACATACATTCCAGCGATATTTTCCTGCGGGAAATACCTCAGGTAAGAATTTCGGCGGAGGAGGAGATAAGGCTTTTGCCCTACGCAAAACGTCTAAACTGCGACTTTGTATGGGTGGGCAGCAGCTCGGCGGTAAAGCCCTCCTCTCTGTCGTATGAATTGAACGGCAGCGGCACGCCGTGCCTTGTGGTGGAAATGGGCGCGGGAATGAGGATCACCAAGGAGTACGGCGAACAGCTTCTTGACGGTATTTTTGCGATAATGTCCGATTTGGGGATATGGACGGGCGAAATAGGCGAGGTGTCCAACCCCATAGTTTCCAGCGACGGCGAGGTAACGGTAATACACTGCGATAAAAGCGGAGTGTTTATGCCCGCGATAAGCCACTGGATCGGCATTTGCGAGGGCGACCGCATTGGCGATATATTGAACGTATACACAGGCGAGGTAGAGGAAGAAATTTTCTCCCCCGTGTCGGGAATGGTGTTCACCTTAAGAGAATATCCCGTGGTGACGTCGGGAAGCTTGATCGCGAGAATACTCGGAGGCGGAAGATGACAAAGGAGACAGTTTATAAATTTGAGTCGGCGTATCGGGGAGATTTTAACGTTAGGGCGTACCATTTTAATAAGGGCGAAAAATCCTGCTGCATAGTGGGCGCGTTAAGAGGAAACGAAATACAGCAGCTTTATGTCTGCTCAAAGCTTATAAAGGCGTTGAGCGAGCTCGAAAGGCAATGCCGTATAAGCTACGGTCACCGCATAACCGTTATTCCCTGCGTAAATCCGTTTTCAATGAATATAGGAAAGCGCTTTTGGAGCAGCGACAACAGGGATATCAACAGGGATTTTCCAGGGATCGCCGACGGCGAGCCTACTCGGCGCATAGCCGCGCGCGTTTTGGAGGCGGTAAGCGGTTATCAGTACGGGATCCAGTTCGCCTCCTTTTACATTCAAGGCGATTTTATCCCTCATGTCAGAATGATGGAGACGGGAAAAGAAAACACGGGGCTCGCCAATCTTTTCGGCTTGCCGTACGTGGTAAAAAGAGACCCGAGACCCTTTGACAAGAACACTTTAAATTATAATTGGCAGTTAAACGGCACCAGCGCTTTTTCCGTTTATACCAACGAGACGGAAAATATTGACGAGGCAAGCGCCGATCTGGCGGTGGCTTCCGTTTTAAGGTTCCTTTCAAGAATGGGCATGATCAAGCACCAGTGCCACGGCGGATATATGGCGACCATTCTTGAGGAGGAGGCTCTTATGCCCGTTAAATCAGCCTCGGGCGGGATATACCGCAGAATAAAGCACCCGGGAGACGAGGTGGAACGCGGAGAAATTATGGCGGAGGTGCTTGACCCTTACGAAAACAACGTGACAGAGAAAATAAAGGCTCCCTGCAACGGGATCGTGTTTTTTGCCCACAAGTCGCCTTTGGTCTGCGAAAACACGGTGCTGTATAAGATCATTAAAAGGCTGAAAAATTAAACGCTAATTAAAAAAGTCGGTTCAAAAAGCGGTTTTACCGCTTTTTGAACCGACTTTTTCTAATATTATCCTAAATCTCCGCTTCCTTATGCCTCGTAACATGGCAGCCGATGTTTACCGCTACGGGAAGACCCGCGATATGAGTGGGGAACTGCTCTATATTTACATAAAGGCAGGTCTGCGTTCCGCCGAAGCCTTGGGCTCCTATTCCCAAGGCGTTGATGCCGCTGAGACATTTTTCCTCCATTTCGGCGTAAAGCGGGTCGGCGTTTCTGACCCTAAAATCGCGGCAAAGAGCTTTTTTCGCAAGGTAAGCCGCATATTCAAAATCGCCGCCTATCCCCACTCCCACCGTGATGGGCGGGCAGGGGTTGCTGCCCGCCTTGTCCGCAACGGAAACCACGTAATCTATTATATCCTCTTTTGAGGCGGAGGGGGTAAACATTTTCATGCCGCTCATATTTTCGCTTCCGAAGCCCTTTGGAGCAACCGTTATCTTGATCCTGTCGCCGCTTGTTATCGAGGTATGTATTATTGCGGGGGTGTTGGTGTTGGTGTTTACCCGTTTTAATGGGTCGGACACCACGGAAAGGCGAAGCCTTCCCTCGACATAGCCCTTTTCAACGCCGTCGTTTATCGCTTTGTACAGATCGCCGCCGAAAAAGTGCACCTCCTGCCCTATCTCTATAAAGACGACCGCCATTCCCGTATCCTGGCAGATAGGAACTCCCAGCTCCCGCGCGCAGTCGGCATTGTCGGAAATATCCTTAAGAACGCTTTTGCACAAAGGACTTTCCTCCTTTTCCGCAGCTTTGTTTATAAGCTCCTGCATTTTATCGGGGAGAAAAAGGTTGGACTCCTCGCAGAGCCTTGCGACGGTATTCTTTACTTCCGAAACGTTGATCTCTCTCATTTTAAAATTCCTTTCATCGGCGAATCGTAATGATCAGTCTCTTTCGTCCTCCGCCAACTCCTCGCCCAAAACGTCCGTGTTTTCGGCGGAGGTAAATTCCCTTAAATACTCATTTATCGATTTGAGCCTTTTTTTGTCGAACATCAGCAGATTTACCTCCACAAAGGCAACAGGCACAAGCGTAAGCAAAAAAACGGGTATCAGCCCCGTTTCGGGCGTTTCGGAAAGCAGTATGGCAACGCTGAAGGCGGAAAGTATCAGAAGCGCCGCGGCGATTATTATCCAAAAGATCGCCCATATGCCTGCGGGTTTTTTTATGTGACCGTCAAGCTGACAGCCGCTTAACCCCTTGTGTACCGTTCCGAAAAATGCGGTGTCGCACATATCGCTTTTGTAGCTGTGGTAGAATTTAAGGCTGTAGCTGTCGGGACCCAAGATTTCCCAGTAAAATATCTGCCGACCCTTTTCCGCGTAGGTAACGTTTTCCTCTTGATCCGCTATTTCGCTTTCCACTTTTTCGGCAAACTCCTCGCTCGAAAGCCTGCTTTCAAAGGTTACGGGTATTTTGGCTATTTTTTTCATTTCGGCTCGGCTTCCTTTCCTAATTAAGATCAACGGGCTTTCCGTCTATCAGTACCAGCTTGGGTTTGCTCAAAACGTCGTAAAATTCGCCGTCGATCACTGACAGATCCGCGTCTTTACCGACTTCTATGCTTCCCACTCGGTCGGATATCCCCGCGATTTCGGCGGGAGCTATCGTAATGGCGGCAAGCGCCGCCGACTTATCCAAGCCGCCCTTTATGCAGACGCCCGCGCCCAGCGGCAGGTATTGTATCGGGTTTTCGGGGTGGTCGGTGCAGATCGCAAGCTTTATGCCAGCATTGTAAAGTCTTGCGGCGTTTTCAACGGTTTGGTTGTTCAGCTCGGGCTTCGAGCGGTCGCAAATTACGGGACCCACAACGCAGGGACAGCCTGTCTCCTTAAGCTCCTCGGCGACTAAGCTGCCCTCGGTGGCATGGATAATTACGCAGTCCAAGGAAAATTCCTCCGCTATGCGTACCGCCGTGAAGATATCATCGGCGCGGTGGCAGTGGAAATGCGCCTTGACCTTCTTTTTCAGCAAGGGCATAAGGGCTTCGCATTTCGCGTCGTAGTCGGGTCTTGTGCTCTCGTCGTCGGAGCCCTTGGAGGCTTCGTAGGCTTCTGTGTCCTCCATATACCTTTTGGCTTTATAAAGCTGCTCTCTGATTATGGCGGCGGTGGCAAGGCGGGTGGTGGGGGTCTCGTCGCGGTCGTTATAGCACCTTTTCGGATTTTCACCCAACGCGAATTTTATCGCGGCAGGGGAGAGAAGCACTCTTTTATCTATTCGAGGGCTCCCGCAGGTTTTTAGGGCGATAAAATCTCCGCCTACGGGATTTGCGCTTCCCACGCCTGTCAAAACGGTGGTAACGCCCGCTCTTGCCGCTTCGGTAAAGCAATAGTCGTTGGGGTTCGCGCCGTCTATCGTTCTGAGATGAGGGGTGGCGGGGTCGGTTATTTCGTTTCCGTCCGCGCCCTCGAAGCCCATGCCGTTTTCCCACATTCCAAGGTGGGTGTGGCAGTCGATAAAGCCGGGGTAAAGGTTGGCGCCATTCGCGTCGAAGTCCCCGTCGGTGGGCTCGCCGCGCAGATAGGACATATCGCCCACGTTTTCTATTTTGCCGTCCTTGATTTTCACATAGCCGTTTTCGATATAGCCGCAGTCGGGCGTGTTGTATTTTGACATGGTGTATATTTTGGCGTTGTAGATTAACATTTGTTTTCCTTTCGAGAATCTTGATATTTTTTGCGGCTTTCGCCGTCTGTCCTGCGCTTGCCGTAATTAACGCCTTTTAGGCTCGGCTTTGGCTTTTTAATACCTTTTGAGTAGTATTTTACCTTTCTGATAACGTCCGCCGTGATAGCCGAGCCTGTTCCCGCCGCTCTGACGGTAACGGCGGAATGAGCCTTGTATATTTTGCGCCGCGCGTTAAAGATCGCTTCAAGCTGTTCCCTTGTGTTGTTCACCGCAAGAGGACGGTTGGCGTCGTTTTTTATCCTGCCGTAGCATACGGGAAAGATCGCGTCGAGAAAAACCGTTATTCCGTGCATATTCGCATACCTTGCGGTGTTTTCGTTTATAAGCGTTCCGCCGCCCGTAGCGACGATGTAGCCGTCGGAAAGCTCCTTGAGACAGTCCGCTTCAAGCTGTCTGAAGTAGGGCTCTCCGCTTTGCTCGAATATCTCGGGGATACTGCGCTTTTCCTTTTGCACTATGTATTCGTCTAAATCCACAAGGGGCATATTGAGCCTTTTGGAAAGCCGTCTCCCCACATGGGATTTTCCGCAGCCCATAAAGCCGCATAAATAAATGCTTTTCATAAAAATAACCTCGTTACACAAGCTTTTCCGTAGCTTTTATAAGCTGCTCTATATCGCCGCGGTCGTATTCGGAGCCGTCCCATATTTCATGGGCGGCTACCGCCTGGAGCACCAGCATCGCCATGCCCGTCGAGACCTCCGCGCCCATTTCCCTTGCGTATTTTGAGATAGTGGTCTCTACGGGGTTGTATACCGCGTCAAAAAGATATGTCACACCTTTAAGCTGCTCTTTTTTGAGTGCCGAGCCTTCAGCTTTGGGGTACATTCCGAGAGGAGTTGCGTTTATGACCAGGTCATAACCGCCCTTAACTTCTGACAGCAGTATTACCGCTGTTTTGCTTTGGGGCAGCGCAGCCTTTATTTCGCTCTCGATGCCCCGAGCGGTTTCGACGTCCTCCCCGCGAACCGCAATAGTCAGCTCCGCGCCTTGATAAGCGGCTTCTATCGCCATCATTCTGCCCACGCCGCCGCAGCCCAGCAGGCAGACCCTTGAAGCCAAGGACGCGCCGAGCTGCTCCACCGACTTGACAAAGCCGATAACGTCGGTATTGAAGCCGAAGCTCTTTCCGTTTTCGTTTTTGACGCAGTTGACCGAGCCGTAGCGCCTTGCCCCCTCGGACAGCTCGTCGCAGAATTTTATTATGGGAATCTTATGGGGGATAGTGATGTTAAAGCCGTTTAAGCCGTTTAAATAATCGTATTTTCCGAGAAGCTCCTCGGGCTTTATTTCGGTGAGCCTGTAATCCGCCTCGACGTCTGAAAGCTCGAAAAGCCTTTTGTGTATCTGAGGCGAAAGAGAGTGCCCCAAGGGGAAGCCTATAAGATCGTAGCGTTTTATCATAATATTAAATTATCCTTTCATTTTATCGGCATAAAGCGGCGTTCAGCGTGTCGGCGTTCTCGATATTGACCGCTCTCACTTCCTTGAGGGTCTTTCCCACCAGTCCCGTCAGCACTTTTCCGGGACCCAGCTCGACAAAGCTGTCGAAGCCGTCGTTTTTCATGGCGTTAAGCTCCTCCGTAAATCTGACGGGAGAGCAAATGTGCTTCGCCATAAGAGAGGGCATATCGGAAAAGTCGGTAAGCTCCGCGCCGATAACGTTGGAATAGAATTTTACCGTGGGGGTCTTAAATTCAAGTCCCTTTACGGCTTCCTTAAACTCCTCGGCGGCGGACTTCATAAGCTCGGAATGGAAAGCCGCCGATACCGCCAGGGGCATTGCGCGTCTTGCTCCCGCCTCCTTTGCGGCTTCGGAGGCTTTCGCTATGCCCTCCGCGGTGCCTGCGATGACCGTCTGTACGGGAGAGTTGAAGTTTACGGCAGCGACGTAATCACCCTCCGAGCTTACCCTGTCGCAGATCTCGGTCACCTTTTCGGCGGGAAGCCCTATTATCGCAGCCATAGCGCCCGGGTTAGCCTTAGCCGCCTTGTCCATGGCGTTGGCTCTGTGTTTTATGGCGGTATAACCGTCCTCGAGAGAGAGCATTCCGACGGCGACCATTGCTGCGTATTCGCCTAAGGAGTGACCTGCGGCTCCCTCAAATTCCAGTCCCTTTTCTTTTGCCGCTGCCAAGGCCAAAAGCGAGACGGTGAAGATTGCGGGCTGGCTTACTCTTGTCTGAGCCAGCTCCTCGGCGGTGCCGTTTTGGATCGCCTGCCACACGTCGAAGTCCAGTATTCTGTCGGCGGTCTCGAGGACGGTCCTTGCTTTTTCGGGGCAGAGCTCAAACAGCTCCTTTCCCATAGCGGGGTACTGTGAGCCTTGTCCCGAGAATAAAAATGCGGTTTTCATATTTTTTGTTCCTTTCCTTTTATAGGCTTGTATATGTTTTTTTAAAAATTTGTTAAAATTGTACAAAAAACGCTTAAACCCCTCTTAAAACGGCAAATAACCGAATTATCAAAAAATTTTTGCTTTTTTTTAAGCCGCGATTTAAAAATAATGTTGACAAAGGGCTGTCGTTTGAGGTAAAATATAGTGAATGGTATTTTTTTGAAGCTTTCGTTTTTTGGCGACAAAATTATTATATACTATTTTTATAATAAAATCAAGCACAAAATGCAGCCTGTTGAAAACTACGGAGGAAAAAATATGAACGGCATTAAAATTTTGGGCACGGGAAGCTATATTCCGCCCACAACGGTAACAAACGACGACTTTGTAAAATTTATCGATACCTCCGACGAGTGGATATACACAAGAACGGGCATTAAGCAGCGCTTTTATTCAACTGAAAAAATGAATTTCCAAATGGCTGCGGAGGCGTCGCGGAACGCCTTGGACAACGCGGGCGTCAAGGCCGAGGAGATCGACCTTATCATTCTTTCCACCTGCTCGACCGATTTCTTTTACCCCAACACCTCCTGTCTCGTGCAGAATCTTATAGGAGCCTCAAACGCCGCCTGCGTTGACGTAAACACAGCCTGTACGGGCTTTATAACCGCTCTCGATATGGCGAGACGGTATCTGTGCACGGGGGACGTGAAAAAGGTGCTGGTGGTTTCAAGTGAGTTTCTTACAAGGCAGCTTGACTATACCGACCGCGCAAGCTGCTTCCTTTTTGGGGACGGAGCGGGAGCCGTCGTCGCCGAGGCGGCCGATAAGCCCTTTTACAGCGTGATGGGCGCAAAGGGCGATATGCTGGACGCCTTGTACTGCCGTATACAGTATTCGGGAAAATTTCCCGCAGATGGCTTTGACAGCTACGACAAGGACGTACACGAAAAGCTTGACACCGAAGCAAAAAACAAGTTCCTGCAAATGGACGGAAAGGCGGTTTACCGCTTCGCGGTTGACGCCATGTCCGACAGCTTCGCAAGGGTCTGCGAAAAGGCGGGAGTTAAAAGCTCCGACGTGGATATTGTTATACCGCACCAGGCTAACATAAGGATCATAAACGCCGCGCTTAAATCCATGGATATTCCCGAGGAGAGGATATATATCAATTTGGACAAGCACGGAAATACCTCGAGCGCCTGTATTCCCACCATTCTTGACGAGCTGAACAGAACGGGAGAGCTCGCGGAGGGCGATAAAATGGTATTGGTGGGCTTCGGAGCGGGTCTTACCTACGGCTCGATCTATCTGGAGCTTTGACGTTTTGATCTATGCGCGCCGCGGTAAGCGGTATTTTGAAAAAGCTCCGATAAACGGGCGACATAGGAAAGGAAGGAAAAAATGACTACCTTAAAAACAAGAATAACCGAGCTTTTGGGCTGCAAATATCCCATTATCCAGGGAGGCATGGCGTGGATAGCGGAAAGCACCCTTGCGAGCGCCGTTTCAAACGCGGGAGGCGTAGGGCTTATTGCGGGCGGCTCCGCGCCGATAGATTATCTCCGTGAGCAGATAAGGAAAACCAAGGCGGCGGTGGGAGACAAGCCCTTCGGAGTAAATATTATGCTGATGAGCCCCAACGCGGAGGAGCTGGCAAAGCTTGTTATTGAAGAGAACGTGCCCGTTGTTACTACGGGCGCGGGAAACCCCGGGAAATTTATGGAGGAGTGGAAAAACGCGGGGATAAAGGTGATCCCCGTAGTGCCCTCGGTGGCTCTCGCCAAAAGAATGGAGAGAGCGGGAGCGGACGCGGTGGTCGCGGAGGGCACCGAAAGCGGCGGTCATATCGGTGAAAATACCACCATGTGCCTTGTGCCGCAGGTAGCGGACGCTTTGGAGATACCCGTTATAGCGGCGGGCGGAATCGCGGACGGCAGAGGTATCGCGGCGAGCTTTATGCTGGGCGCGGAGGGCGTTCAGCTCGGCACAAGATTTTTGGCGGCGGAGGAGTGTCAGATACACCCCACCTACAAGCAGCTTGTTATCGACGCCAAGGACACCGACAGCATAGTAACGGGCAGGTATACAGGTCACCCCTGCCGCAATGTCAAGACCAAGTTTTCAAAGAAGCTGGCTAACGGAGAAAGAGACGGCTCGCTTACTCCCGAGGCGTTCGAGGAGATCACATTGGGTTCGTTAAGGAAAGCGGTCAAGGACGGAAATTTGGAGGAGGGCTCATTCCTGTGCGGCGCCATAGCGGGCATGGTCAAGAAAACAGAGCCCGCAGGAGATATGATAGAGGAAATGTTCAAGGAAGCGGAAGAGCTGCTCAATAAGTAAAAAAGCAGAAAGGAAAAAACAAAAATGGCAGTTGCGGTTATAACAGGCTCGGCAAGAGGTATCGGGGCGGCTATCGCGCTTAGATTGGCGGCGGACGGCTTCGACATAGCGCTGAACGACATCAGCGAAAGGTCCTTTGAAAACAACGATATTATGGACAGGATAAGGGCTTTGGGCGTAAAATGCGAAAGGTACATCGCGGACGTTTCCGACGGCGGACAGGTGGAGGCTATGGTCAAGGAGATCAAGGACGCTTTCGGCTCCGTTGACGTTCTTGTCAACAACGCGGGTATCACAAGGGACGGTCTGCTCGCCCGAATGAGCGAGGAAAACTATGACCTTGTCATTGCGGTAAATCAGAAAAGCGTGTTCAATATGATGAGATGCGTGGTTCCCGTGATGATGAAGCAGAGAAGCGGCAGGATCATAAATATGTCCTCCGTGGCGGGGCTTCACGGCAACGCGGGACAGTTCAATTACAGCGCCTCAAAGGCGGCGATCATCGGCATGACCAAGTCGGCGGCAAAGGAATTGGGCAGCAGGGGCATTAACGTAAACGCCATTGCTCCCGGATTTATCAGCACTCCCATGACCGACGCGCTGAGCGACGAGCAGAAAAAGGCTATCCTGGATATGATAGCCATGCGGCGCTACGGCTCCGTGGAGGAGATAGCGGGAGTGGCTTCTTTCCTTGCGGGAAAGGATTCCTCTTATGTAACGGGACAGGTAATAGAGATCAGCGGCGGGCTTTCCATGTGATAGGCTCGGGCGATACGGACGGATAGAGAGAAAGATGATACAATAGTATACAATACGGTATAATAAAAGTTTGAAGAAAAGGAAAAGCAACGAATGAAAAGAGCGGTTATAACCGGTTTGGGCGTAGTCAGCCCCATCGGGAACACGGTAGGCGAATTTTGGGAAAACATCAAGGCGGGAAAACACGGCTTTACTCTCGGGAATTGGTTTCCCGATCAGAGCGAGGAGCTGAACGTTTTTGCCGACGTTAAGGACTTTGACCCCTCGGAGTATATAGACAAAAAGGAAAGGCGCCGCATAGACATATTGTCGCAGTATGCGGTGTACGCGGCAAAAAAAGCGTTGGAGGACAGCGGCAGCGATTTTAAGGACCTTGATCCTTACCGCTGCGGCGTGATCATCGGAAGCGGTATCGGCGGACTTCACACCACCGAGGAGCAGATATTGAACTATCATAATAAAAGCAATCAGAGGGTAAGCGTTTTCACTATCCCCATGATGATCGGCAATATGGCGGCGGGCACCGTCGCCATAAAAACAGGCTTTAAGGGGATCAACTACTGCCCCGTTTCCGCATGCTCCAGCGGAGCGCACGCCGTGGGGGAAGCCTTTAGGGCGATAAAATACGGCAGCGCCGACGTTATGCTTGCGGGCGGCGCGGAGGCTTGCAGAGTGGGCTTCGCTTTCGCGGGCTTCAACAATATGCACGCCATAACCAAGAGCACGGACGTAAACAGGGCTTCGATCCCGTTTGATAAGGAAAGAAGCGGCTTTGTGCTGGGGGACGGCGCGGGAGTGCTTGTTATAGAGGAATACGAGCACGCCAAGGCAAGGGGAGCCAAGATATACGCCGAGCTCGCCGGCTACGGCGCTACCTGCGACGCCTATCACGAGACCTCTCCCGATCCGAGCGGAGAGGGCGGAGCAAGGGCTATGGAGCAGGCTGTTAAGGAAGCGGGGGTACCGTTTGAACGGATAAACTACATCAACGCTCACGGTACCTCGACCCAGCTCAACGACCGCACCGAAACGGCGGCGGTAAAGCTTGCCTTCGGCGAGCACGCCAAAAAGCTCGCAATGAACAGCACAAAGTCGCTTACGGGACATCTTCTCGGCGCGGCGGGCGGCGTTGAATCGGTGGCGGTATGCTTGCAGATGCAAAACGGCTTGGTCCACGCTACGGCAGGCTTGCAGACCGACGACCCCGAATGTGATCTTGACAACTGCAAGGGAGAGAACCGCGAAATGGAGATCACGGGCGCGGTAAGCAATTCTCTGGGCTTCGGCGGACATAACGTAAGCCTTTGCTTTTTGCCCGCCGAAAACCGATAAATTACCGTAAAGGCGCATCAGCCTTTATTTGAAAGGAAAACGATATGGATAGAAAAGAGCTTCTCGAAACCGTAAACGCCCTTACCGAGCAGGTAAACAAGGGGCAGCTTGACGAGCTGGAGGTCGAAACGGACGAATTTCGCATAAGACTTTCCAAAAGACCGCCAATGCCGCCGATGCCGCCCATGGGCATGACGGCGCCGACAGTAAGCACAGAGGTCAAGACGCAGACGGAGGTCACGGTTTCCGAGACCAACGGGACCGTCGGCGGAAAAATAATAAGGTCGCCTATTATCGGAACGTTTTACGCCGCAGCCGCACCCGGCAAGCCCGCCTTTGTAAGCGTAGGCTCAAGGGTGTCCAAGGGCGGAGTGGTATGCATCGTCGAGAGCATGAAGCTGATGAACGAGATCACCAGCGAGTTTGACGGCACGGTGGCGGAGGTATACGTAAACGACGGCGAATCGGTAGAGTTTGACCAGCCCTTGTTTAGGCTGGACTGACGGCGGTACGATCGGGAAATCAAGAAAGCAGGAAAGGAAAAACGATATGTCTTTAATGACGCAGGAAGAAATAAAAAAAATAATCCCCCACAGGGATCCGTTTTTGCTTATCGACACCATTGAGGAAATGGAGGAGGGCAAAAGGGTAGTTGCTTTGAAGCACATGAAAGAGGACGAGTTTTGGTTCAAGGGGCATTTTCCCGATTATCCCGTGGTCCCCGGCGTGCTTATGCTGGAGATGATGGCGCAGGCGGGAGCGGCGGCGATGCTCGCCCTGCCCGAAAACAAGGGAAAAATAGGCTTTTTCGGGGGAGTCAAGGAAGCCAAGTTCCGCAGACAGGTGGTCCCCGGCGACCTGTTGAGGATCGAGGTCGAAATAATCAAGGTCAAGGGTCCCGTAGGCGTTGGAAAGGGAGTCTGCACCGTTAACGGAGAAAAAGCGGTCTCCGCCGAGATCACCTTTGCGATCAAGTGATCGCGGATCATTAAAAAGACAGAGGTATACTGATGTTCAGTAAAATACTTATAGCTAACCGAGGGGAAATCGCCCTCAGAATAATAAGAGCCTGCCGTGAAATGGGGATAAAGACCGTGGCGGTGTATTCGGGCGCGGACAAAAACGCCCTCCACGCGCAGATCGCGGACGAGGCGGTCTGTATAGGTCCTGCGGCAACCAAGGACAGCTATATCAATTCACGGGCGATCATCGCCGCCTGTGAGATCACGGGAGCGAAGGCTATCCATCCGGGCTTCGGTTTTTTGGCTGAAAACAGCGGGTTTGTGCGGCTTTGCGACAAATGCAAGATAAAATGGATAGGTCCCACTGCCAACGCCATGGACGCTATGGGGGATAAAGCCAACGCGAAAAAAACAATGATAGAGGCGAACGTCCCCGTTGTTCCCGGTTCCGACGGAGTTATAACGAGCATCGAGCAGGCTAAGCGGGCAGCCGCGGAGATCGGTTATCCCGTTATGGTCAAGGCGTCGGCGGGCGGAGGCGGCAGAGGGATACGCAACGTTGAGAGCGAGGACGAGCTGGAGGAAAAGATATTGGCGGCAAAGCAGGAGGCTAAGCAGTTCTTTGGCAACGACGACATTTATATAGAAAAATTTATCGTAAATCCCCGACATATCGAGATACAGCTCCTTGCGGACGAGCACGGAAACGTGGTATACTTAGGGGAGCGCGACTGCTCCTGTCAGAGAAGGAATCAGAAGCTGCTTGAGGAAAGTCCCTCGGTGATAATGACCGACGAACTGAGAAAAAAAATGGGCGAGGCGGCTGTGAGGGCGGCAAGGGCTTGCGGCTATACCAACGCAGGTACGGTGGAATTTCTTGTGGATAAGGACAGGAATTTCTATTTTATGGAAATGAACGCCCGCATACAGGTCGAGCACCCCGTTACGGAAATGGTCACGGGAATTGATCTCATAAAGGAGCAGATCAAGATCGCCTACGGGCAAGAGCTGGGCTTTAAGCAGGAGGACGTTCATCTGGACGGACACGCCATAGAGTGCCGCATAAACGCCGAGGACCCCGCAAAGGGCTTCCGACCCTGTCCGGGAAAGATAGAATCCCTGCATATGCCGGGCGGCTTCGGAGTTCGCATAGATACGGCTGTGTACCAGGGCTACGAGATACCTCCCTACTATGACAGTATGATAGCGAAGGTCATAGTCAAGGGACGGGACAGAACGGAGGCTATTCAGAAAATGAAGGTCGCTCTTTCGGAATTTCTTATCGAGGGAATAATCACAAACGTTGATTTTCAGCTCAATCTTCTGAGAGACCAGGATTTTGAAAGAGGAGACTTTGACATAGGCTTTCTTAACCGTAAGGACCTTACCAAAAGATAGCGGAAAGGAATGGCGACAAAAATGCTTGAAGATCTTTTTAAGGTGGTAAAAGCGCGTTTTAACGAGGAGACCTCGGACAAGACCGAGGAAAGCGGCGAAAACGTCAGCATACCTCAAGATTTGCTGTTTAAGTGCCCGCGCTGCGGTACGGTGGTTTATATGGAGGACTTTGAGAAAAACCGCAGGGTCTGCGCCGCCTGCAACTATCACGCCCGCCTTAAGTGGCAGGATAGGCTGAGCATGACGGCGGACGCGGACAGCTTTAGGGAATTTGACGCAAATATGACGGGGAAGAATCCCATTGATTTTCCCGATTATGAAAAAAAGGTCCGCGAGATGCAGCAAAAGTGCGACACCAAGGAGGCGGTGGTGACGGGCGAGTGTCTTATCCACGGGTACCGCTGCGTTATCGGTATTATGGACAGCAACTTTATGATGGCAAGCATGGGCAGCGTGGTGGGCGAAAAGATCACAAGACTTTTTGAGTACGCCACAGAGCACAAGCTGCCTGTCGTTCTTTTTACCGCCAGCGGCGGAGCGCGAATGCAGGAGGGCATAGTGTCCCTTATGCAGATGGCTAAGACCAGCGGCGCGATAGCAAGGCACAGCAAGGCGGGGCAATTGTACATAACCGTTCTAACCGACCCTACAACGGGCGGGGTGGAGGCTTCCTTTGCCAGTCTCGGAGATATTATAATTGCCGAGCCCAAGGTGTTGGTGGGCTTTGCGGGGAGACGGGTAATACAGGACACCATCAAGCAGCAGCTTCCCGACGATTTTCAGACGGCGGAGTTTATGTTAGAAAACGGGTTTGCGGATATGATCGTGGAAAGGACCATGATGAGAAGAACGTTGGCGAGGATCATGAAGCTGCATAATTACGAGAAGGAAACCGTACAAATCGAAAGGAGAATGGGAAAGTAAATGAACAAGCTTACGGCTACCGAGCGGCTTGCGCTGATACGGCATAAAAACCGTCCCACGGTGAGCGATTACATTCCTGTTATTTTCAATAATTTTTTGGAGCTTCACGGAGACCGCCATTTCGGAGACGATCACGCCGTTATCGGAGGGATCGCCACCTTGAACAGCGTGCCCGTTACAGTTTTGGCTAATGTCAAGGGCAGGAACATAGAGGAAAACAAGCGGACCAACTTTTCCATGCCGCACCCCGAGGGCTACCGCAAGGCGTTAAGGCTCGCCAAGGAGGCGGAGAAGTTCCGCAGACCCGTTATCTGTCTTGTGGACACTCCGGGCGCGTTCTGCGGCATCGAAGCGGAAAAAAGAGGTCAGGGCGAAGCCATTGCAAGAAATTTAATGGAGTTTATGACCCTGCGCACTCCCGTTATTTCCGTCGTCTTGGGAGAGGGGGGAAGCGGAGGAGCGATGGCGCTGGCGGTATGCGACGAGCTGGCTATGCTGGAGAACGCGCTGTATTCGGTCATTTCGCCCCGCGGCTTCGCCTCCATACTTTGGAAGGACCCGGGCAGGGAAAAGGAAGCCTGCGAGCTTATGAAGATCACGGCGGAGGACCTGGTAAGATTCGGGGTCTGCGATAAAATTATTTCGGAGGCGGTAGGCGGCGCGCACTGCGATATGAAGCTCACCGCGTCGAACATTGCCGAATATTTATCCGAGTCGGTTTCAAGAATTTCCAAAACGGATATTGACATAATGCTCGAAAATAGGTATAATAAATTCAGAAAAATCGGAATGTTTGAGGAATAGCCTTAAGCTTCCGTTTAAAAAATTCACTGGAGGAAAAATTATTATGGTATTTGAAAAGGTAAGATCTATTATTATGGATCAGTTGGACGTAGAAGAGGACAAGGTTACCATGGACGCCGTTATTCAGGACGACCTGGGTGCGGACAGCCTTGACATCGTAGACCTTGTTATGAGCTTTGAGGAGGAGTTCGATATCGAGATACCCGACGATCAAGTCGAGAATATCAAGACCGTCGGCGATATCGTTAAGTATATTGAGGAAAATGTGGATTAAGCTGATAATCCATCTAAATGACATTATTGGGGCTGTAAAAAAACACGATCCATTGAAATGGGTCGTGTTTTTCCATAATAATTGACAATTATCAATTATCAATTGTCAATTATCAATTTTTTTGTTTTGAGATAGTTTTTTTACAGCCCCTTTTTTTGTTATTATGCACAGAAAAAAAT
This sequence comes from Bacteroides sp., assembly GCA_023663265.1. Classification (GTDB taxonomy): domain Bacteria; phylum Bacillota; class Clostridia; order Oscillospirales; family Ruminococcaceae; genus Ruminiclostridium_E. The sequence goes on from JAMPHV010000007.1 coordinate 54,381, forward strand.
CGGATTTTTTGGTTACAGCTTCGTTAATAGTGGCAAAAAAGTCTTGATTTTAGGTTTTATTTATGGTAAAATTATTATGAGAGAAAATGTATATCCCTTTCGGATAAAAAAGGAAGCATAATATGGAAATTGCTTTGATAATTATATCGGCAGCGCTGTTTGTCGGGCTCGCCGTGTCTGTCATAATAACGTGGCTCGCTTTGTCGAGCGCAAAAACGGAAAGGCTTCGCTTTGACGAGCTTTCCGAAAGCGTTTTTGACTACAGAATGGAGTGGACGGAGGACTTTTCCGAGCTTAAATTCGGCAAAAGTCTTAAAAAGCTGCTTTTCAACTGCGGGATAACGCCCGACAAGAATTATATCCAAAGCGTATTCGGCTCCGACATAGAGGGCAAGGAGGGCGGTATTTCCCTTTGCGTCAACGCGGTAAGGAAAAGCGGAGTAATTTCAGAATACTACTCGTCGGGAGGCATGAGCGGGCTTATACACTGGAAAAGCGTGTCGGTGACGCTGCCGAGCGGAAAAACAAGGGTCTATTCCCTGGGCAGGGACATAACGGACGAAACCGTTTCGAGAAAGGCGAACGACCAGCTCAGACAGGAGCTTCTGGAGGAATTTGAAAATATAAAAACAGCCTCCGCCAACGCCGACGCTTCGCTGATATCGCTGGTCACCGAGGGCAGCTCCGTGTACATAAAGACCTCGGGGCGAATATGTGCGCTTCTCGGCTTTGAAAATACCGATATTATTTATTTGGATCAGTTCCTGTCGCTGGTAAAAAAGGAGGATATACTCGACGTTCAGCGGCAGTTCAATCTTTTCCTTTCGGGAACGGGCGATTCGCTTTACGTTGAGGCTTCCGTTAAGACGATAACGGGAATTTATCATACCTATACCATTGAATGTAAGTATAACAACGGCGCAATAGATTACAGGAATTTGCGCACTGGCATGATGTTTGACACCACCATAAGCCGCCTCAACCGCGAGGAGGCTTTCAAGGACAGCCAGCGCGACACGGTAACGGGGCTTTTTAACCGCAACGGCTTTATGATCGAGGGCGAGGAGTATCTGACGAGCCGCAAGGATAAAGTCAACGGCATTGTGCTGGTTTGCATACAGGTGGTCAGGTTAAGAAAAATTTCCATGCTTTTTGGGATAGAGGTATCGGATACGCTTTCAAAGCTGTATGCGGAGACTCTTGAAAGAGTTGCGGGAGATGCCGCGGTGGTCGGAAAGGTGGGCGTCGAGGATTACGCGCTTATGCTTGAGTGCGGCGATGAGGAGGCGGTAGAGGCGCTGCTGAAAAAGGTCGGCATCGTGGTTGAAAATTACTGCAACAACGAGACGCTGCCCGCCGTGCTTAAGGAACAGTCCAGCTTTATTGCGGGCGCCTGCTTCTATGACGGAGCGGACGATATCTCCGCCCTATACAACAAGGCGAGCGTTACTCTTTTCAGCGGAGCGAGGAGACCCGGTAAAATATGCTGCTTCTTCGACTCGAAGATCGAAAAGGCGGTAAGCGGACGCGATATTGTCGAGCACGAGATCGGCGAGGCGCTGAAGCTGGGCGAGCTTGAGCTGTACTATCAGCCTAAGATAAGCATAAAAACGGGCGAGATAGTGGGCGCGGAGGCTCTGATGCGCTGGAACCACAAGACACAGGGTCTTATAATGCCCAACGAATTTATACACGTGGCAGAGGAAATGGGCATTATCACCAAAATAGACGAATGGGGCATGCTCCAGGCGTGCATACAGAACAAAATGTGGCAGGAAAAGGGCTACGACCCCATTAAGATAAGCGTAAATATGTCTCAGGCGCAGCTTTATCAGACCGACGTCGTCGCCTCGGTAAAGAACGCGCTGGCAGAATCGGGAGTTGACCCGAGCTGTCTCGAGGTCGAGCTTACCGAGACCATGGCAATGATAGATATAGACAGGACCATAAGTATTCTGAATTCCTTGAAGGACCTGGGCGTGTCTATTTCGATGGACGACTTCGGAACGGGTTATTCGTCCCTGTCCTCGCTTAAAATACTGCCGATCGATCTGCTGAAAATCGACAGGAGCCTTGTTTACGATATCGAGACCAACTACACCGCAAGGCAGATCACGAAAGCCATTGTGGACCTGGGCAAGGCTATGGACCTTACAATATTGGCGGAGGGCGTCGAGACCGAGAAGCAGAAGGATATATTGAACGAGCTGGGCTGCGATATCATACAGGGATATCTTTACAGCAAGCCTCAGCCCGCCGCGGTGGTGGAAAGAATGTTCCTTATCCCCGCTATGGAGCGGAAAAAAGAAAAGGTCAACTGAGATTATGATAAATAAAAATCAGCACAGAGTGGCGGCGATACACGATCTGTCGGGCTTCGGGCGCTGCTCCTTAGCGGTCATAATACCCGTTCTGAGCAGTATGGGGATACAGTGCTGCCCCGTTCCCACCGCAGTTTTGTCCACACATACGGGGGGCTTCGAGGACGTAGTCATAAAGGACTTGACCGATTATATAAGTCCCGCTCTTGCTCAGTACAAAAAATTAGAGATAGGCTTCGACGCGGTGTACAGCGGTTTTTTGGCTTCGGCGGAGCAGATAGATCACTGCCTTGAATTTTTCTCGGCGTATAAGGACAGCCTTAAAATAGTCGATCCCGTAATGGGAGATCACGGCAAGCCGTACCGCACTTATACCGCCGAGCTGTGTAGGCGCATGGGAGAGCTGGCGGACGTGGCGGACGTTATAACGCCAAATCTTACCGAGGCTGCGATACTCCTTGGGGAGCAGTTTCCCGTGGAGCTGACGGCGGGCGCGGCGAAAAGCTGGCTCGCGCGGCTCTGCAAAAGAGTTAGGATAGCGGTCATAACTGGGGTCCCCCTTACGGAGGGAGCAATAGCCAACGTGGGCTGCGACCGCGAGCATGGCGGCTTTTGGCGGGTGGACTGCGACTATGTTCCCGCAAGCTACCCCGGCACGGGAGATATTTTCGCAAGCGTGCTGACAGGCAGCCTGCTTTTGGGCGACAGTCTCCCCATTGCAATGGACAGAGCCTCCGCCTTTACCCAGATCGCCGTAAAGAACACCTACAGCTACGGGCTGGAGCCGAGAAACGGCGTTTTGTTCGAGCCGTCCCTCGGGAGACTTAACGACGATACGCCCTGTAATTTTAAACGGTTATAAATATGTTGATTTACAAAAAAGCGGAAGCGCTGACCGAGGCTTTTTCGGTCGAAACGGACAGGTACAGTATATGCGCGCTGCTTAAGCTAAAGGATACCAAGAAGCAGAGAGCGCTTTTGACGGGAAAGCTTATAACGCTGTTCGACGCGCCCAACCGACTTTCCTCCGATATAGACAGCCTGTTTGACTATTATATAAGCGCCGAGCTTGAGGGAAGAAATAAAACGGCGGTGCCGATCGTTGTTTCCTTTGACAGAGACGGGATTTGGATCGCCGCCCCGAGGGGCTTTACGGAAAAGGGAGCGCTTCTCGGGCTTGTGATGAGACTGCGCTCCACCATTCCAGCAGCCTATGAGATAAAATGCAGGAACGAAAGGATCAAAGCCGATATCACCATGGGAGTAAAAAACGGACTTCCTTATTTTGAGACTCTATGCAACAGACCTTGAGCAGCAGTTTTTGCAGGATTTGTTTCAATAAAATTGCAAAAACTGTTATTTTAGTGAAGAAAATGTGTGTATTATCAACAAAATGCAATTTTTAAATCAAAAACTTGCAAAAATCTATTGACAAATACGAATGAAACGATTATAATATTGAATGTAGAGCAAAGGAGCTTTAGTACACGGGAAAGAGAAGTGTACCGAGGCTCCTTTATTTTTATATTTTGGGGAATGACCCCGCAAAGGAAAGGGCTGATTTATATGACAGCAGTAAGCTTACGCTTAATCGCCGAAACGACCAATATAACGGAAGCGGTCAATGAGGCGTTAAGCTCGACAATTTTCGGTACGACCGGCGTGTGGTTCTTGATAGGCGCGGCGTTGGTGTTCTTTATGCAGTGCGGCTTTGCAATGGTGGAAAGCGGCTTCACAAGGGCGAAGAACGCGGGCAATATCATTATGAAGAACCTTATGGACTTTTGTATCGGCACCGTAGCCTTTACGCTTTTGGGCTTCGGGCTGATGTGCGGGGAGGACGCGCTGTTCGGATTGGTGGGACTTCCCAACCTGGGGATATTCACCGATTTCAACAATTTCCCCTGGCATAACTTCGTTTTTAACCTTGTGTTCTGCGCTACTGCGGCTACCATCGTTTCGGGCGCCATGGCGGAGAGAACGAAATTTTCCTCCTACTGCATTTACTCGGGCATCATAAGCCTTGTTATATATCCGATAGAGGCTCATTGGATATGGGGAGGCGGCTGGCTGTCTCAGCTCGGCTTTGTTGACTTCGCGGGCTCCACCGCCATACATATGGTGGGCGGTATCGCGGCTCTTATCGGAGCGAAAATGGTGGGTCCCCGTATCGGAAAATTCGGAAAGGACGGAAAGCCCAAGGCTATTTTGGGACACTCCATGACGCTGGGCGCGCTGGGCGTGTTTATTCTTTGGTTCGGCTGGTACGGCTTCAACGGAGCGGCGGCGGACAGCACGGATCATTTGGGTCAGATATTCCTTACCACAACTATCGCTCCCGCCGTTGCGACCTGCGTAACGATGATGTTTACCTGGATAAAGAACGGAAAGCCCGACGTGTCCATGACTCTCAACGGCTCCTTGGCGGGCTTGGTGGCGGTAACGGCTCCCTGTGCCGATGTTGACGCTTTGGGCTCCGCGGTAATAGGCGCCGTGGCGGGACTGTTGGTTTGCTTCGGCGTTTGGTTCCTTGACTATAAGCTTAAGATAGACGACCCCGTAGGCGCCGTGGCGGTCCACTGCCTCAACGGTATATGGGGAACGATTGCGGTAGGCTTGTTCGCCACGGGCAGCGGTCAGGACGGAATAACGGGCTTGTTCTACGGCGGCGGCTTCAAGCAGCTCGGCATACAGCTTATCGGCTTCGCGGCGGTTGCGGGCTGGACGGCTTTGACCTGCTCGGTACTGTTCCTTGTCATCAAAAAGACCATAGGTCTTCGTGTTTCCCGTCATGAGGAGGTAGTGGGTCTCGATTCCACCGAGCACGGTCTGATCTCCTCCTACGCGGACTTTATCCCCGCTATGCACGTTGAGGGCTCCACTAACCATGAGCGCGAGGTTAACACGCTGGAATCCTCGGGCGTATCGGTAGCGATCGAGCATAAGCCCGCCGAGGCTGCGTCGGTTCCCGCGGGCGACGTGAAGATGACCAAGATCGAGATAATCACCAAGCTGGAGCGGTTCGAGGCGCTTAAAACAGCCCTTGACGGCATAGGCATCACGGGCATGACGGTGACGAACACCATGGGCTGCGGCATGCAGAAGGGCTCCACCGAGTTTTACCGCGGCGTTCCCATGGAGCCGCGCCTGCTGCCTAAGGTAAAGGTAGAGGTAGTGGTGTGCAAGGTGCCTGTTGAAAAGGTCGTCGAAGCGGCTAAGGACGCGCTTTACACCGGTAAGATCGGCGACGGAAAGATATTCGTGTACGACGTTGAAAACGTTTTGAAGGTAAGAACGGGCGAGGAGGGCTACGACGCTCTCCAGGACAACGAATGATACGCTTGTTTTTACGGTAGTATTAGTTGGGTGGAGCCTGTAGGCTTTGCTGATAAAAAAGACGGCTGCTTTTTAAGCAGTCGTTTTTTTCGGTGGGAGACAAAAATAAATTTAAGTTTCCCCAAAAATTAAAAGCAAAAAATGGAGAAATTGTTATGACAAAAAGAAAAGCACACATTTGAAAATGAAAATAAGCATTGAATAAAAAGCAGAATGAGCCTTAGATAAATCTAAAAAAGCATTATAGAACATCGGCAGTTATAATTCTAAGCGCCTGCACTTTTAAAAAAACGGAATACCGACTTATATTTTAAAACAACTTTCAAAGCGAGGAAAAGGG